>NC_009922.1:312355-624711 GCF_000018325.1 Alkaliphilus oremlandii OhILAs | reverse complement strand
TATTGAGCATGGCAGATAACATGGCACTGGCTACAGATGTTCCTAGCACATGCTTAAAATATTGATCCATATAGAATACTCTTTCCGGCTTCTCCCCTTTATTCAGATCCCTTGCTTCAGAAAATAACTGGATTGTAATGAACAACGTAATCAGATTCTGTATGGTCTGCATACCAAAATAGACAATGGCTTCTTTAATCGTTTTTATTTCTCTATTAGCTTTAAAATATCCCGTATTTAAATTCTTGATCATGAGGTCATGAAGATTTTCTACGTCCTGAATTTTTTCGACCAATAAGTCGATATCCAATTCTACGGGATTATTCAGTATCTTAAAAATATCGCTAATTTCTCTGGATGGCTTCGGTATTAGCTCTGATCGATCTAATAGCATCAGCAGTTGATTTTCTTGCAATCGAATCCCCCCTATATTTCTGGTAATCTATTTATACCACAAATTGAAGGAAGATTCAAACAAGTTAACTTTATGTCAATTTATAGAGATTTTAATAGAGCCACTGTATATTCATAAATTCTTTTGGTAGATGAAATACTTATTTTCTCCTTTGGTGTATGTACATCATAAATATTCGGTCCAAAAGATATTAAATCCATATTCGGATATTTTTTTGCCATAGCGCCACATTCCAGCCCAGCATGAATTACTGCAGCTTCCATCTTTACTCCGAATACATGCTCATATACAGCCATGGCTATCTTTCTTAAGTTTGAATCCGGCCTGTATTCCCATTCTGGATAACTAGCACCGATGGTATACACTGCATTGATTTTATCTGCTTCTTTTATAATCAGTGCTTCCATCTCCTTCAATCGGCGTTCTATGGAACTTCTAAGGGATATCTGGACCGTTATTTTTTCATCCTCCGTTTTAATAATAGCTAGGTTTGAAGAACTTTCAACAATATTGTCATAACCTTCTAACATTGTAAAGACACCTGTGGGCAGATTTTCCAAAAGTTCTACAACAGATTTTAATGTATTCTTAGAAAAACCTTGTGTTACGGTTTCACAGCGTTCAACAGAAATATCAATTCCGGGTTCTTTTCCTTTGTTTTTTTCTATAACCCTTCCCTTGATTTCTTCCATAATATTTTCAAACTGAACTCTATCTTCTTGCACTAATGCAACTTTAGCTCCTGCACTTCTTGGAATGGCATTGTCCTTCGTTCCACCTGTAATGGAAATCAATCGAATTTCCATCCGCTCTGCTAATTCCTTTAATAAATTGCCAAGTATTTTATTTGCATTTTCTCTCGGTTTATTAATTTCCATACCAGAGTGTCCACCCATTAAACCTTTGATTTCTATATCAAAACCCATGGAGTCTTGAAGTTCTTCATAGGTCGACTGAATCTCTATTTTGATGAGCTCTCCTCCAGCAGATCCTGCAATCACTACACCTTCCTCTTCGGAATCTAAATTCAGAAACCTTGTACCCTTTAAAGCATCCTCTGCTAAACCCAATGCACCATCCATTTCGGTCTCTTCTGAGCTTGTAGCAAGGAATTCAATTGCAGGATGCTGTAGCGTATTGTCCTCCAATATGGCCAACCCCATTGCGATTGCAATACCATTGTCTGCACCTAAAGTGGTTTTATCTGCACAAATATAGTCTCCATCCACGATTAAAGAGATTGGATCTTTTTGAAAATCGTGTTCACTATCACTTTCTTTTTCACACACCATGTCCATATGACCTTGAATAATTACGCCCTCGGCATTTTCATATCCTGGGCTTGCTGGTTTTCTGATGATCACATTCAACAAATCATCTTGAATTGTTTCTAATCCTAAGTCTTCTCCCACACTTTTAATATAGTTGCTAACCTGCTCTTCATTATAGGACTCCCTCGGTATCTTCGTTAATTCTTCGAAGTAATAAAATACTCTCTCTGGCTTTAATCCCTCTAGTTTACCCATCTCTTTCTCCACCTTTGCCATATATTATTAAACTTTATTTTATTTAAATCTATTTTAACATTCGCAAACCATCCTGAAAACCTATGTACCTTATATTATATCAATAAAAAAGTAAGATCCGTAATGGAAATGGTTTTATATTTATTAAAATCCATTACGGACCTTATAAATATATTTAACTCTCAGTCTAAACTGGAGCCCAATTTTCTATCACGAATCTTACAATCTTATTATGTGCAGCTTTGTTAAATCTATACACCTTTATTTCTAAAATTTTTATATTTTTTATCCACTGTATTCCTTAAAAGATATAGTTCTCCGCCATGCTATCTTCGTTCCCCATGAGTTTGGTATCAATTGCAGATAATATTCGGTCTATCCTAAAGGTTCTAAGCTGTCCCTTATCGATGTCTAGTGCCTTTATAAGCCCACTCTCCATCTTTAAAACTTGAATTCTTCTTTGTATGATCTCTAAGTCTTTCATATACATGATTGTAATTACTTTATGATTGTTTAATGAGTACTTTAATGATTGATTTACCATAGTATCACTCCAAACATTTGTTCTTTAGTTTTATTGTATCAGAACAAACGTTCGAAGTAAATATCTTTTTACATTTTTCCTTTTTTATGTTGCTTCACACATTCTGTTAAAAGATACTCTATTTGTCCATTGATGGATCTAAAGTCGTCCTCTGCCCATTGTGCTAGATCTTTCCAGAGAGATGATGATAATCTTAATAAAAGTTGTTTTTTTTCATTGTCTTTTTCTTTTTTTTCCACTCCATCATCTCCTTTATTTTAATATAGGGAACCGCTATTTACAATGGGTTGTGCTTCTTTATTCCCACACAATACAACCAGTAGGTTGCTAACCATGGCAGCCTTCCGTTCTTCATCTAGGGTTACAATATCATTTTCACTCAGCTTAGCCAATGCCATTTCCACCATA
Source organism: Alkaliphilus oremlandii OhILAs (assembly GCF_000018325.1). Lineage (GTDB taxonomy): Bacteria > Bacillota > Clostridia > Peptostreptococcales > Natronincolaceae > Alkaliphilus_B > Alkaliphilus_B oremlandii. The sequence continues at coordinate 621,818 of NC_009922.1, read as the reverse complement.
CCTACCGCACCTTCTACAATCATCTGTCTAGCATCAATAATAGCTGAAGCCTGTTGTCTCTGTAGCATTGTAGAAGCTATTTCCGGTGCATAGGCTAAATGCGTTATTCTAGCCTCAACGACTTCAAGTCCTGCAATATTTACGCGCTTTTGAATCTCGTGTCTAAGTTTTTCTGCAACCTCAAGGCTACTACCACGAAGAGACTTCTCGTTGTCATCATTAACTGAGTCGTAGGGATAGAGTCTCGTAATGTCTCTTAAAGCAGAGTCTGTTTGAATCGATAAATATTCTGCATAATTATCTACATTGAATACTGCTTTCGCTGTATTTACAACCTTCCATATAACTACGACACCAATGATAATCGGATTTCCCATTTGATCATTAATTTTTTGCTTATCATTGTTCAGTGTCATCGCCTTTAAAGAAATCTTTTTACTTCGCTGACTTGGGATATTAATTTCATTTGCGCTGACCTTAATATGATCTTGCGTTCCAAGGCTTCCTGTGCTCGTATTTTTTGAGGCTGGGCTTACAGCGCTGCTGAAAGGATTTACAAAGAAAAATCCTTCTCCCTTTAGAGTTCCAGTATATTTACCAAACAAAGTTAATACCAATGCTTCATTCGGCTTTAAAACCTTCAATCCTGCAAATAGAATCGGACCTACAATCATCAAATAAATTACGCCAATTACAATAAATAGTATACCAAATAAATTGCCAGTGTTGGAGATCAAATTAGCCCCAATGATTATAGAAAAAATACTAGCCACCATTAAAACGATGTTTAAGATCAGTATGACCATACCATTGGAACTTTTTGCTTTCCTCTCTTCTGTCACCAAATGCTCATCTTTCATTATCTTTTCAACCATAGCAAAACCTCCCTTATATAATAATGATATCATTTCGATATCATTATTATATAAGGGTATATTTGTATTGTCAACCTCTATCTATTAGAGTTCCAAAATAAAAGTGACCCCTAAGGTCACTTTCAATATTTTTTAGTTTTTCCATCTATGGTCTTCGATGGATTATTCCGTCTATGGTATAGAAAACAGTTCTGTCTCCTTGAAGTCATGGCTGTATTATAGTACAATCATAAATATTAGTAAATGAAATTTTTAGAATTTTACAAAAATCTAAAGTATGAGTTCAATTGAATTTCTATATTATTGGGAGGTAAAAAATGAAAATTCTTGATCTGACACATTATATTTCAGAAGATATGCCTGTTTATCCAGGTACGGAAGGTCCTAAGTTCTCACCTGCAAATTCCTATGAGGTGGATGGATTTAGAGAAACCCTAGTGACTCTGTATACACACACGGGCACTCATATGGATCCGCCTGCCCACCTGTTTCCAAACAGAACAACACTGGACCAATTCCCAATTTCTCAATTCGTCGGAAGGGCCTTGGTTATCCATTGCTCCGATTTGAGAGAAGGTCAATCCATTACTATGGATTATATTCTCCCATATAAAGATAAGGCTCTCCAAGCGGAGTTCCTCCTTTTTCATACTGGCTGGTCTCAATATTGGGGAACAGAACAATATTTTGGAGAGTACCCTTGCATCGACCATGAAGTTGCAGACTTTTTAATAAACAGTCGTAAAAAGGGCATTGGTCTTGATACCATCGGGCTGGATCCCATTGTAGATATCAATCTTACACTCCATAAAAAGCTATTCCGAGATAGCGAGATTGTAGTTATTGAAAATTTAATGAATTTGCACTTGCTCGGTGATGAACTTTTTACCTTCTGTGCACTGCCACTAAAGCATAAGGATGCCGATGGATCACCGATTCGAGCTATTGCTCTTTTAGACGAATGATAGGAATTATCGTATGATATTCCTATCTCTTCATCGCTCTTTGCCAATTTTTAATGATCCATTGAGTATTGTAGTGCAATATTATTTTGTGATAGAAGAGCACTTAAGTCATAACCACTTAGCCACATCTCCATTTCCTCTTTGTTAAAAATTAAAGGCATTCTATGATGCACATGGGAAACGGAATCGTTGGCATCCTTCGTTATGATCGCAAAGGCTAAATACGTTTGTGTGTTATGATCTAGGAAGCTTAATTGGGTGCTACTTTCTTCAACCGTATCATAAAGACCTGCCATGTATAAGATCTTGCCCTTATTATCAATCAAATATTTTTCTTTTACTTTACTGCCTCCAATCTGCTTCCATTCAAAATAGCCATTGGCAGGAATAATACACCGCTTATTCTTTACTAAGCTTTTAAACATCCTTCTTTCCTGCAATCCTTCTACCCGAGCATTGATGACCACACCTTTATTATCCCATTTTGGAAATCCCCATTTGGCAAAGGTTACCCCCCTAGACGTTATCATCGGTACAGTATTCGTGGGATATATTTCGCCCGTCTTCAATGTTTCGCCGCAGCTCCACTTTATATTGTGAAGAATATTGCTAATTTCCACTGTATCCATATCTAAAAGATATCTACCACACACAGGACCACCTCCATTATCCAATCGTATCCTCTAAATTACCATTGAGCCTGATTTACAAAAGCCATATTTCCTTGCCCTTCTTTATAAATGTACCTTGGGATTTCGCAGGTAGCGATCACTGTTCGATTGCCTTCTTTTAAAGAATGGTATAGTTTTTCAAAGCTCTCCCTGTGAAGATACAAGTACCAAGCATTGGTGTAATCGCCATCATAAGGTGTTATTCGCACAGCAAAATAATCTTTTTCTTTTCCCCGAAACCCATAGTTATAATAATCGCTTAGCTCTGCTTCACCAGCTACTACGAATTTTTCATTCAACTTATTCGCCATATCATATTGTACATCTTTCCAAGAATAGGATACCTTATTTTCCTTTATATATTCTTCAACCTGCAATACAAGGCTTTTCTCTAAATTTTTTTCTGTACCGGGGGCTTCATCTTGCATGGTGGGCTGAATCTCTGTTTCAAACCCTTTATATTCTTCTTCTAATATTTTAGTTGAACATCCGATTAAAGATATCAGCATCCATAACCCTAAAATTATCAATGCGTATTTTTTCATTGAATCCCTCCTTTTCATTAATTTTACTTTATAGGTACAATCCATGCAATCCCTTCGTTCTTTATATTTCATGCCAGCTAAGTAATTTTCTCTGACCTTATTTTAGCCTTATTTGTGTCACGCAACCATCCATTGCTAACATTCTTTTGTTGTGTTGTATAAAAAAAGAACCTCTAATTAAGAGATTCTTTTAAAAAGACACTAATTTTTAATTTTATTTAATTTTATTAACTACAAATAGTAATATACAAGATCCAACTACGGAAACTATTATGCTCCATATATTCAGTCCTGTGACACCAACGGAGCCTATTAAGCTGAATACGAATCCTCCAATAAAAGCTCCCACAATACCTACCACGATATTCGCAATAGCTCCCATCTGTGAATTTTTACCCATTACAATACTTGCTATCCATCCGGATAGTGCGCCTAAGATTATCCATGCTATATAACCCATAATTCATCTCCTCTCACAAGTTGTTATTAATTGTTGTAGAGATAATATACCCAGATTTTGGGTGGTATAAACGCTTATTATTTTATATTTTAAAAATAAAAAAATACTAACGTCCGTAAACATTAGTATTTCAAAGTGTATGGCGCGCCATGAGGGACTCGAACCCCCAACCTTCAGATTCGAAGTCTGCAACTCTATCCGATTGAGCTAATGGCGCAAATATTTTTTTAATAAAAACTAGACTAGAAAACTGGTTCTAGTCTAATTCTGTTTTGGCGTACCCACAGGGATTCGAACCCCGGACCTACGGCTTAGAAGGCCGTTGCTCTATCCAGCTGAGCTATGAGTACATGTTGGAGCGGAAGACGGGACTCGAACCCGCGACCCTCGCCTTGGCAAGGCGATGCTCTACCACTGAGCCACTTCCGCAAAATGGTGCGGGTGAAGGGAGTCGAACCCCCACGGTTGCCCGCTAGATCCTAAGTCTAGTGCGTCTGCCAATTCCGCCACACCCGCGCATTGAAGTAAATCTTATTTAAAACATATTGCTGGCTGGGATAGCAGGACTCGAACCTGCGGAATGACGGAGTCAAAGTCCGTTGCCTTACCGACTTGGCTATATCCCAACATTTGGGGTGGATGATGGGATTCGAACCCATGAGTGCAGGAGCCACAATCCTGTGTCTTAACCACTTGACTACACCCACCATAAATATGGCGTACCCACAGGGATTCGAACCCCGGACCTACGGCTTAGAAGGCCGTTGCTCTATCCAGCTGAGCTATGAGTACATGTTTGGAGCGGGTGAAGGGAATCGAACCCTCGCGATCAGCTTGGAAGGCTGACGTTCTACCATTGAACTACACCCGCATATTGCTTTGTAACATTTAATAATGTTACCATAAAACCTTTTCCATGTCAAGCATCTGTCGTACAAGCTAAAATGACTTGAATGAAACTTCATCTTGTCTCAAGGGACAAAATATAGTATACATACTTCTGTATAAAAACTCAAGTCATTTAAAGCTTATTTATTAAAGATAGCCATGAAATACGAAAGGTATACTCCCTTTTTCAAGGTTTATCTCAACTTTTCTGCTATATTTTCATAAATTCTACTTTTATATCTTTTGCTAGGGTGAGTATACAATAACTCCTTTGGCTGTCTCCTCTTGGCAGCGTAATACTGCCTGGATTCATTAATACAATCCCTTCTTCCACCATATAGAAAGGTACATGGGTATGACCAAAGATAGCGATATCTGCTTCGAATTCCTTTGCTGCGTAAAAGATTCGATCCATGTTGGACACTACACCATATCGATCTCCATGGGCAATAAAAATTCTTTTATTTTCTATGGTTTCAAGCCTCTGCTCTGGCCCTTCCAGATCACAGTTTCCTTTTACGCCTAATGTTTTTATGCCATATCTATGCTCTATATATTTTGTATCCTGATAGCCATCTCCAGCATGTATAATTAAGTCCACTTCTTTCAATTGCGCCATTACTAGGTCAATATAATAACGTCCTTCGTGACTGTCACTAATTATGCCGATTTTCAACTAATCACTTCCCAACCTTAGAATTAATTCTTTCTTCAGTTTCTCTAGAGCTCTTGCACGATGACTGATTTTATTTTTAATTTCTTCCCCTAATTCTGCGAAGGTTTGATTATATTCTTCTACGATGAACAATGGATCGTATCCAAATCCAGATTTTCCTTTTGCTTCAAAACCGATTACACCAGGACATTCGCCTCTTAAAACAATGGTATCTCCATTTGGAAATACGGCTGCCATGGCACAAACGAATCTAGCTGTCCTTTTTTCAAAAGGAACTTCTTCCAGCATTTTCAGAAGCTTTGCATTATTTTTTTCATCCGTAGCATTTTCACCAGAAAATCGTGCAGAATAGATGCCCGGTTGGTTGTCCAGTACATCTACCTCTAAACCAGAATCATCTGCTAAGGTTAGTTTTCCAGTTCTCTCCATTACTGCTTTTGCCTTGATTAAGGCGTTTTCTTCAAAGGTATTTCCATCCTCTATGATTTCCAAGCCCTCTAAGTTTACGTCTTTCATAGATAGAACCTCTAGATTAAAATCCTCTAATATGGCGCCAATCTCTTCTAATTTATGCTTGTTGCCCGTTGAAATTACTGCTTGATGTATTTTTTTTATCTCTTCTGTTGTTTTCATAGGTCCTCCTTGTTCTACTTATTTTCGATTGCATCTGCTATGGCACCCAATGCTTCTTTTTGAAGTTGGATTAATTCCAGATTTCCTTTTTCTCCTAGTTCCAACAGGTTCATTAAGTCTGCCTTGGCAAATGGAGATTCCTCCCCTGTACCTTGCACTTCAACGAATTCTCCTCTATCGGTCATGACGATGTTCATATCCACTTTAGCCGTAGAATCTTCTTCATAGCATAGATCCAGCATCGCCTCTCCGTTTATGATGCCCACACTAATTGCAGATACAAAGCTTCGAACCGGTATACTTTCTATGGCACCCTCTTCCTTTAGCTTATTTAATGCATCTACTAAGGCAACAAAAGATCCAGTAATTGAAGCCGTTCTAGTGCCACCATCAGCCTGTATGACGTCACAATCGATCCATAGTGTTCTTTCTCCTAAGGCATCTAAATCCACGACAGAGCGTAGAGCCCTTCCGATCAATCTTTGAATTTCTTGGGTTCGCCCTTCTACCTTGCCTCTGCTGGACTCCCTTACCTTCCTGCTTTGGGTAGAGCTTGGCAGCATGGAATACTCCGCAGTAATCCATCCCTTGCCTGTATTCTTTAGGAAGGGCGGTACTTTATCTTCTATGGTAGCCGTGCAAATTACCTTCGTTTCCCCCATTTCCACCAATACCGATCCTTGTGCATACCTTGTAAAGTTTCTTGTAAATTTTACAGGTCTCAATTCATTATTTTTCCTACCATCAATTCTACTCAATTTCATCTTCCTTTCTGCAAAATAATGGGTAGCATATATTTTCTTTGTTCCACTCATATCATTTAAGTTTTCGTCGCATCCTTCATCTACCAGGATGCTATTTTATATTTTCCTTGTAGTATTGTATCATAATTCACCTTTTATATACAAAGGAATTGTTCGACGCTTTGTATATACTATAGAAATTCACGGTGTAGTTTCCAGTCTCATTGCACAGTTTTATTCTCCCTTTGGTCGCATAAATTGGGTTATTTCGCAGTCTCACAACTCAAATTTGTTCACTTCCTCCGGTCGTGCAAATTTGGTGTTCGTTGCGTTTGACCTACCATCAATTTATCACTCCCTTTGGTCGCATAAATTGGGTTAGGTCATAAAAAAAACCGAGAGCGTATCTCGGCTTTATTGTTAATATGGATTGACATGCTTTGGTAGATTTAAACTTACATCAGAATTTAATTGAATTTCCTTTCCAGAGGATAAAATACGAACCTGTGAAATCGTTGGTTCTATTTCCCTTAGAGTGAGCCCTAATTCATACACCATGGACTGTTGATGGGTTTTATTATCTGGAATGTTTTCAATCTCTTTACTGAAATCCATATAGGCAACGCCTTCTTTTACATAAACATCGTTGAGAACAACGCCTGCTGGCAATTCACTGTAAAGCCCAGTGCCCTCTGGTGCACCTTCCAATAATGCAGTTAAAGCACTTTTAATATCTGTTTTTAGTGCATTTACCCCCTTGGTTACTGGGATAAAAAATGAATCCTCCCCATTTGTAGTGGTTTTATAATACACGATAACAGGTAATTCTTCCGATTCCAATGCCAAACTAAGATTAATATTTTCTCTTTCCATGGGATTTTTAACTTTTGTTCCAAAAGAAAGTTTATTCAGTGTTTTTCCATTGACAAGTAGTTGCACTTTATCAATTGCTTCAAATTCGGTTAGCGTATATACAAGAGATTGTACAATCGCTTTTTCGTCCGTATCTGTATCATAGGACAAAATATTTTCATTAAAATCCACTTTAGCTAATCCATCGTTAATGGACATTTCTAAAACCTCTGTTCCAGTAGGTAGCACTGGAAACAAACCGATACTTGACAGATTATCTCGAACTGCTGGTTCATCAACCAATTGGTTTATTGCAGCTTTTGCAATTCCCTCTTCCCAAGGTATCTTTCTCATCACGGGAACTATGAGACCTATTTCATCCTTATAATAAAGAACTGTTTCTCTCAATCCGTCTTCCTGTATTGTGGGTGTATCAATAATCAAACTAACATCTGTCTCTTTTTCTCTGTTAAAGAAGCTACAGCCCACCAAGGAAACAACCGATACTACTATAAGTAAAATAGCCACGTACCGCAAAACTCTCATATACTTCCTCCCCCTATTCTATAATTCCTCTACACTTTCCTATTTTTTGAAGAAAGTTTATATAGCAATTATATTAAGGAGAATCCGTAACTATTCGTTATTTCTTCATACCGGCAAAATATCCTCCACGAATGGCACGGGCATCGGTTACTGTAACGAATGCTTTTTTATCATGTTCCTCTACCGTTTGATAGAGTCTCGATAAATGCTTTCTTTGCAAAGATACATTTAGTATATATCTTATGCCTTCTCTACCGTACCCTTCGATTACAGTTACACCAAAACCAACATTTCTAAGTTTTTCAACCAATTTTTCAACTTCATAATCCGAAATTACCTGTGCGATGATATTCCCTAGGGCCATCTTTTCTTCTAGAAATATACCTACATAATTTCCCGTGGCAAATCCAGATGCGTAGGCAAGTACGTTGAGTGGATTATCCATTCCACTTAGCACCTTGCCAATTGCAACGACATAAATACTCACTTCTACGAAACCGATACATGCTGCGATGACCCTTTTCCCCTTTACTACCATGATCATACGGATCGTCGCCATACTGACATCGGTAAGTCTTGCGACAAAAATCAGTAGATACCCTAATAATGCCTCCATGATTTCTCCTCCCAAAGATTCTTTTTTCATTATTATATCGCAAATCTACCATGAATTATATATCAAGATCTTAAATTTAAGAAATAGATTTGTTTGAAAATCCATTGAAGTTTTTATAATGACTATGGATAGTGAAAAGAGCTGAGTCCCTAGAACTCAGCTCTTTTCATTCAACTATATAGAACCAATTTATTTGTTCTCTTCGAAATATCGCAGGATGCCTTTAAACATTCCTTCTGCAAGCTGCTGTCGATGTTGACTGCTTGCAAGCTTCGCTTCATCTCCTGGATTGGACAAGAATCCTGTCTCCGTCAATACCGATGGCATTGTTGTATTTCTCAGAACAAAGAAGTCCGCAACTTTTGCTCCTCTATTATTGACATTGGCGTTTTTAACCATCTCGGACTGGAATATTTCTGCTAGCTTCTTACCCCTTGGATCTGTAGAATGGTAGTAATTTTCAAGTCCACTAGCAGATGATGCAAGAGCAGAATTTGCATGAACACTAACAAATAGATCCGCTTTTAATTGCTCTGCCACATCCACACGCTCCTGTAGCTCTAGTTTGATATTCGGACTTAGATTGTCCACACGTGTCATATAAGTTCTAAAGCCTGCCTCTGTCAGTAGTTGGTTCAACCTTAAAGCAATGTCTAGCACAACGATGGACTCATACGCACCAGATATCGGCGAGATTGTACCAGGATCACTTCCACCATGTCCAGGGTCAATTACAATGAGTTTTTCCCTGTATTTTGCAGCTTTGTTGTTCAGATTCAGCACGAAATCCTGTGTTTTTTCTGATGAAAGTAATTGGTATTCCACGGAATCCTGTAACTCTAATCGGATATGGTATTCGCTGCCTTCTCTATTTTCAGATATATCCATAGATTTAACAATGTGATCTCCAATTTGAAGGTTCATCGCATCTAGTTCAATATCAGCCTTTGGTACGGACATTTCGATTAGGTTCCCCTGCTGTCTTTGAATGCTGTATCTTGTAACTCTAGAGCCTAAGAACGTGAGCTTAGAAGTTGTCCATCCTGTTTCTTCATACTTAACAGCCTTCAAAGGCTCTCCTTCTAAATGTAAATACAACCGATTATTAACTACCTCTGCATAAATCTCCTCTGTATCTAAGTTATCTTGCAGGTCTACAACAATTCTTACGGTTTTTTCTCCGGTTAAATCGTTTCCTACATTATGCTGAGATACTCTCACAGTCTTCGCTGCTCTTCCATCTACATTCATCGTTTTACTTTTAAAAGCATCATGTAATATGCCACCTGTAATGTCAATCACTGCACGGTCTGGATTGTTTAATTTCATAATGCTATAATCTTCTAAATAGTCTCCATCTATAACAATGACTTCTTTTGCGTTCATGACTTCTCTCTTAATGCTTCGAATATAATTTGGAAAATCGATGATGATTTCTCCCTTTTGTTCATCATATGTTACTTGGTACGCTGTGGTCTTCCCTAATTCCATTACAATTCTAGTGATAAATGGATTGTTATTGAACTGTGACATTCGAACATTTTTTATTAAATCGTTGTTCGTTGGAATATGTAGAGTACCATTGGGTTCAAGGGCGGTTCGATCGCCAATATCGAAGATGGTGTTCTCAAAATCAATAACCAAACGATCTGGATTCACCAATTTCAGCTCTTTATAGGAAACCTTTCCAGAAGTTTTAATACGAATTTTTGGTATGGCGCCATTTGTTTCTACCTTAATATCCGTAACGCTGACAGTACCTATCACTGGTGGTTTTTCTTCCGGTTTCTCCTCTGGATTTTTTCCTCCAGTCTGTTCTGGAATATCGATGGATGCAGTCCACGTCTTATCATCCCATTTCACAGTAAGTCCCAATTCCTCTGCAAAGAAACGAATCGGTACCATGGTTCTTCCGTTGCTTCCGATTGCAAGAAGCTTTGCTGGCACATTATCTGGCAGGTTTTTAGCTACTCCGTTTACTGTAGCAACGGCACTATCAATCTTTAAAAGGATTTCCTTATCCTTTGTTATGATCTTTACCTGATTATTTGTACCGTCCCACTCAATATCAGCATTGAGCTTATCCCCAAAATGATCGATGATCATCCTAAGGGGTACTAAGGTCCTTCCTTGATTATTCAATGGATAAATAACAGGAGGCACATCTGCGGATTTTACTGCCTTGCCGTCTACCTTAATATTTACTACCTGAAAGTTTCTACCAATTCCGTTTTCTTTTAATGAAATCTTATCCATCGATTGATTTGCAAAAGAAATAGAAAAGGAAGAAATGATGATGATTGCTACCAATAAGCTGGAAATTAGTTTCCTCATTTGTTCGCCCCCTATTTTATTTCAAAAATTTTCCTTGCTTCCTAAGGAATCCATCCTTCTTACTATTATTTATATCACTATGCAAAATCTTATGTCAACGAATCTGGCGATTTGTAATTAAGATGTAATAAACCAGTGAAATTTGTAATTAAGATGTAATAAAATCGTATTTTTTGTCTGATTTATGTCAGATAAAAGGAAGGGAATCTTCCCTTCCTTGTCTACACTTTAATTTTCGAAAGCCTTATACAATTCATCTACATCCGGTGGATCTAGCGCTCGGATTCCCTTGGCCGCTGAGATGATGATCCGATCTTTTTCAACCATCCTTCCAATTTCTGTAAGGATTAAATTTTCTCTTTTAAAAGCCTCCATCAACGCCTCTTTCTTATCCTGTGCAATGGTCATTACCATGACACCACTGGAAATCAATCGCATGGGATCGATGGATAAATAGTGACAAATTTCTAAGGTCTCAGGTCTCATTGGGATCTGATCTTCGTATATCTCGATGCCTATACCGGAGGCCTCTCCTAACTCCCATAGAGCACCAAAAATGCCACCTTCTGTAACATCGTGCATGCTGTGCACCCCTACTTCACCTGCTGTAATTCCTTCTTTCACCACACTGATATCCTTTAAAAATTCTTGTGCCGTTTGAATGGTGGCATCACTTATTTTTTCTTTCAATTTTTCTTCTAAATCTCGAGCAATAATAGCAGTGCCTTCAAGTCCAGTATATTTCGTCATAAAAACTGCATCGTCTATTTTTGCACCTTCTGAGAGTACTAATTTTTCCTTCAGCTGTCTGCCTATGGCCGTAGCGCTGATGATCATTCGATTGACGGCATCTGTGATTTCAGTATGACCTCCTATGATTTCCACGTTGACAGAAGCTGCGGCTTTATTCGCTTCAGACATAACAAGACTTAAATCTTCTTTCGTCGTATGGGGCGGTGCCATAATGGTCAGCATGATCCCCAATGGCTCTACCCCACTAGATGCAATATCATTACAGGAAATATGAACGGCTAAACTACCGATATCCTTCGCTGCTCCAGTAATGGGATCTGTACTCATTACACAAACGTAGTCCCCAAAATCTACAACGGCACAATCCTCCCCAATATTCGGTCTTACTAAAACTTCTGGTCGTCTATTTTTAAGATTAGAAAAAATAACTTCTTTTAAAACTTCTGTTGGTACCTTCCCTATTTCCACATGTATCACCTATCCTTGATGTTGATAAAAAAAGCTTCTATAGGAGCGTTCAAAGGAAGCTTCTTTTGAAACTCATTTATGGTAAAGTTCTTCTTGAGAACATATGATAAGTAGAACTTTCCTATTTACTATAAGAAATATTATACCATAATAAATAGCAATAATTACATGGGATTTTAGTGGACTGTTTAATACAAAATATATACAGGAGGTGGTTTTTATGACCATGATTCAGTGTACGAGTCCTTGTTTTTATGAGAAAGAGGGAGAATGTACCTTAACTCATGTAACCTCAATATCCAATGTGCAGGATCAAGGATGTGTATATTTTAAAGATAAAAAGGAGGGGACAGAAAAAAGGAAGTGAAATACTTAAAATTTAAGCCCATCCTTTCCTATATAGGGTCGATGGGCTTAAATTCCTATTAAATTAAGAACATGGCAACGATGGTGGTGCAGATTAAACCGACAATGACTGGAATAAAGTTTCTGCGCGCTAATTCCATAGGCGATACATTACAAATTGCTGCCGCGGGAATTAAGCTCCACGGAACGATGGTTCCGCCACCCACCCAAATAGCGCCAATTTGCCCCAGTGCTGCTAGTACGGCCACGCTTCCATTGATGGCAGTACCAAAGACTTTTGCAATAGCGCCCGATAAGGATAGACCCGAAAAACCAGAGCCATCAAGACCTGTCAATCCACTAATTCCCATTTCCATAATTGCAACCGTCGGTCGATTCATTGGCGCTACAGAAGCTAAAGCTGTTCCAAGGTCTGCTAAAATCCCTTGGGATGTTGCTGGCAATCCTCCAGCACCCATGACCTTTACAAAAGAATTCAAATCTCCCATGTAGAAAAATGCTGCGATTGGAATAATCGGTCCAAATATTTCGATGCCAAATACAAAGCCAGATTTAATATAATTCGTGATATGCTCTAATGCCTTGGATTTATATTCCAGTACGCATAGAACGATGAGCATTAAAACTGCGGTTCCTCCAATTAAAGCCGTAGCATCCCCACCAGTTAATCCAAATAGGAACATGGCTAAGATATCCATCCCGAAGGCTAGGGGTACAATATACGCCGCAATCCTGGCAACGGGACTGGTCTTACGGTCCTCTTTATGCTCTCTATCCATCAAGTCATTCGTAACCTCTAAGGTTCCATTTTTTATATCTCTTTTTAGCATAATATAAGCCGTTGTAATCGTAACAACAGCCATGACTGCAAACAAAGGCAATCCTTTTCTAGAAAGCTCTGTCACTGCTACACCTGCTGTACTTGCTGTAATCGTCAATGCACCTTGAATCACAAGGTCACTGGATAGGGCTAAGCCGTGACCAAATAAGTTGATTGCAACGGCGGCACCGATGGCTGGTAGCCCTACCTTTAGCCCCACTGGTAATAATACCGCACCAACGAGAGCGGTCGCAGGGGATGGCCAGAAGAACCATGATACTAGAAGCATAACCATTCCAATAAACCAAAAGGCTTGGTTTGGCGTCTTAATCAGCTTTGTAATAGGCTTTACCATGAGTTGATTGGCACCAAGATCTTCTAGTAGCTTCGACATGGATACAATGACCGAAATAATAAATATGATCCCTATTAGCTCAATCCCAGCAACTACGAAGGAATTAAAGATGCCTCCTATGGCTCCAACAATTCCTTGATTTGCTGCCAATCCCATGATGAAGATTCCTAAGATACACGGTATTAGGGTATCTCGCCGAAGTATCATTGTTCCAAGGACTACTAAAACTACAATAACGTAAACCCAATGTACTAAAGTTAGTTCTATCATTATTTTCCTCCTCCCCAATATCAAGTTAGAAGCAAATTTCCTCTAATAATTTATGATATGAAGGAAGAGAAAGATGGTGATTATTTTGTTCTCTTTTTGAGATAGTATCCACCAGCAGTGCCTAAAACCAACAGACTGCCAACAAAATAAACGATGATTTTAACTGCCGTGCTATAAAAAAACTCTTCGGGAACCATCTGGATCAATACATCGGTTGTTGGGTCCAATATCCATAGATCATTGCTGAAAAATATTAGATGGAAGTACGTAAAATACTTATAGAAATCAATTTTCATCAATATCAGCAGCATAACTAAAAGCCCTATATTGGCAATGGAAGTATATAAAAGTGTTTTAGCAAATCCTTTTCTCCAATCTTTATCTATTTTGATCAAGATGAGGGCTATGATCAATATCAGGGGCACCCCACTGTTTCTGATGAATCTTCCTTGAACAAAAAGTGCTTTCACATCCACCATATGAGAGATTTCTCTTTCTCCAAATACGGGTTGCTCTTCTCCATGAATCACCGCTCTTGTGTCCAATTCCACTCGATCATCTTTAAAATATTTTAAAACGTCCCCCATGGTATGCTCTAGGTTTTCCATATTCATTCCTGTGGCTTCTGTAATCTTATACTTTTCAAAGGATGCCCTGTAATGGTCCATATGAAAAGCTACCAGCTCTACAGAGGTGAGTAAGAGCACCATGGATAATAATATACCAATACTGACGTATCCTATTTTTTTTATTCCCTTCAAAGAAAGTTCCCCCTTTTCTTTTCCCATTTTAAAATGCAATACTATAAATTCCTTACTGAATAAAAGCACACTTTCACCGATGCTTCATATTATAAATTAAGAAAAAGATAATCGATATCCTATTAAGGAGGTGAATTCTATGTCAAATTCAGTATTAGGTGGTATCTTTAACAATAATAGCAGCTTATTGTTTTTCTTTTTATTGTTAGTGATCATATTCTGTAACTGTGGTATTTTCAAGGGCTCTAACGATAGTTTACTTTTCTTCTTCTTGCTACTTGTAATACTATTTGGAGGAAGAAGTTTCTGGGCATAGACATCATTAGAAAAAATGGAGGGATGAATATTCATCAACCTCCTTTTTTTACATATTTCTAAAGCATGGCTTCAAATTCAGCTTCTGAGATAATCCTTAAACTGGTCTCCACGCCAGACGCTATAATTTCCATTGCCTTCTCTAGCTTCGACCCTGCTGCTTCACCAGCCAAAAGAAAATCTGTATTTTTGCTGACGCTTCCAGTCACCTTTGCACCCAATTTTTCTAGAAGCTCTTTGATCTCTTTCCGTCCATATTTCTCTAAGGTACCCGTTACAACGACAGTCTTTCCTAGGAATATATTTTCCTGTTGTTCTACTTCTTTAAAGAGAGGCCGAATGCCTTCATTGATCAATCGATTCACACTTTTCTTTATTTCTTCGTCCTCAAAAAAGTCAATGATGCTCTGTGCCACAATATCCCCTACATCTGGAAGCGTAATCAGCTCTTGAAACTCTGCTTCTTGGATGGCTTGGAAGGATTTATAATGCTTTGCAAGGTCTGTAGCTGTCTTTCTCCCCACGTTGGGGATGCCCAAGGCATATACAAAGGAATCTAATTTGCAGTTTTTACTATTTTCAATGGCTTCTAAGAGATTTCTTGCTTTCTTATCACCAAAGCGAGGTAGCTTTATTAAATCCTCATATTTAATTTCATATAGATCTGCTAAATCCCTTAAATTCAATTCCTCAAATAGCTGCTCTGCCGTTTTCTCACTAAAGCCTACGATGTCCATGGCATCTCTGCTGGCATAGTGCACAATTCGAGATACCAGCTGTGGCTTACAGGATAGCGAATTGGGACAGAAAATATGCGCACCTCTCTCCACCACTTCACTGTGACAGGCTGGACAGTGCTGTGGCTTTTCAATATCCATTGCACCTTCTAAGGTTTCTTCAATGGAGCCCATAATCTCAGGGATCACATCGTTAGATCTTCGAATCCAAACCCTACAGCCTATTTTTACTTTCTTACGCTGAATATCCTCCCAGTTATTTAGAGTGGCACGACTTACAGTGACACCACCAATATCGATGGGCTCTAAAACTGCCGCTGGCGTTAGTTTTCCAGTTCTACCTACCTGCCAAATGACATCCTTTAGCTCTGTGGTCATTTCTTCTGCTTCAAACTTAAATGCCATGGCCCAACGTGGAAATTTCTGTGTATATCCTAGAAGTCTTCTTGCTTCCATATGGTTCACTTTAATTACCAATCCATCCGTTAAAAAATCTAAGGACTTTACCTGTTCTCCTATTGTTTCAATCTCCTCAATAACCTGATGAATGGTATGGAATTTTTTCGTATAATTGCTCACCGGAAATTTATTTGCTTTCAGAAACGCTAGGATCTCCATATGGGTATTAAAGTCTATGCCTTCATAGAATCCAACATTATAACAAAAAGCACTTAATTTTCGCTTCGCAGTCACCTTTGGGTCTAAATTTCGAAGAGCACCTGCTGCTGCATTTCGAGGGTTCTTTAAGGGCTCTAAAGCCGTTTTATTATATGCCGCTAGGACGGAGAGTCCCATTAATCCTTCTCCCTGGACTTCAATTCTTCCTTTGTGAGGAATGGTCAGTGGAATGGTTTTAATGGTCTTCACTTGCTCTAAAATACCCTCTCCAGTTGTGCCATTTCCTCTCGTGGCAGCCTGCACGAGCTGTCCATTGTTGTAGGTAAGGTTGAGGGTTAATCCATCAAATTTATATTCCATCACGTATTCTATAGGAACCCCACTTCCCTCCAGCAGCCTTCGGACTCTTAAGTCCCATGAAATCAGTTCCTCTGGTGTCTTGCATTTATCTAAGCTCCATAGGGGCGCCAAATGATTGTGTGCCTTAAAGTTTTTCAGCACATCCCCCCCTACTCTTATGGTTGGAGAGTCCTCTAGTACCGTATTGAGCTCTTTTTCTAATAGAACTAATTCATCGTAAAGTTGGTCATATTCCTTATCACTAACTACTGGTTCATCTAAAACATAGTATTGATAGCTATATTCATTTAAGATATCCACCAGCTGTCTGAGTCTTTCCATAGAACCCATCGTCCTATTCCCTCCTTAAAATTTTCAATATACCTGCCATCCACTCTTCTAGGAAGGTATTTTCCCATTTTTGCTAATCCATAATTTCAAGCTGAATGAAGGTGGATGCAATTTTCTTAATTCCTGAATTTGGGAAAGCAATGGTCAGCATTTCACCGGCTACAGAAACCACTGTACCTACCCCGAATTTTGGGTGCTTCACCTTGTTTCCAGCTTTAATTGCATCGCTATTGATACTATTTGCATTTCCCTTTTTTTGATGCATCATGGCCCCTGTAAATAAAGGAGAAGTCTGCATCTCTTTCAGATCCCGCTTCCGATTATACGGCCTGTCGATCTGAATCAATTCTTCTGGAATTTCTCCTAGAAATCTGGAAATAGGATTCGCATTGGTTCTACCGTACAAGGTTCTCGTCATAGCATGACTCATATATAACTTCTCTCTCGCTCTAGTAATCCCAACGTAGCAAAGTCTTCGCTCTTCTTCTAGATTATTTTCCTGAAGTGACATGGCAGAAGGGAAGATACTTTCCTCCATTCCAGGTATAAAAACTACAGGGAATTCTAGACCCTTGGCACTGTGTAGTGTCATTAAGGTCACCGTATTTTCTTCATCATTTTCATCCAAGGTGGTTTCTAAGGATGTTCTCGCTAAAAATTCCTCCAATGTTTTTACTTCGGAGTTTTCGTCGAAATCCTTCGTTACGGATAAAAACTCTTGAAGGTTTTCAATTCGGCTTTCTGCTTCTATTTTATCTTCTGCCATTAAAGCATCGATATATCCTGTTTTTTCATAGATCTCCTTAACGATATCCGTAACGGACATTTCATCCTGTCGATCCCTTAGGGATTGAATTAATTCTGTAAATTTATTGGTCTGCACCTTTACTCTCGTGGACTGGTCCGGCATCTGATCCACATGCAAAAGGGCACCAAAGAAGCTTTCGTTCTTTCCTTCTGCATATTCATCGAACCGATCGATGCTTTTAATACCGATGCCTCTCTTCGGAACATTGATAATTCTCTTAACACTGACATCATCTACTGGATTTTCTATGGTTCTCAAATAAGCTAAAATATCTTTAATTTCTTTTCGATCGTAGAAACGAGTACCGCTATAAATTTTATAAGGGATGGCTCTTTTCATCAGCATTTCCTCTAGGGCACGGGACTGTGCATTGGTACGATATAGAATGGCAAACTCTGAGTACGGTCTATTTTCCTCTTCATTAAGCTTTTCGATGGTACCAGAAATAAAGCTTGCCTCATCATATTCGTTATTGGCACGGTAGTATTGTATGATTTCCCCATCCTGATTATCGGTCCATAGTTTTTTTGACTTTCGATCGGTATTATTTGCCACTACCATATTGGCTGCGTCTAAAATACTCTTCGTTGATCGATAGTTCTGCTCTAGCTTAACCACCTGTGTATTGGGAAAATCCTTCTCAAAGCCTAAAATGTTTCGGATATCTGCGCCTCTCCAGCCATAGATGGACTGGTCATCGTCCCCTACAACACAAAGGTTTCCATGACTTTTTGCCAGTAAACTGATTAAGGTGTACTGGGCCATGTTCGTATCCTGAAACTCATCCACTAATATATATTTAAATTTATTTTGATAATATCTCAGAACAGTCGGATGGGTTTGAAAAAGCTGAACGGTTTTCATGATTAAATCATCGAAGTCCAGAGCATTGTTGCTTTTCATTCGATCCTGATATAGTCTATAAATCTCTGCTATTTTTTGATTTCTAAAATCATTGCCGAACTCCTCTAAATATTCATTGGGGCCAATCAATAAATCCTTGGCTCTGCCAATTTCATTTAAAATCATTCGAGGCTGGAATAGTTTTTCGTCCAGATTAAATTTCTTTAGGCAATCCTTCATTAAAACCTGCTGATCCGTCGTATCGTAAATAACGAAATTCTTTTCATATCCTAATTTATCAATTTCCATTCGTAAAATACGCACACAGGAGGAGTGGAATGTGCTAACCCATAGATCTCTGTGATAGTCCCCAAGCAGCGCCTCCACCCTTTCTTTCATTTCCTTTGCTGCTTTATTGGTAAAGGTAATGGCCAGTATATGGTAGGGGGACACGCCTTTTTCCTCCACCAAGTAGGCGATACGATGTGTTAGCACTCGAGTTTTTCCAGACCCAGCTCCTGCCAATACCAGCACGGGACCCTCTGTGGTTAGTACCGCATTCTTTTGCATTGGATTTAATGTATGGTATCTAGATTCCTTCTCATTATGTACAGAATTTATATTTTCTTTATGATGCTCCATAATATCTCACCCTCTATATATTGAATCTACCTAATCCATCTACATAATATAGATCTAAGGTCTCTTCAATTATTTCTTTTCTAAAATAGTATACCATATTTGAATACGAATTTTCGAAATGAGTTTTTTAAAAAAAATAAAGCCCTAGATTTCTAGGACTTTATCGATTCCATTTATTTGTCTTTTAGTTCTGGATCTTCTTTTACATCTTCTGAAACTTTATTTGCATGGGACTTAAATTCATTGATTCCTCTACCTAAGGCCTTCCCAAGCTCTGGTAATTTTGCAGGTCCAAAGATAACAAGAGCAATACCTAAAATTAAAATAAGTTCTCCAGTTCCAATTTTTCCAAACATAAGGACACCTCCATATTATTTATACTCGTAAAACCTTAGTTACAGCTTCGTCATTTCATCGAAACAAATCATTCTATATTTCTAATGCGTTTCTTTCCTTACGCAACGTATGTCCTAATATTCAAGTTAAATTATTAACTTGTATTAGTTCCTCTTAATAATAACATATTTTATTAAAGAATGAAAGTATATTTAGATATTTTTTTAACAGTATATTTGAACACTCTATTTTAAAAAATGACGATAATTTTATAGATACAGAATTATACTGCTACGTATTTGTACCCCCTACAAAATTTATTTATACTGCAATAAAAAAATCCTTGAATCTTAGCTTTAATCTAAATTCAAGGATTCTTCTTATTTGCTGGCTACCTTTTTCCCTGCAAATTGTATGGCTGTCTCTGTAATTATATTGAGCGCATCCACAATATTTCCTTTTAAATCATGTTTTTCATTCACTACAGAAAGCTCCGTACATCCTAGGATCACTACGTCTGCCCCTTTACCTTTCAGTTCATCTATGGCACTGTAGATATCCTCCAACGGAATTTGATTTTTTCCTGCTTTTACACTGTATATGATATTCATGATGGACTTTTGACTGTTTTCGTCCAGATTGATCATCTCTATATTTTCTTTATTAAAATATAGGTCATAGATTTTTGATTGAACTGTACCATCTGTGGCTAACAATCCTACTTTTTTACTGGTTGGATATTTTTCTTTAATATGCATTACGGTTTCCTCAATCATATTTAAAAATGCTATGTTGATGACGTCCTTAATTTCCTGATAAAAATAATGAGCCGTATTGCATGGCATAATTAAAAAGTCAGCGCCCATGTTTTCTAACCGCTTTGCAGATTTTACAAGTTCCTCTAAAGGATTATCTCCATCGCCTACCAAGTAAGCCGTTCTATCGGGTATGGCTATATTGTTATCAATCAGAATATGAATATGATCTTGGTCAGACTTTGCCTCTGTCTTTAACACAATTTTATTAAATAAATTTGCAGTAGCTAAGGGTCCCATGCCACCGATGATCCCTAATGTTCGATTCATTTTATGCACCTCCTACTGTCCTATCATTCTAGTATGATACTATTATACACAAATTATTAGCATTCAGAATAGTATTAATTACTCTGAATGCTCAATATGACTTATACAGTTTCCGCTTTTGGTATTTCTATTTCATTTTCGGATGCTGCTACTACTAAAGCGGCGGATGTATCACCAACAACGTTAATACAAGTTCTCGCCATATCTAATACTCTATCGATTCCAGCAATTAAAGCAATGCCTTCCAAAGGCAATCCCACAGAATTTAAAACAACGGTTAGCATAATCATGCCAGCTCCAGGAACCCCTGCAGTACCGATGGATCCTAATGTGGCTGTAAGAATGATGGTTACCAGCTGCGGCATGGTTAAAGTAATGCCATAGGCTTGGGCTATGAATAAAGCACATACACCTTGGTAAAGGGCTGTTCCATCCATGTTTACTGTAGCGCCCAGCGGAAGAACAAAGCTGGCTATTTTATCGGATACATGAAAGTTCTCTTTCACTGATCGTATGGTGATTGGTAGTGTTCCAGAACTGCTACTGGTTGTATAGGCTGTAATTGCAGCCGGAGCAACACCCTTGAAGAACGCCATGGGATTAATTTTTGCAAAAGCCCTTACAGCAGGTGCATACACAATAAGTGCATGGAGTACACATCCGATATAGACTGCAGCAATGACTTTAATCAGCGGTAGCAATACGGCTGGACCATTGCTGGCTACCACAGGAGCAATTAGACCAAATACACCAAAAGGTGCTAATTCCATAATAAACGCTGTAATTTTATACATAATTTCTGCTAAACTATCAAAGAAATTTAGGAACGGTTTTCCTTTGTCATCTGGTAGGCTGGTTAGGCCGATTCCTAGGAATAAAGCGAAGGTTATAATTTGAAGCATGTTTCCTTCTACGAGACCCTTCAGTGGGTTTGCAGGCACAATATTAAGCAAAGTATCCGTAAGGGATGGTGCTGCCTGCTGAGCTGCTTCAATACCAGCTGGTATGATCAATCCAGCGCCCGGCTTTATCACTACACCTAAAACTAAACCAATGACGATGGCTACTGCAGTCGTCCCTAAAAAGTATACCATAGTTTTGCCGCCAATTCTTCCTAAACTTTTTATATCGCCGGTACTTGCCGCCCCAACGATTAAGGATGAGAATACGAGAGGAACGATAATCATCTTAATTAAATTCAGAAATAAAGTTCCGATGGGAGAAACGTATGTTTTGATCACTTCTGGGTTTCCCGTAAAGAATAATCCTACAATAATACCTGCTATCAGACCCAAAAATATTTTCGTTGTTAATTTCATTTTACTACCTCCTTTATACACCCTATTTTTTTGATAAATCATGTAGAAACTAAATAGAATTCTGAATATTGAATGCGATATTCTTTTTCGTTTCTTATTTTTTATTATTGTATCACGTTTCTTTCGTTGTGTGCAATTATTTTAATGTGAATTATTTAGTTTTTTGAATTTTCAATTTATTTAACCTAAAAATATGCTCCTGAGAACCAGGAGTTGATGATCTAATCTATATTCTTTTTATGGCTGTGAAAAATTTACAATAAAAAAATAAACTTTCAGTAATGTTTCTCCATAAAATAACAGGAGATGACAATATTGCCATCTCCTATAACCCTCATTAGCAATTCCAGAAGCTTCTTCCACCAAATAATAAAACCAATAACAGGAAGAAGAATAGTAAGCTATCTGCATTATCACTAGTAAATATTCCACAGTTACAGAATATAATGACTAGTAATAAGAAGAAAAATAATAAACTTGAGCTATTTCCTAACAATCCTCCAAAAATACCGCCATTGCAGTTATTTGACATATTTACCCCTCCTAATAATATTTGTTCCATTCTACTTGCATATTCATCTTTTGTAACAATTCTTTTATTTGCTATCTACAACAAATATTCTTTCCTCCAAATAAAACGACGAGCAGTAAGAAGAAGAATAGCAAACTGTCTCCACAGCCTCTAAAGTTTTGGCAGTTTAAGAAGATAATCACTAGCAATAAAAAGAAGAACAACAGGCTGCTTTGTTTACCAAATAAATTTGAAAATACGCTTGCACTGTTCATAGCTTCGCTCATAACTGCACCTCACTTTCCAATATATCTTTTTATTTCTCAATTCATAGTATGAAATAATCATAAATTTGTGATATTTTATTGCAGATTTTTATATTTACTTCCTGTAGCAATAACAATTTACTTTCTTTTCGCATACTGTAATGTATAGTCTTTCAACTATGAATATAACAATCGAGGTGTTTCTATGAAAATCATTGTTCAGAAATTTGGTGGAACGTCAGTATCTACTAGGGATAGAAGAAAGATGGTCATCAATAAAATAGTAGAGTGTAAGAGATCTGGTAAGAGTGTGGTGGTGGTTTTATCTGCAATGGGACGAAAAGGCGAACCTTATGCAACGGACACGCTGAAGGATTTAATCTCCACCAGCTATTCTGGCCACAGTTTAAAAACCATGGATTTGATGATGTCCTGCGGTGAAATTATTTCATCGGCCCTTCTTGGCGCTGGTCTTGAGTCCATGGGAGAGAAAGTTGTAATTCTCACTGGTAGTCAGGCTGGTATTTTAACAGATTCTGTATTTGGCGATGCAGACATATTGGCAATTGAGGAAGAACGGATTCTATCGCATCTTAAGGCTGGTGCCATCGTCATCGTCACAGGCTTCCAAGGTGCTACGGAATACGGCGAGATTACGACTTTAGGTCGTGGTGGCAGCGATACCACTGCCGTAGCCTTAGGTGTAGCCCTTTGTGCGGAGAGTGTAGAAATTTATACGGATGTAGACGGTATTATGACCGCAGATCCTACCATAGTTTCAAATGCTAAAATCATCGATGAGCTAAGCTATGATGAAGTCTTTCAAATGGCAGAAAAGGGTGCTAAAGTCATACACCCCAGGGCTGTAGAAATCGCAAAGAAAGGCAGTCTTCTTATAAAGATTAAAAATACGATGTCTTCCCATCCAGGCACTAGAATTCATCACTGTAAATATACGGGGAAAGACTTATACTCCACAAGGCATGATGCCAATAACTTATTAACAGCAATTACCAGCAAGAGTCGTATTTCACAGGTATGTATCCTCACAGAGGAGTATTTAGAATCAGAGAATGCTTTATTTACAGCTCTAGCTGAGGCAGGCATCAGTATCGACATGATCAATTTTTTTATTAATCAAAAGGTTTTTACTGTAGATGACGATAAATCAGATTTGGTTGAAGAGATCCTTCAAAGCTTTCAGGTGCAATACACCCTCACAAGAGCCTGTAGTAAAGTCACAGCAGTTGGCAATCGGATTGCCGGTATTCCTGGTGTAATGGCCACCATCGTTACAGCGCTGTCTAAAGAGAAGATTCCAATTCTACAAAGCTCCGATTCTCATTCAACAATTTCTCTGCTCGTAAACTCTTGTGATGAAACCAGCACCCTCAAGCTTTTACACCAAGCCTTTTCCTTAGATAAGAAAAACCCGTAAGAAATTGATAGGAAATTATAAATGAGCCCTAATGGAACATTTATAATTTTCTATCAAAATTTAGTATTGACATTCCATTCGAAAAGTAATATAATCCTTATTAATTTAATAGTAAAAACTCTTATCGAGAGCGGTGGAGGGACTGGCCCGTTGAAACCCGGCAACCACGACATTTGTCGAAGGTGCTAATTCCAGCAACATTTTTGTGTTGAGAGATGAGAGAGGAAGCCTAATTTTTACGTTTATTAAGTGCCCTCTTTCATTTGAAAGAGGGTTTTTATTATATAGAGCAGGAGGTGAGCCTAGAAAAATTAAACGTAGACTGGAAATAAAAGAAAAGTTTCACAAGAAACTTTCCTAGAGGAAAATTATAGTTTTAAATGATTATAATTCTCCATAAATCATAAAAAAACAAGGAGGAAGTTCAATGAAAAACAACAAAAAAAATATTCTATTCTGGTTGATCGGAATTCTTACTGTATCTCTTGTTCTAACAAGCTGTGGTAAAGCACCAAGTGAAAATGCAAACACAAATAGTGATGCCCCTACTGAAAATAAGCCTTCTGTACTAACCGTTGGTGCTACACCTGAACCGCACGCACAAATACTAAAGGTGGTAGAACCGCTTCTAAAAAAAGAAGGCGTTGAGCTTAAAATTATAGAGTTTACAGATTATATTCTTCCGAACCTAGCACTTTCCGGCGGAGAAATCGATGCAAACTTTTTCCAACATGCACCTTATATGGAGTCCTTTATAGCAAGCAATAAAGTAAAACTAGAGTCTGTTGCCAAAATTCACGTTGAGCCACTAGGGCTTTATTCTAAAAAAATAAATGATTTCAGCGAACTTGCAGATGGCGCTAAAATTTCAATTCCAAACGACCCTACCAATGGCGGTAGAGCGCTCATTCTTCTTGAAGCAAATGGATTAATCAAATTAAAGGAAAATGCAGGACTTGAGGCTACAGAAAAGGATGTCGTTGAAAATCCAAAAAAATTAACATTCGTACCACTAGAGGCCCCACAGCTGCCTCGATCCTTAGAGGATGTAGATGCCTCTGTCATCAATACCAATTATGCTTTAGAAGCCGGTCTAAATCCGTTAAATGATGCCCTTATTTTAGAAAATGAAGACTCTCCTTATGCCAACATATTGGTTGTAACGCCGGAGCATTCTAAGGATGAAAATATCACTAAATTAATCAAAGCGCTGACTTCCCCTGAAGTGAAAAACTTTATTAATGATAAATACAAGGGTGCGATTATTCCTGCATTCTAATAGCTGGATAATCCAATTTGATTTATATAAGCAATAAAAAAATGATGGCATAAAAATCCATCATTTTTTATTGTTTATTATTGTTTTAAGCACTGGAAACTTTACGCCGTGTTGAAAGTTGAATGCACCATAAGGTTTCTGAGCCAAGGGAAGAACCTTTATTTTAAGGATTCTGATAACTGAGCAACAGCAGATTGTAGCTCTGCACCCATGTGGTGTTGGTTCTGAGTGATGGTATTTAATTGCTCAATTTCCTTCGTAACGGAGAATATTTCATCACTGATTTTCCCTAATATCTCCCCAATTTTCTTTGTGAAATCCTCACTATTGGTTGCAAGCTTTTGAACTTCCTTTGCAACGATAGCGAAACCCCGTCCATGCTCTCCTGCTCTGGCCGCCTCTATAGAAGCATTTAATCCAAGAATATTGGTTTGTTGCGTGATTTTATTAATAAACTTAATAATTTGATCCGTTTCTTTTACATGTTTAATGGTTCTATCAGCAAATTCATTTAAGGTATCACTCAGGGATGTGGTGTGTGTAATGCTCTCATGCATTTTCATTACACTTTCTCCCGTTACATAGCTGATATTCCTTATTTCGTTCATTTGAATCTCTAGTTGCTTCGTAAGCTTTTCTTCATTTTTTACGAGCAGCGTCATTAATTTAGCACCCGCACTATGGATAACCTCCGCTTGGTGAACGTTGTGCATATCTATCTCATCGGATACTCGATTACTTCCTGTGACTTCCACAATAAGATCTGTTTTCTTTAACAACATCTCCCTCACACTACTACCATAATTGATGCCTATTTCCTTTGCTAGTTGTATGCCAGGTGCATTCTCATCTATATCAACTATTCCCACGACTTCGAGGTCTTTCATTTTCATAAATGTTTTTAAAATAGAACTTCCGCCTTCACCGCCGCCAATAATTGTGATTTGCATTACATTTTCCCCCTGCTTCATCAAGTTTTTATTAAGTAATATTCCATATTAATTATATACTATTATACATATTATATACAATTCCTTTATTTTCGTCAAAATATTTATAAAATTTTATATTTATTATGCTTTTTACAAATACTACATACAAATAGTTGATTCAATTATTTTAATACAATAAGGATGTGATCTAAATGACAGAGAAAAATAAGCATACAAACCCCATTGATTTGATTAATGAGACCTATGATGCGGAGAAGTTCCCCATCATAGAAAAGACCATGAACGCTTTGGTTATGCCCTTAGATATGATCCAGGATGTAGATTCTTTGGCATATCGTAGATTCTATGAAGATGAGTGGGCATCCTTGACGAATCCTATCAATCCTGATAGCATCCAGTGATAAGTATATGGAATCAGCTACTTTACTAAAACATAAGGAAGCTTTTAAATAGCACTTTTCTATTCCTTATGAAATAACCATGGATTCAAAGGAAGTATCCTTTTATCCATGGTTATTCTTGTATATATAGTTCCTACTATTTGGTGCCGATATCCCTTCTGTAAAAGCTTCCTTCAAATTTAATTTTATCGATATTGCGATATACTTTATTCCGAGCTTCTTCTGTATTTTTATCAATTGCAACTACGCCCAATACCCTTCCCCCAGCAGTCACCATTTTTCCCCCGCTCATTGTTGTTCCAGAGTGGAATATCAATAAATCTTCCATTTCCTCTAGCCCCGTAATCTCTAATCCTTTTTCATATTGGTTTGGATATCCACCAGAAGCTAGTATGACGCAAACAGCGCCATTTTCTGTCCACTGGATATTCATATCCTCTAATTTCCCATGGATGATGCTATTGAATATCTGGACCAAATCCGTTTCTAATCTAGGCAATACCACTTGGGTTTCCGGGTCCCCAAAACGAACATTATATTCTAAAACCTTTGGTCCATGATCCGTGATCATCAGTCCAATGAACACAATCCCCCTATAGTCCATTTCTTCCTTCTGTATTCCATACAAAGTCGGTGCTAGGATCTCACGCTCTACCCGCTTTTCAATGTCCTCTGTATAGACGTAGTTCGGAGAGTAGGTACCCATTCCCCCTGTATTCGGTCCCTGATCTCCATCGAAGGCTCTCTTATGGTCTTGGCTACTGACCATCGGAACGATTGTTTTTCCATCTACAAAACATAGAATGGAGGTCTCGATGCCGGATAAAAATTCTTCAATCACCACATCTTTTCCAGCATCCCCAAGGATTTGATCCTCTAACAATTCCTTCATTGCAGCAGCAGCTTCTTCTTTACTTTCACAAATAAACACCCCTTTACCAGCTGCTAGACCGTCTGCCTTCACAACTACTGGATAGGAATATTTTTCAAGAGCAGCAATCCCTTCTTCCAAAGTATGAACTTCATCATATTTTGCGGTTGGAATATGATATTTGTCCATAAAAGCTTTTGCAAACGCTTTGCTTCCTTCTAGCTGTGCTCCATTTTTATCCGGTCCGATGATGCTTAGATTTTTCTCTCTAAATTTGTCTACAATCCCATTGACCAAAGGCTCTTCTGGACCTACAACGGTTAAGTCAATGGCATTTCTTTCAGCAAATTCCACCAGTTGATCCATATCATTGCTATTGATTTCTACATTTGTAGCGATTTGGGTTGTACCGGCATTGCCAGGGGCACAGAATATTTCTGTGACCAAAGGGCTTTGCTGTAGCTTCCACGCGATGGTGTGCTCCCTACCACCACTACCGATTATCAATACCTTCATTCCCTCACCTCTTTAATGTTTGAAATGTCTAAATCCTGTAAACACCATGGATATGCCATGCTCGTTGCAGGCTTTAATCGATACACCATCATTGATGGATCCACCAGGCTGAATAATAGCTTTTACTCCCGCACCGAATGCCGTATCGACACAATCTCTAAAAGGGAAGAAGGCATCCGATGCCAATACACTTCCTTTAAGGGAATGGGTCGTATTTTTCACTGCATTTTCAAGAGCCCAGATCCTACTGGTCTGTCCCGGCCCAATGGCTAAGGTCTGTTTATTCTTAACGAATACAATCCCATTGGATTTCACATGCTTTACAATTTTAAAGGCAAATGCTAGATCTTCCTTTTCTTCTTCCGTTGGTTCCTTCTCCGTTACCACATCCAGCTGTTCGAACAAGATATGATCGTCTTCTTGGAGAAGGATACCGCCCTGAACTTTTTTTATTTGGTAGGAATGATGATTCCCATTGCAAATATCTTCTATTTTAATTAAACGAAGATTTTTCTTTTCCTTGAACACTTCTAAAGCTTCTTCTGTGAAATTCGGTGCGATGATAACCTCTAAGAATATTTCCTTCATTGCCGCTGCCATGGTCTTTGTAACAGCTCTATTTGCTGCAACAATACCCCCAAAGATAGAAAGTGGATCCGATTCATAAGCTTTATGCCAAGCTTCCTCAATATTCGTTCCAGAGGCTACACCACAAGGATTCGTGTGCTTTACTGCCACAACGGTAGGCTCCTGAAACTCTTTTAAAAGTTCTAAAGCCCCATTGGCATCGTTGATATTGTTAAAGGATAGCTCTTTTCCATGAAGCTGTACGCCATCCACAAGGGTCCCCTTATTTGCACCAATCTCTTTATAAAATCCTGCTTTTTGATGAGGATTTTCTCCATATCGTAGGTCTTGAACCTTCTCGTATGTTAAGGTAATGGTATTCGCTCCGATCTTTTCCTCCGAGATTTGTTTCCCTAAGTAATCCGCAATTAAAGCGTCATACTGTGCAGTATGCTGGAATACCTTTAAGGCCAGCTGATATCTGGTGTCTAATTTTGTATCGCCATTTTCCTTTATTTCTTCAAGAACTCTGTGGTAATCCTTGGGATCGATGATTACTGTTACATCCCTGTGATTCTTTGCCGCCGCCCTTAGCATGGTAGGTCCGCCAATATCGATATTTTCTATGGCTTCTGCCAGTGTTACATCGGACTTTAAGATGGTCTCTTTAAAAGGATATAGATTGATTACCACCAAATCGATGGGTGTAATTTCTAGCTCCTTTAGTGTATCCATATGATTCGCATTATCTCGAATGGCTAGAATGCCACCATGGACAGCAGGATGCAATGTTTTTACTCTGCCGTCTAGACACTCCGGAAAACCCGTTACTTCAGAAACATCCCTCACATCAATGCCAGATTCCCTCAATAGCTTTGCCGTTCCTCCCGTTGAAAGAATCTCAATATTGAACGACGAAAGATTTTGGGCCAGCTGTACAATACCTTCTTTATCAGATACACTAAGCAATGCTCTCTTTACCATTTCATCACCTCAGATATGTTTATAGAATAAAAATATAAAACTTTCTCTTTTACGAATTTAATACCGCTACTTTGCTACCTTCAACCCGCAATCGACCTTCAATAAAAAGGGTCACAGCCAAAGGCAGAATTCTATGTTCAATTTCAAGGACCTTTTTCTGTACCGTCTCTACGGTATCATAAAAATCAACCGCTACAGCTTCCTGAATAATAATCGGTCCCCCATCCATTTCCTCATTGACAAAATGAACCGTTGCGCCCGTCAGCTTTACACCCCTTTGAAGAACACCCTCATGGACCTTTTCTCCATAGAATCCTTTGCCGCAAAAACTAGGGATTAAGGATGGATGAATATTCATGATTCTATTTTTGTATTGCTGAATTAGAGACACTGGTATGAAGGACAAATATCCTGCTAGAACGATTAAATCGATCTCTTTTTCTTCTAAAACTTTCATTAAAGCTTTCTCATATTCAGCCACCGATTCATATTGTTTTCGATGAATCACCATGGCAGGAATACGATTTTCTTCTGCTCTTCTTAGGCCGTATACCCCTTCTTTGTTGGATAGGACTAAGGCAATGTTTCCTCCCAAATTCGTCTTATGAATCTGATCGATTAAAGCCTGAAGGTTGCTACCACTGCCAGAGATCATCACAGCTATGTTCAAAGGCTTCATAGGATCACCTGTTTTGCACCCTCAACGACTTCTCCGATGATATGAGCCTCTTGCCCTGCTTTGTTCAGCACTGCAATTGCACCATTTACATCCTCTTTAGAAACAACCACCACCATGCCGATGCCCATATTAAATGTACCAAAAATATCGTCCTTACTCATATTGCCTTTTTCAGCCATGAACTTAAATATAGGCGGGATCTGCCAAGCATCTACATTAATTTTAGCATCTACATTTTCCGGCAGAATGCGTGGTATATTTTCAAAAAAACCACCACCAGTAATATGGGATATTCCTTTTACAGGAATCGCCTCAATTAGACTTAATATTTCTTTCACGTATATTTTTGTAGGTTTTAGTAACTCTTCCCCTAAGGTTGTTCCAAATTCTTCGACATAATCCGTAATTTTCATGTCTAGGACTTCAAAAAACAGCTTTCGAACCAAGGAATAGCCATTGCTGTGAATGCCATTGGAAGGTAGACCTAAAATAATATCCCCAGCCTTTATATTTGCTCCCGTAATAATTTGTTCCCTATCCACAATGCCCACAGCAAAGCCTGCCAAATCATATTCGTTCTCTGCATATAACCCTGGCATTTCAGCAGTTTCACCACCAATTAATGCACTTCCTGCCTTGCGACATCCTTCCGCTATGCCACCAACAATCTGTGCAATTTTTTCCCCAACCAATTTTCCAGTTGCAACATAGTCCAAGAAGAATAATGGCTTCCCACCTTGGCATAAAATATCATTGACACACATGGCTACACAATCCTGACCGATGGTATCGTGCTTATCCATCATAAATGCAATCTTTAGCTTTGTCCCAACGCCGTCAGTACCTGCCACTAAAACTGGCTCTTTATAGTCCTTTATATTTAAAGAAAATAGCCCACCAAAGCCGCCAATATCCGCTAAAACATTGGAATTAAAGGTGCTCTTTACGTGGTTCTTCATCAATTGCACTGCTCTTTGCCCTTCATCCACGTCCACACCAGCACTCTTATAGGTAATCTTCATACCCACTCAACCTCCCGTAGCAATTTCAATTTTTATTCTTCAACCTTCATTGGATAATTTCCATTAAAGCATGCCGTACAGAAATTCTCTGCATTGATTCCTGTGGATGCTAACAATCCTTCTAAGCTAATATAACCCAGAGTATCCGCTCCTACCAGCTCCCTTATTTCCTCAATGGACTTTGTAGAAC
Organism: Alkaliphilus oremlandii OhILAs; assembly: GCF_000018325.1. Taxonomy (GTDB): domain Bacteria; phylum Bacillota; class Clostridia; order Peptostreptococcales; family Natronincolaceae; genus Alkaliphilus_B; species Alkaliphilus_B oremlandii. The sequence goes on along the minus strand of NC_009922.1, from coordinate 590,151 downwards.
CTAAAAGCTCACTTCTCGTCGGTGTATCGATTCCAAAATAACAACTATAGGCAACTGGCGGAGAGCTGATTCTAAGGTGAACCTCCTTGGCTCCTGCTCTTTTCAATTCTGCCACGATTTTTTTACTGGTGGTTCCTCTTACAATAGAATCGTCCACCAATACAATTTTTTTTCCTTTAATATTTCTCGTCAAAGGACTTAGCTTTAATCTTAGAGCTCGCTCTCTTGATGGTTGATCCGGCTCGATAAAGGTTCTGCCCACATATCGGTTTTTAAATAATCCCTCTCCAAAGGGGAGCCCCAACTCTTCTGCATATCCTAAGGCAATGGGAATGGAAGAGTCTGGCACGGCTACCACCATATCTGCATCGATGGGATGTTCCTTTGCCAACACCTTTCCTGCATTCTTCCTTGCCTCATAAACATTGGCACCATCTAAGATACTATCCGGTCTTGCAAAGTAAACGTATTCAAATACACAGGAAGCTCTTTTTACTCTTTTACTGTAATAAGTAGAGCGAATTCCTTCTTTGTTAACTGTAATAATTTCACCTGGCGCTACATCTCGAACTAAGGTAGCACCGATAGCATCCAAGGCACAGCTTTCTGAAGCCAACACATATCCGCCTTCTTCCAGCTCGCCTAAGCATAAAGGTCTTAAACCATATGGATCTCTGATTCCTACCAGTTCACTTTCAGTCATAATTACTAGGGAATAGGCACCCTGAATTAAGTCCATTGTTCTTTCTATTCCAATTAAAAGTGATTCCTTACTGTATTTAGCTAAGAGCTTAATGATTACTTCACTATCGATGGCACTTTCAAATCGATATCCTTCAGCTTTCAAAATATGCTTTAATTCCTGCCCATTTACTAAACTTCCATTATGGGCTAAGGCTATACTTTTGTTCTCAGTTTTTACAACGAATGGTTGTGCATTTGCTGCTGATTTTCCTCCCGATGTCCCGTATCGCACATGACCCATAGATATATGCCCCTCTAGCTGCTCCAATATTTCATCATCAAAGATTTCTGCTACAAGGCCATTTTTCTTATAATGATAGCTTCGGTTTCCATCATTACTTGCAATACCAGCACTCTCCTGCCCCCTATGCTGAAGTGCATAAAGACCATAAAATAAAGATGCCGCTGCATTTGTTTCATTCCATTGAAACATCCCTATAACGCCACACTCTTCTTTTAATTTATCCTGATATCCCTCATTAAAAACTGGAATACACTTCTCCATGCCGCATTCATCTCCTCTATATACTAAATCTAGTAAGAGTTTTTAGTAGTTTTCCCATCCAATTTCCTCAAGTCGCTTTGCTTTTTCTATAACAGTCCTATTTAAATGCTCTTTATAATCTATCAACTTTCCTTTTACCTCTTCATCTAAAAGAGAAATTATCTGTGCTGCCAATAGTCCTGCGTTTCCGCCCCCATTAATTGCTACAGTTGCCACAGGAACACCTAAAGGCATCTGTACGATGGAATACAATGAATCCACACCACCTAAGGCTTTACTTTGAATCGGGACGCCGATTACGGGTAGATGGGTGATGGCCGCCACCATCCCTGGTAGATGGGCTGCACCGCCTGCCCCTGCAATCACAACCTGAATCCCTCGCTCTGCTGCATTTTTTGCAAAATCAAATAATCTTTCTGGCGTACGATGTGCAGATACAATGGTACATTCGTAGGTTATTCCAAAATCCGATAATAATTTTGCAGCCTCTTTCATAATCGGTAAATCTGAATCGCTTCCCATAATAATACTGACCACTGGAGACTTCATTGCTAATACCTCCTAATATCCTGTGATTTTAAGAACCTTTTTTACTTTTTCTGCTTTATCCATTAACGCCTCTGGATTATGTCCAAGTAATGTAACGTGACCCATTTTCCTAAGAGGCTTCGTATATTCTTTCCCATAAAAATGAACGTAAGTATCATCATACTGCAATACCTCTGTCAATCCTTCGATCATGGCCCTTCCCTCTTTTTCCTCGCCAAGAAGGTTCATCATCAAGCTCGGCTTGATTAAATACGGTGTAGCGAGAGGATATTCTAAAATTGCCATTAAATGCTGCTGGAACTGAGATATATTGCACCCCTCCATGGTATAATGTCCTGAGTTATGTACCCTTGGTGCGATCTCATTGACAAGAACATTACCTTCTGGGTCTACAAACATTTCAATACAAAAAACACCGGTTCCCTCTAACTCCTCCATTACTTCAAGTGCCAATTTTTCTGCCTTCTGTAAAACACTGGCTTCCACCCTAGCTGGTACGATGGTGGTTCTCAATATGTTCTCCTCATGAATGTTTTCTCCTATTGGAAACAGTCGGATCTCTCCATAGGCACCTCTGGCCGCAATCACAGAGATTTCATGAGTGAATGTAATATATTTCTCTATCATCAGCTCATTGGTAGAACCACCTAAAAGCTGATATGCTTTTTCTATTTCATCTACGGTTCTTATGACCTTATTGCCTTTGCCATCGTAGCCACCGTAGCAGCTTTTTAAAATGGCGGGCAATCCTTCTCTACGAATATAATTTTCAATGTCCACCACTGTCGTTATCTTTTCAAATTCCGTTGTTGCAATGCCTTTCTCTAATAAAAAAGTTTTCTGTCTGTATTTATTTTGAATCATTTTCAATGTAGTCGGTGCCGGCTGTATGGAATGACCTTTTTCTACCAATGCCATCAGTATATCTGCATGAATATGCTCAACTTCATAAGTCAGCACATGGCAGCATGCTGCCAATTTTTCTATCTTTTCTGAGTCGTAATACCCGCCAAGGATCTGCTCATCTGCTATGGATGCTGCTGGACAATTTTCATCGGGATCTAGGACAATAAATTGTATGCCCAGTTTTTTCCCTTCCAATATGATCATCTTACCTAACTGACCGCCGCCAATAATTCCTATTTTCACAGTATTTGGACTATTTTTGATTTTTTTATCCAAAGCCATATCCATAGCCTCCTTCAACCTATTTTTAGTTTTTTTAAAGCAGCTAAGAAAAACTTCTTAGCTGCTTCCATTTTTTAGTGAGGCAATATTGTAAATCTTAAAATGAACAATAATGCCAGTACATACACTGTAGGATGAACCTCTTTTGCTTTACCAGTTGATATCTTCATAATCGGATAGAAGATTAATCCTGCTGCAATTCCATTCGCAATGCTATAGGTAAATGGCATAATTGCAATTGTGAAAAATGCTGGTAGCGCCTCTTCAAAGTCATCAAAATTCACTTGTTTTACTGCACCCATCATCAATACACCAACGATAATTAATGCCGGTGCAGTGGCTTGTGCTGGCACGATTCCAGCCAATGGTGCTAAAAATACTGAAAATAGGAATAGCATTCCCGCTGTAACCGCTGTAAGTCCAGTTTTTCCACCTGCTGCAACACCTGCTGCGGACTCAACGAATGTTGTAACCGTAGATGTACCTAAAACAGCACCTGCAGAAGTTGCCACAGCATCTGCTAATAAAGCCTTATCCATATTTGGAAGATCTCCATTTTGGTCTAACATTCCTGCTTTTGTCGCTGTACCGATTAATGTTCCAATGGTATCGAACATATCTACTAGGGCAAAAGAGATAATTACTGTTGCTACACTTGCAATGGCCCCTATAAAACTTGCTTCACCAAGCTTTAATAATCCAGCAAAGTCCATTTGCATAAATGTAGGGCTTAAGTCAAAGCTAAAAGACGCATTGATACTTGTGTTTGTAACACCCATTGGAATACCAATCAAGGTTGTTGCAATAATACCAATTAAGATGGAGCCTTTCACGTTTTTCACCATTAAAATACCTGTGATTACTAGACCGATTACCGCTAAAATAACAGGTGCATTGTCAAAACGGCTAAAAGCTAAAAATGTGTTTGGATCGGCTATAATAATTCCTGAATTTGTAAATCCTAGCAAAGCGATAAACAAACCAATACCACCGCTGATTGCATGCTTTAAAGATGTAGGAATTGCCTTTATAATAGCTTCTCTTGCTCCAGTTATAGTTAATACGATAAATAAAATACCTGAAATAAGAATTGCAGCTAAAGCTTGCTGCCATGTATACCCTAATCCCATAACAACGCCATAGGTGAAGAAAGCGTTCAATCCCATTCCTGGCGCTTGTGCAAAAGGAATGTTTGCATAGAATCCCATGATTAAAGTTCCAATTGCTGCTGATAAACATGTTGCTAAGAATACTGCATTGTAATCCATTCCTGCTTTCGATAGAATGTCTGGATTTACAAATAAAATATAAGCCATCGTAATATAAGTAGTAATACCAGCAATAACTTCAGTTTTTACGTCTGTTTTCTTTTCAGACAGTCTAAAATACTTATCTACCGTTGATAATTGAGTGTTTTCTTTACTCATTTTTGACTCCTCCTTAAGATGAATAAATAATAATAATTCCCATAAATAAAGCCCAAGCAGATAGGTTACAAAAAGAATGAAACCTACCCGCCCAGGCTTTTATCCTATCGGTGTAGCATATATCCTATGCCTGTACCACTTGGACCAGCACAAATGCCATCATTCGTCGGAACCCTAGGTACACTTTCATTCATAGTCGAATAATTTACGGTTATTCGGTAGAGACTGCTAATCCATATTATTAGCATTATATAAATTTAAAATCCATATTCACTTAGACTTAATTTCTTCTGTCCCATTTCTTAAGCACATCTTTATAATATCAGAGATAGATTCTCAGGTCAATAGTTTTTCGAACAATTTTATATTAATTATAATTTAAATATGTTAATAACCGAACTTTATTTAATTTTATTTTATTTATTATTCGGTTTTATTCCCACTCTACTGTTGCTGGTGGCTTCGTTGTTATATCATATACAACTCTATTGACACCTTCTACTTCATTTACAATCCGTTTGGACATTGTGTTTAACACGTCATGAGGGATTTTAGACCAATCTGCAGTCATGGCATCGGTACTTGAAATTGCACGAATTGCAATGGTGTGGACATAGGTTCTCTCACCATTGATTACCCCTACACTTTTAATGTTGGGAAGGATCGCAAAGTATTGCCATATTTCGCCGTCTAGTTTTGCATTTTTTATTTCTTCACGAACAATAGCATCAGCTTCTCTTACAATGTTCACCTTTTCATCTGTGATTTCACCCAATACTCTTACGCCAAGTCCTGGTCCTGGGAAAGGTTGTCTCCACACAAGTTCATGCGCTAATCCTAATTCTTCTCCAGTCATTCTTACTTCATCTTTATAAAGACTTCTAAGGGGCTCTAGTAATTGAAAGTCAACATCTTCAGGCAATCCACCTACATTATGATGGCTTTTTACATTGGCATTACCGTCTTTTCCACTTTCAATAACATCGGAATAGATTGTTCCTTGAACTAAAAAGTCAAATTGTCCAAGCTTCTTAGACTCTTCTTCGAATACTCGAATAAACTGCTCTCCAATAATTTTTCTCTTCTGTTCTGGATCTTCCACGCCTGCTAGCTGTCCAAAGAAACGCTCCTTCGCATTAACACGGATAAAGTTCATTTTAAATTGGTTCTTGAATAAATCTTCTACCCAATCCCCTTCGTTTTTTCTCATTAATCCATGGTCAACGAAAATACAGGTTAATTGGTCTCCAATTGCTTTGTGCACCAATACTGCAGAAACAGTGGAATCTACACCACCAGATAATGCACAAATGGCCTTTTTGTTACCAACCTTTTCTCTAATTTCACTAATTTGTTGTTCAATATAAGTTTGAATATTTTTTCCATCTCTCATACGTATCGTCCTTTCTTATTCGCTTATGCTATAGTTTGGTGCTTCTTTTGTAATGATAATATCATGTGGATGGCTTTCTCTTAAGCCTGCTCCTGTAATTCGGATAAACTTCCCATTTTCCTGTAGATCTTTTGTAGTTGCTGTTCCACAATATCCCATACTGGCTCTCAAACCGCCAATTAATTGGTAGATCGTCTCCTTCACATACCCTTTGTATGGAACCTTTCCTTCAACACCTTCTGGTACAAGTTTCTTGCTGTCATGTTGGAAATATCTATCCTTGCTTCCTTTTTCCATAGATGCAATGGATCCCATCCCTCTGTAGCTTTTAAAGCTTCTACCGTTAAAAATAATCGTTTCTCCTGGACTTTCTTCTGTTCCAGCAAATAAAGATCCGATCATAATCACACTTGCGCCAGCAGCAATTGCCTTTGGAATATCTCCAGAATACTTGATCCCACCATCTGCAATTACTGGAATACCGTATTCTTTTGCAACCTTTGCACAATCATACACTGCTGTAATTTGAGGTACGCCGATTCCTGCAACAATTCTAGTTGTACATATGGAACCTGGTCCAATCCCTACTTTTACAGCATCCACACCAGCCTCGATGAGCTCTCTCGTTGCCTCTCCTGTTGCAACATTCCCTGCAATCACTTGAAGTTCAGGATATTTCTCTTTTACTTTTTTTATCGTTTCAATTACACCTTTAGAATGTCCATGTGCTGTATCAATAACGACAACGTCTACCTTTGCCTTGTATAAAGCCTCTACTCTCTCCATAATATCAGAAGAAACGCCAACAGCAGCACCTGCTAATAGTCTTCCGTTACTATCCTTTGCAGAGTTTGGATATTGAATCGCTTTTTCGATATCTTTAATTGTAATCAAACCCTTTAGCATTCCTTTATCATCCACAATTGGAAGTTTTTCTATTTTGTGGGCCATCAATATCTTTTGTGCCTCATCCATTGAAATGCCTTCTCTTGCAGTAACTAGGTTGTCCTTTGTCATTGCTTCACTTATTTTTTTCTTATAATTTGTCTCAAATCGGATATCTCTATTGGTAATAATCCCCACAAGCTTACCTTTTTCCGCAATCGGCACTCCAGAAATTCGATATCTCGCCATTACTGCTAATGCATCCTCTACGATATGATCGGGTGATAAAAAGAAAGGATCCACAATAACACCGTGTTCACTTCGTTTAACCTTGTCCACCTCTAGAGCTTGCTCTTCGATGGTCATATTTTTATGAATAATTCCAATACCACCTTCCCGAGCTAAGGAAATGGCCATCTTCGATTCTGTTACTGTATCCATCCCTGCACTCATCAATGGAATGTTTAATTTGATTTTCTTTGTTAATTGGGTTGAAACATCTACTTGATGAGGTAATACCTCAGACTTTGCTGGAATTAATAGAACGTCGTCAAATGTTATGCCTTCTTTTACAATTTTATCTTCCATCGTAATCCTCCTTCATATTCCTATCTTATTAAAAGTCATCCCCATAAAATTAAAAAACCGCATAATAATTCCCTCTATCCATACATTCTTAGAGTGAAATTACTATACGGTCCGATAGCGCCGATAACCAACGAATTATATCGGAATCCATACTAGAAGCAGAACTATCCCTTCTAATATAGACCATCCATGCTATATTCTATCCTTATCTTTGCTTTCATTTTTAATATAATAATTCCACTCATAGTCGAATGATTCTCGGTCATTCGGTAGATACTTCCGAACCATATTATCGGTATTATATGAGTGATATTCGTTTTTAAATATAACTTTTTCTTTAGTTCATATAAAATTATCAAATTTCGACGAAATTGTCAAGTAAAATTCTTTTCATTTCTTTTTTGTAATATTTCATTATTTTGCTTTAAGCTTTTTAATAACTTTATTGGCGATTTTATCAAAATTTTCATTGGTATATTCAAAGACCTTTCCCTGGTCCGATAACTCGGCAAATTCTTGTTCGATTGGAATACTTCCTAGGAAATCAACCCCAAGCTCTTTTGCCACCTCTTCAGTTTTCCCTTTTCCAAATAAATAATACGGTTCAGAGCAGGATGGTGGCTGAACATAGCTCATGTTCTCCACTAACCCCAGAACTGGCACATTCATTTTTTCTGCCATATGAATTCCTTTATTTACAATCATGGATACAAGGCCCTGTGGCGATGTCACCATGACAATCCCGTCAATAGGAAGAGATTGCATGGCTGTTAATGCTACGTCACCTGTTCCTGGTGGAAAGTCGATCAAGAGATAGTCCAATTCTCCCCAAACAACATCTGTCCAAAATTGTTTCATCACGCCGCTGACTACGGGACCTCTCCAGATAACTGGTTCTGTTTCCTCCGAAAGTAATAAATTCATGGACATTACCTTTACGCCATCTTCAGCTACTGTAGGCAGTAATCCCTCTTCAGATTGCCTTGCTTGTCCTTTTAATCCAAATAATCTAGGAATGCTGGGTCCAGTAATATCGCCATCTAAAATTCCTACAGCATATCCTTTCTTAGCTAATGTAGCAGCTAGCAACGATGTTACAGAAGACTTACCCACACCTCCTTTGCCGCTCATAATGCCGATTACCTTCTCTATAGAACTCCATTGATTTTCTTTTTCTAAGACAATACAGCTTTTAGAACTACAACCACCCTCTACATTATGTTGGCATCCGTCACATTTGTTACTCATCCTTTGTTCCTCCTTCATAATTATAAAATTTATCCTTCAACCTCAATGAGGCTATAACTGATAATTAATAAAAATACTAAAATTCCATTTTCAATAAAGTATTTTATTACATAATTTCTTCATACTATAATAAAGTTTCTCTATTTTACAATTTTAAATACATTCCCTAGAATAATTTTTGTTTTTTTACAAATAATTATATTGAATCATCAATTTAAAATAATCTTTAATAAAGGAGTGTTTTTTATGTCTGAAGAGCACAATAACAATAATAATAGTCGTGTTAAACAAGCGGATGGCTGGGGAAGTTTGATACTAAGAGTTATTCTTTCTGCAATCGTATTGTCAATCGCAGCTTTCTTTACGCCAGGTTTTACAATCAACGGAATCTGGGCTGTATTGCTGGCAGCAGCAGTTATTTCAATCGTTGATTATCTGATTCAAAGATTTACGCCATTACATGCTTCACCGTTCGGCAGAGGCTTTACAGGTTTTATCGTATCAGCAATTGTACTTTATGCAACTCAATTTCTAGTACCAAATATGGGTGTTACTATGTGGGGTGCTCTTATTGGTGCATTAGTAATTGGTATCATTGATATGATTATTCCTGGACAAACGTTTTAAAATATTTTTCAAGTCCTACATAAATTGACCATGCGATTTTTTGCTGGTATTGTGGGTCATTTAATTTTCGCTCTTCCTCAGGGTTAGACAAAAATCCACACTCTATGAGTACTGTGGGTATGTCTAACCCTTTTATGATATAAACTGTATCGTTTTCTAATGGAACCCTCTTATTGTCAGGATCTACGATGTTCATAAACTCTTGTTGAATGATGTTGGCCAATTTCATTCCTTCTTCATTATTCTTGGGGTAAAAGGTTTGCGCACCATAGTATTTGGATTCTTGAAAGCTATTGGCGTGAATAGAAATAAACACATCTGGTTTCATATCCAACACGATTTTCTTTCTATTGGTTAGGTCAATGGTTTTCATCTTTCGATTACTACCATCCTCTGTATATAAATCCTCATCCTTTTCCCTGGTCATAATGACAACAAAATCATTTTGCTCTAAATATGCCTTTAAATATAAAGAGATGTCTAAGTTGATATCTTTCTCATTTTTTCTTCCATTGGACCCTAGTTTACCGGGATCAAATCCACCGTGCCCAGGATCTATAACGATGACTTTATCCGTAGTAGAAACCCCCATACTTACTTCTATGATTTTATAATAATTTAATAGTAAAATTAATACTGTGATGGCAATCACAGCGATACAGATTCGAATAAGCCAATATTTACGGATTACCAATATTTTCAATTTTCCTCATTCCCTTCCCTTTGCCTTGTCATTTATTTATTATATGAAAGGTATAGTTTGTTTCACCACATTAATTTTGTAGACATCTTTCATCTACTGTTTCGACATAATCATCGGTAAAGTGATTATTTCCTGGGAAATTTTCATTTTTTCATCAATTAAGGCTGTATTCAGCAGGAGTTTGATCAATTATTTATATTTATATTTATATTTTATGACAAATAAAGGCCTAGATGCAGATGATCTAGGCCTTTATCTTTATTTGATTTTATATCATTTTCTTAAGCTTTCTAAAATTTAACTTATTAGAAATTAAGAGTGTTATGGAGCAGCTCTAGCTCCATAATTCTAGTATTCTTTATTCATTATTCCAATTGAATCCAGATACTTACAGATTAAAATTTGCATTTTTCATATGATAGTCTCTGCTGCTCATACTACAAATGGGACATCTTTTAATTCCCAATTTTTTATCCTTTACTAGTTTTACCGACATCGAACAATAGGGGCACCAGTGATACCCCTTTGGCACTGTAACGCCTTGTGGCGGCTTCGGAGCCTTTACTTTCTTTGGACCTTCTCCATCCCAAAGTAAAGCTTTTGTATTTTTAGGCGCCTTGTATTCGTCTTCTTTGAATAAGGAAAGCTGATTATCATCCATGGAGAATCTCCTTTTTGAAAGTACGCAGAATAATAAACACCCTGCAAATATGGTATTTGCAGGGTAATTGTATTGTATAAATTATCTCTTTGAGAATTGTGGTGAACGTCTTGCTGCTTTTAAACCGTATTTCTTTCTTTCTTTCATTCTAGCATCTCTAGTTAAGAAACCTGCTCTTTTAAGAGTTCCTCTTAATTCTTCGTCAGATTTTGTTAACGCTCTAGAAATTCCGTGTCTTAAAGCACCTGCTTGACCTGTGTATCCGCCACCAGCTACTGTTGCGATTACATCAAATCTGCTTAGTGTGTCTGTAATTGTTAGAGGCATTCTAACGTCTCTTTTTAATGTTTCATATTTGAAATATTCTTCGATATCTCTATTGTTTATTTTAATATTTCCTTCACCAGGAACTAGTCTTACTCTAGCAATAGATTGTTTTCTTCTACCTGTTCCATAATATGCTACTCTTGCCATCCTAAAATCCTCCTTTCGAATTTCCTATAAAAGCTCTAACGCTTCTGGTTGTTGTGCTTCGTGCTTGTGGTTAGGTCCTGCATATACCTTTAATTTTGTAAGCATTTGTCTTCCTAATCTAGTCTTTGGAAGCATACCTTTTACTGCGTTGTAAACTAAGCTTTCAGGCTTTTCTGCAAGAAGTCTTCTAAAAGAAACTTGTCTTAATCCACCTGGATGTCCTGTATGATAAGTATAGAATGATTGATCTAATTTCTTACCTGTTAAAGCCACCTTCTCTGCGTTAACAACGATTACAAAATCACCTGTATCTACATGCGGTGTAAATTCTGGTTTGTTTTTTCCTCTTAAAATAGTAGCAATTTCTGATGAAAGTCTTCCTAATGTTTTACCTTCAGCATCTACAACATACCATTTTCTTTCTACTTCATTTGGTTTTGCCATATATGATTTCATCGTTTTCCCTCCTTGTACATCATTAATCAAAAAAAAATTTGCTAAATCACGTTCTATATATGTGTCAGATCCGGGGCATCGAATCGTGGTTACATACTCTTATATATTTTAATACAATGTGCCTAGTGTGTCAAGGGATAAAATACTTTATCTAAAAATAATCCTTGTGGCGGTGCTGTATGACCTGCAAGGCTTCGGTCCTTCGTTTTAAGGATCTTTTCTATCTGTTCTAAGGGCTTATTTCCTGCACCAATTTGTACCAAGGTTCCCGTAATAATTCGGACCATATTATATAAAAAACCATCGCCTTCTATAATCATATATATATTCTCGCCATCGCTCTTAAATTCTAAACTTTTTATGGTTCTAACCGTGTCTTCAACACTGCTGCCGTTGGACATAAATCCTCTAAAATCATGGGTTCCTATTAAAAGCTTACTTGCTTCCATCATTTTGCTGCGATCTAATTTATAATTGATATGGTAGCTGTAGTTTCTTAAAATAGCGCTTCGATATCGACTTTCATAAATATGGTAGATATATCTTTTTCCAATGGCGCTGTACCTCGCATGGAAATCCATAGGCACCTCTTTGGCATCTATAATGGTAATATCCTTCGGTAGATTGCTGTTCATAGCTAAAGGGAGCCGCTCTACAGGAATATTTCTTTCCATAAGAAAGGTCGCCACTTGGCCATAAGCATGGACGCCTGCGTCGGTTCTACCGGACCCATGAATCACCACATCTTTTCCTTCTAGCTTTTTTAAAGCCTTCATGATCTCTTCTTGTATGGTTATTGCATTGGGTTGAACCTGCCATCCGCTGTAATTGCTTCCATCATATTCTATTTCAATCATTATATTTCTCATTGAATCATCCCCAACTAAAAGAAAGCTATAATATAACTCTATGAATAATTAAAATTCCAATCAAAAGAGCAGTAGCTCCTAGGGCTATGGTATCTTTTCCTGTCATTTTTAATTCCTTCATTCTCGTCCGATTGTCTCCGCCACGATAGCATCTTGCTTCCATGGCCATAGCAAGCTCGTCGGCTCTTCTAAAGGCACTGATGAATAAAGGCACCAGCAGTGGCACTAAACTTTTGGCTCTGCTGATAATGTTTCCACTTTCAAAGTCTGCACCACGAGCCATCTGCGCCTTCATGATCTTATCCGTTTCTTCCAATAGTGTCGGAATGAAACGCAGTGCAATGGTCATCATCATTGCCAACTCATGGGCAGGGACACCAATCTTCTTGAATGGATTTAATAAATTTTCAATACCATCCGTTAAGGAGATCGGTGATGTGGTCAAGGTTAATAAAGAAGTTCCCATAACCAATAGCATTAGCCGAATGGCCATAAAAAAGGCTTGGTAGACCCCTTCTGCGGTGACCTTAAGCGGACCCATAACAAAAATTGGCGTTCCTTGTGTCATAAAGATATTGATAACAAAGGTAATGATAATAATGACCTTTAAAGGTTTTAGACCTTTGATAATATATTTAAAGGGTATCTTAGATATATAAACAGCAGCAGCGATAAAGGCAACGACATACAGATAAGGAATGAAAGTATTAATAATAAATAGCCCAATGATCAAGGCAAAGGTAACGAGTATCTTTGTTCTTGGATCAAGCTTATGAATAGAGGATCCTGTTGGATAATATTGACCAATTGTGATATCTTTAAGCATCTTTATTACTCCTTATCCATTTTAAAATTTCTACCTTCGCTTCTTCTACTGTAAATATATCTTCCCTTATTTCTATTCCTTTTTCCTTTAAAGCTCGAATGAGGTAGCTGATCTGTGGAACGCCTAGACCGATGGATTCTAAGGTTTCAACTTCCTTAAATACCTCTCGAGGGGTGCCCAGTAGCGCAACCTTTCCTCTGTGCATCACCACAACACGGTCTACCAGCTTTGAAATATCTTCCATGCTATGGGATACCAATAGGATCGTATTCTTATATTTCTTATGCATGGTTTGTATTTCAGCTAATAGCTCATCTCTTGTTCTAGGATCTAATCCCGCTGTGGGCTCATCCAGTATTAAAACGTCTGGTTTCATAGCAAATACACCTGCGATGGCCACCCTTCTTCTTTGCCCACCACTGAGTTCGAATGGGGATCTATCCTTTAGCTCGTCGAAAGGTAGTTTTACAAGTTCCATGGCTTCCCTAACTCTCTCTTCGATTTCCTGCTCCGATAAACCAAGATTTTGAGGACCAAAGGCAATATCTTTGTATATGGTTTCTTCAAATAGCTGGTGCTCTGGATATTGGAAAACCAGTCCTACTTTTTTTCGAATATCCCGCAGCTTCACGGATTCATCTGTGATATCGATGCCACCGATCATTATTTTTCCTGAAGTCGGTTTAATGAGTCCATTTAGATGCTGTGTTAAAGTGGATTTACCGGAACCTGTATGACCGATCAATCCAATAAATTCTCCAGTATTAATTTCAAGATTCACATGATCTAAGGCCCTCGTTTCAAACGGACTTCCTGGGTTATATATATAGGTTAAATTTTCTATTTTAATTGACATAGTCTCATCACCATTTCATCAACAGTTAATATATCTTGAGGCAAATCAATGCCCTCTTTAATCAATTCGTTCGCTAAATCTGTCATTTGCGGAACGTCCAGCCCTAATGCCTTTAGTTCCTCTACTTTTGAAAATACTTCCTTTGGTTTTCCTTCGAGAACAATTTGACCTGCCTCCATTACGATAACTCGGTCGGCATGGACTGCTTCCTCCATAAAGTGTGTAATATGAACAATGGTGATATTTTCCTCTTTGTTTAACTTATGGATGGTCTTAATAACTTCTCGTCTACCAGATGGATCTAACATAGCAGTTGGTTCATCAAATATGATACAGTCCGGTCTCATGGCAATTACGCCAGCTATGGCGATTCTCTGCTTTTGTCCGCCAGATAATAGATGGGGCGCCTTCCCCCTATATTCCATCATGTCAACAATGCTCAGGGCCTCTTCCACCCTTTTTACGATTTCAACAGGAGGAATCCCTAGATTTTCTGGACCAAAAGCGATATCTTCTTCTACAATGGTTGCAACCAACTGGTTATCAGGATTTTGAAATACCATACCTGCTGTTTGTCGAATATCCCAGATATGCTCTTCATCCTTAGTGTTCAGCCCCTTCACAAAGACATCGCCCTCTGATGGTAGCAGCAGAGCATTCATATGCTTTGCTAATGTCGATTTACCTGAACCATTATGGCCGATCACAACAATGAACTCTCCTGGTTCTACGGATACGGTCACATCATTGAGTGCCAGCATAGTTTCATCCTCATTGTTTTTATATTGAAATTGTATATTATGTGCTTCTATTATTTTACCCATACCATGATCCCTTCTTTACTTTCTTATCATCATATCAAAATACAAGCAACTTATATTATAACTTATTTTCTGTCTGTTGACTACGATTTATGAAGAAGATGTATATAAATATTTGGCGTCCGTTACCTTTGACTGACTAACCAGTTTCTTTTAAAATAGAATTCTACTTTTCTTGGGTATGTTTCGCAGTCTCATTGCACACCAGTCGATAAAATTGGCATTCGTTGTGTTTGACCTACCATCAATTTATTGCTCCTTTCAGTCGCATAAATTGGGTTAGGTCATAAAAAAAACAGGGACTAAGCCTTTTTCACTTAATCCCTCCTGTCTATTTTTTTATCTTATACTAATTCAATGATTACCATTTCTGCAGCGTCGCCTCTTCTAGGTCCAAGCTTCATAATGCGTGTATATCCACCATTACGTTCTTGATATTTTGGCGCAATTTCATCAAATAAATTTTTCACTACAGTTTCTTCTGTTACAAAGCTAAGAACTTGTCTTCTAGCATGTAGATCGCCTCTCTTTGCAAGAGTGATCATTTTTTCTGCTAATCTTCTTGTTTCTTTCGCTCTTGTATCAGTAGTTTCAATTCTACCGTTCTTTAGTAAGCTCGTTACTAGGTTTCTAAGCATTAAGTTTCTATGAGCGCTTACACGTCCTAATTTACGATAATGTGCCATGTCTATCCCTCCTTACTACATCCTATTCATCGCTCGGTCTTAATCCAAGACCTAACTCTTCAAGCTTTTTCTGAACTTCTTCCAGTGATTTTCTTCCGAGGTTTCTAACTTTCATCATATCCTCTTCAGATTTCTGAGCAAGTTCATCCACTGTATTAATTCCTGCACGCTTCAGACAGTTGTAGGATCTTACGGAAAGATCCAGTTCTTCGATGGTCATTTCAAGAACCTTTTCTTTCTTATCCTCTTCCTTCTGAACCATAATTTCTACATCATTCACATGATCCGTTAATGTAATAAACAGGTTTAAATGTTCATTCATTATCTTTGCAGCTAGTGATATAGCTTCATCAGGTACAATACTACCATCAGTGAACACTTCAATAACCAATTTATCGTAGTCAGTAACTTGACCTACTCTAGTATTTTCAACATGGTAACTAACCTTTGTTACTGGAGTAAAAATTGAATCTATTGGAAGTACACCAATCGGCATTCCTGGTGTTTTGTTGTTTTCGGCTGGAACATATCCTCTACCTTTTGCGATGGTCAGTTCCATATTTAGAACTGCATCGGTATCTAAAGTAGCAATATGTGTGTCGGGGCTAAGAATTTCAACATCTGCATCTGCAATGATGTCGCCAGCAGTAATTACACCTTCGCCCTTTGCTTCTATACGAACCGTTTTAGGCTCATTTCCGTGCATACGAATAGACAAGCCTTTTAGATTAATAATAATCTCTGCAACATCTTCCTTTACACCTGGTATTGTAGAAAATTCATGTAGAACACCATCAATTTTTACAGATGTTACTGCGGCTCCAGGTAATGAAGAGAGCATGATCCTTCTTAGGGAGTTTCCTAAAGTAGTTCCATAGCCTCTTTCTAGTGGTTCAACTGTAAATTTACCATAGGTATTTTCCGCATTAATCTCTACGACCTCTACCTTTGGTTTTTCCATTTCAATTTCTATCATTGTTTTGAACCCTCCTTTAGCATTTTCTCTATTATATTGAGGGCAACTGATCCTATAAATTATTATTTAGAGTATAGCTCTACGATTAAGTTTTCTGCGATTTCTAAATCAATATCTTCTCTTGAAGGTAGTGCAACAACTTTTCCCTCTAATTTTTCTACATCTACTGTTAACCAGTTTGGAGTATTTCCTTTAGCATTTTCAGCTAAAGCTTTAAACTTAGCTGAAGACTTAGATTTCTCCGCAACAGCAATAGTATCTCCAGCACTTACTAAATATGAAGGGATATCTACTTTTTTACCGTTTACAGTAAAGTGTCCATGTACTACTAATTGTCTAGCTTCTGCTCTAGAAGAACCGAATCCTAGTCTATAAGCAACGTTATCTAAACGAGTTTCTAATAATCTTAATAGGTTTTCACCTGTAATACCTGCTTGCTTATCAGCAATTTCAAAGTATTTTCTGAATTGAGACTCAAGTACACCATAGAATCTCTTTGCTTTTTGCTTCTCTCTTAATTGAAGTCCGTAGTTAGAAAGTTTCTTTCTACTTTGTCCGTGTTGTCCTGGAGCATAAGTTCTCTTAGAGATTGCACATTTGTCTGTGTAGCATCTGTCGCCTTTTAAGTATAGTTTCATACCCTCTCTACGACATAATCTACATACTGCTTCTGTATATCTAGCCATTTATTTTACACCTCCCGATCTTCTAAACTCTTCTACGTTTTGGCGGTCTACAACCGTTATGTGGAATTGGAGTTACATCTTTAATAAGGTTAACTTCAAGTCCAGCAGCTTGTAGGGAACGAATTGCAGCTTCTCTACCAGCACCTGGTCCTTTAACGTAAACCTCAACAGTTTTTAATCCATGCTCCATAGCAGCTTTAGCAGCAGTTTCTGCAGCCATTTGAGCAGCATAAGGAGTAGATTTTCTTGAACCTTTGAATCCTAATTGTCCTGCACTCGCTTGAGAAAGTGCATTCCCTTGCATGTCAGTTAAAGTAATGATTGAGTTGTTAAATGTTGATTGAATATGAGCTTGGCCACGTTCAATATTTTTACGTTCTCTTCTACGAGTACGTGTAGTTCTTTTCTTAGCTACCTTTGCCATTCTTGCTGTACCTCCTTACCTACTATTTTTTCTTCTTACGACCTACAGTTTTCTTAGGACCTTTTCTAGTACGAGCATTTGTTTTTGTCTTTTGTCCTCTTACTGGTAATCCTTTGATATGTCTAATTCCTCTGTAACATCTAATTTCTTTTAAACGCTTGATATTTAAAGCGATTTCTCTTCTTAAATCACCTTCAACATGATGATCCGCGTCTATGATTCTTCTTAAATTGTTAACTTCTTCCTCTGTTAAATCCTTTATTCTTGTATCAGGGTTGATACCTGCAGCAGCTAATATATTGTTTGATGTTTTTCTACCGATACCAAAAATATATGTTAGGCCAACTTCAACTCTTTTATCTCTTGGCAAGTCAACACCAGCTATTCTAGCCATATTGATTTACACCTCCTAATTCATTTATGCCTCTTTAAAATATTCTTTTTCTACGAAACATTGAATAGTCAATGTTATTATTATTTTAAGCTATATATTTATAACAGCTTTAGGGAATCAGTTATAACTTTGTTATACTGACACAGCCGCTCCCGAAAGCGAATTACTACAATTTTGTATTATACTATAAAACAACTGAGATTTCCAGTAGTATTTAATAGTATTAACCTTGTTTTTGCTTGTGCTTAGGATTTTCGCAGATAACCATAACTCTGCCGCCTCTTTTAATGATTTTGCACTTTTCGCAAATTGGTTTTACCGATGGTCTAACCTTCATTGTTATCCCTCCTTGACTACTTCTTTCGCCATGTTATTCTACCACGAGATAAATCATATGGAGATAACTCTACAGTAACTTTGTCTCCAGGTAGAATCCTAATAAAATTCATTCTTAATTTTCCAGATATATGACCTAAAACCTCATGACCATTTTCTAGCGTAACAATGAACATCGCATTTGGTAATGCTTCTTTCACTACACCTTCTAATTCAATTACATCTTGTTTTGACATTAAGCAATCAAACCTCCATTTCTGCCCTAGGAATTAAAACCTAGCTTCTTCAGCTCTCTACGTACAAAGGCATCATTCACAACTTTATTATTTAAAATAGCTTCTCTCGTTTCCTCAGAAACTCTATTTACTTTAGCCACGTGTTTTATCTTTTTTTTCTTAGGCTGATCTACTTTTCTTAAAGAACCATCTACGATTAAGATATGTTCTTCATCCAGTCTGGCAAATACAATAAAATACTTACCTCGATCTCTTCCAGATTTCGATTGAACTATTTGCCCTATGTTGAAGTCAGTAAGTTCCATATAGTCACCTCTTTGCACAGCCTACAACAGTGTAAGAATCTCAGGTTCGTCATCTGTAATT
This sequence comes from Alkaliphilus oremlandii OhILAs, assembly GCF_000018325.1. Classification (GTDB taxonomy): domain Bacteria; phylum Bacillota; class Clostridia; order Peptostreptococcales; family Natronincolaceae; genus Alkaliphilus_B; species Alkaliphilus_B oremlandii. Next base: position 571,227 of record NC_009922.1, on the reverse strand, counting down.
GCTACAGTATGCTCGTAATGTGCTGAGTATTCACCATCTAATGTTACAACTGTCCAGCCGTCCGAAAGCACTTTAACTTCATAGGTTCCTATGTTAATCATTGGTTCAATTGCTAGAACCATACCTTCCTTTAATCTAGGACCTTTTCCCGGTGGCCCGTAGTTTGGAATTTGAGGTTCTTCGTGCATACTTGTACCGATTCCATGGCCTACATAGTTTCTAACTACTGAAAAACCCTTGCTTTCTACATAGGTTTGTATAGCATGGGATATATCGGATAATCTGTAGCCTAACTTAGCGAACTTAATTCCTTCATAGAAGCTTTGTCTCGTTACCTCTATGAGTTCTTCCGCTCGCGGACTGATTTTCCCAATGGCATGAGTTTTTGCAGAATCGCCATAATAACCTTTATAGAGTGCGCCGATATCTACGCTAAGAATATCGCCTTCTTCTAATCTTTTTAATCCAGGGATACCATGAACCACTTCATGATTAACGGAAGTACATGTGCTTGCTGGAAAACCTCCATATCCTTTAAATGCAGGGATTGCTCCTCTTTTAAGGATATGAGTTTCTACGATTTGGTCTAGTTCCATTGTAGTAATTCCAGGTTTAATTGCCTCTCTCACAAGTTCATGGGCTTCAGCGACGATTTTACCAGCCTCTCGCATTAATTCAATTTCCTGACGAGATTTTATATATATCATTATAAATCGCTCCCTAAAGAGGTCACAATATTTGCAAATACTTCGTTGATTTTTTTATCGCCATCTATAGTAACAAGTTTATTTTGGCTACTGTAATATTCTACTAAAGGCGTAGTCTCTGACAGATAAACTTCAATACGTCTCGTTACTGTTTCTTCATTATCGTCATCTCTTTGATAAAGCTCGCCACCACATTGGTCGCATAGCGCTCCCTTTGTAGATGGATTGTATTGAACATGGAATGTTGCACCGCATTCTCTACAGATTCGTCTTCCGACAGCTCTTTCTATTAGACGTTCTTTATCCACTTGAATATTGATTACTTTATCCAGTGATATATTCATATCTACTAATGCTTTGTCTAAAGCTTCAGCTTGCACAACTGTTCTTGGGAAACCATCCAATAGGAAGCCATTCTCACAATCCTCTTTTTTAAGTCTATCTTCTACAATTTCAACAACAACTTCGTCTGGAACTAAAAGTCCTTGATCCATGTAGCTTTTAGCTTTTTTCCCTAACTCCGTACCTTGCTTAATATTGTATCTGAAGATATCTCCAGTTGAAATATGAGGAATATGATATTTTTCAACAATTGATGCAGCTTGTGTTCCTTTTCCCGCTCCCGGGGGACCAAGTAAAATTAATCTCATTATACCATCTCCTGGCTAAGTGATAAGGATTAGAATCATGGGGATAGTGCCCCATGAGTCCTTATTTTAAGAATCCTTGGTAGTGTCTCATTAAGAGTTGTGCTTCTATTTGTTTCATTGTTTCTAAGGCAACCCCAACAATAATAATGATTGTTGTTCCTCCAAAGGATATTGGAATATGTGTTATGCCAAGAACAATTGTAGGAACAATGGTTATGATTGCTAAGAACACTGCTCCTGATAAAGTGATTCTTGTTAGAATCTTATTGATATAATCTGCTGTAGGCTTACCTGGTCTGATACCTGGTATAAATCCACCATTTTGCTTCATATTGTTGGATATTTCTACAGGATTAAATGTAATTGCAGTATAGAAATAAGTAAAGAATATGATTAATACTGCACTTAAAAGGTTATATATAAACACTCCTGGCATACCAGTTGGTGATAACCAAGTGTTTAAGAATTTAGCAAATCCACCTTCGGAGCCTATAAAGTAAGCAATTGTATGTGGAAACTGTAAAAGTGACATTGCAAAGATTACTGGCATAACTCCAGATTGATTCACTTTTAAAGGAATATGTGAACTTTGTCCGCCATACATTTTTCTACCAACAACTCTTTTGGCATATTGCACTGGAATTTTTCTTGTTCCTGCTTCAATAGCTACTACTGCAACGATCATAGCGATTGCTATCACAATAAACAGAATAATAGCTAAAGGATTTATTTGGCCTGCTTTCGTTAATGCAAATGTAGTGAACAGTGAGCTTGGTAGAGACGCAATAATACCAGCGAAAATAAGAAGTGAAATACCATTTCCAATTCCTTTTTCTGTAATCTGCTCTCCTAGCCACATTAAGAATGCAGTACCCGCAGTTAATGTAAGAATTACTACAATAATACTAAATGTATCTTGGTTGATTAGTGCGCCTCTGAAAAGACCAACACTGATACCAGTAGCTTGTATTAAAGCTAGTATAATCGTAGCATATCTTTGATATTGAGCGATTTTTTTGCTACCTTCTTCGCCTTCCTTCGCCAGTGCTTCTAAGCTAGGGATTGCGATGGTTAGCAATTGCATAATGATTGAGGATGTAATGTATGGTGAAATGCTTAGTGCAAAAATCGTCATATTACCAAAGGCTCCTCCAGAAACTAGGTCGAAGAATGAAAGTAATCCAGCATTATTCACAATGCTCTTTACATAATTAATATCTACACCTGGTACTGGAATAACAGATCCTAGCCGAAATATGGCTAGCATCATGAATGTGTATAGGATTTTCCTACGTAAATCTGGGATTTTCCAAGCATTTTTTAAGGTTTGGATCACCTTACATCACCTCTGCCTTTCCTCCAGCAGCTTCAATCTTCTCTATAGCAGACTTAGTAAATTTCTGTGCTTGTACAGTTAAGCTTTTTTCTAAGTTGCCATTACCTAGAATCTTGATTCCGTCTTTTTCTATTTTTTTGATAACGCCAGTTTCTTTTAAAAGCTCTGCTGTAACTACAGTTCCATTTTCGAAAGCATTTAATCTATCAATATTAATTTCATTGTAAACATTTGCGAATATGTTAGTAAATCCACGTTTTGGTAATCTTCTGTAAAGAGGCATTTGTCCTCCCTCAAAACCCGGTCTTACTCCACCGCCACTACGCGCTTTTTGACCATTTGATCCACGACCAGCAGTTTTTCCAAGACCGCTTGCAGTACCTCTACCTTTTCTTTTTCTGTCTCTAACGGCACCTTCTGCAGGTCTAAGTTCATGTAGTTTCATAATCTACACCTCCTCAGTTTATATTTCCTTTACTTCTACTAAATGTTGTACTACGTCTATCATCCCTCTAAGTTGAGGAGTCATTTCTTTTTCAGTCACTTGACCTATTTTCTTAAGGCCTAAAGCTTCAACTGTTTTTCTTTGATTAGGCTTTGTACCAATCACACTTTTTGTTAGTTTTATACTTACCTTTGCCATAGTATCTTCCCTCCTAACCTAAGAGTTCTTCTACGGACTTACCTCTTAGTTTCGCTACTTCTTCAGCTCTCTTTAACTGGCTTAATCCATTAATTGCTGCATTTACCATGTTCTTAGCATTGTTTGTTCCTAAAGATTTTGCTCTAACATCTTTGAAACCAGCTAATTCTAATACAGTACGTACTGGTCCACCAGCAATGATTCCTGTACCTTCTTTTGCAGGCATGATTAGAACATTACCAGCACCAAATATTCCAATTGTCTCGTGAGGAACAGTAGTCCCAACAATTGGCACATGAATAAGGTTCTTCTTAGCGTCTTCAATTCCTTTTCTTATCGCATCAGGAATCTCCATAGCTTTACCGGAACCAACTCCAACATAACCGTTTTCATCTCCAACGATAACTAGGGCTGAAAATCTAAAGTTTCTACCACCTTTTACAACCTTTGTAACACGTTTTATATCAACAACCTGCTCTTTTAATTCAAGCTGGCTAGCATCGATTCGCTTGTTGTGCATTGCTTTCCCTCCTTCTTATTAAAACTTAAGCCCAGCTTCTCTAGCACCTTCAGCTAAAGCTTGTATTCTACCATGATAAATATTTCCACCACGGTCAAATGTTACTGTATCGATTCCTTTTTCTAAAGCTCTTTTTCCAACTAATTGGCCAACTAATTTAGCAGCTTCTGCATTTCCAGTTGCGCTCACTTGATCTTTAATTTCTTTGTCTAAAGATGAAGCGGCAACTAGTGTTTTTCCAGCCACATCGTCAATTAATTGAACATAGATGTTTGTTAAGCTTCTGTATACATTTAATCTTGGACGCTCAGGAGTTCCAGTAATTTTATTACGAACTCTTTGATGTCTAGATAATCTGTTCGCGTTTTTGCTCACTTTTTTAAACACCGTGTTTCACTCCTTTCTCTTACTTACCTGTCTTACCTACTTTACGTCTAATTACCTCATTAGCGTATTTAACTCCCTTACCTTTGTATGGCTCAGGTTTTCTTAATTCTCTAATTTTAGCAGCGTAGTTTCCTACAACTTGCTTATTGATTCCTTTAACAAAGATTTCAGTTTGAGAAGGAACTTCTACAGTGATCCCTTCTGGATCAACCATTTCAATTGGATGAGAGAAACCAAGAGTTAATACAAGCTTATCTCCTTGCTTGTTTGCTCTATATCCAACACCTACTAATTCTAATTTCTTTTCGTAACCCTTTGTTACACCTTCTACCATGTTAGAAAGTAGAGTTCTTGTTAAACCATGTAATGATTTATGTTTTTTGTTATCAGTAGGTCTTACAACGTTAATTACGTTTTCTTCAATTTTTATTTCCATATCTTTGCTTAATTGTTGTTCTAAAGTACCTTTTGGTCCTTTTACAACAGCAAAGTTCTTTTCATCTATTTTAACTTCAACACCTTGCGGTATTTCAATTGGTCTTAACCCTATTCTTGACATATTCGCACCTCCTTGTAAGTTGATTGCTATTACCAGATGTAAGCAATAACCTCTCCGCCAACGCCTTCTTTTCTAGCTACTTTATCAGTAATAATTCCTCTTGAAGTGGAGATGATTGCAATTCCTAATCCACCTAATACTCTAGGAATCTCATCCTTCTTTGCATACACTCTTAATCCAGGTTTAGATATTTTCTTGATACCTGTGATTACTTTTTCTTTGTTTTTTCCGTACTTTAATTGCATTCTAATAATGCCTTGTTTACCGTCTTCGATTACATCGAATCCTTTTATGAATCCTTCTTCAAGAAGAATGTTTGCGATTTCTTTCTTCATGTTTGAAGCAGGAATATCAATTGTCTCATGTTTTGCCATATTACCATTTCTTATACGAGTCAGCATATCCGCTATTGGATCTGTCATTGTCATATCGTAACCCTCCTTCCTTAACTTTACCAGCTTGCTTTTTTAACACCTGGTATTTGACCTTTATAGGCTAATTCTCTGAAACAAATACGGCAAATGCCAAATTTTCTTAAATAAGCATGTGGTCTACCACAAATTTTACATCTACTGTATTCTCTTGTTTGGTATTTCTGTGTTCTTTGTTGTTTTACCTTAAGAGACGTTTTTGCCACATTTTTCCCTCCTTACTTTGCAAAAGGCATACCCATTAGTTTTAATAATTCCCGACTTTCTTCGTCTGTTTTTGCAGTTGTTACGAAGATGATGTCCATTCCATGCAATTTTTCCACTTTATCGTATTCGATCTCTGGGAAAATTAATTGCTCTTTAATACCTAAAGCATAGTTTCCTCTACCGTCAAAGGCGTTAGGATTTACACCTCTAAAGTCTCTTACCCTTGGAAGAGCAATGTTTAGTAGTCTGTCTGCAAACTCATACATTTTTTCTCCTCTTAAAGTTACTTTAGCGCCGATTGGCATTCCTTGACGAAGTTTAAAGTTAGCAACAGATTTCTTTGCTCTTGTAACAACAGGCTTTTGTCCAGTAATGATTCCTAGTTCTTTAACCGCTGCTTCAAGTCCTTTTGGATTGTCCTTAGAATCACCAAGGCCCATATTTACTACTATTTTCTCTATTTTTGGAATCTCCATTACGCTTTTATATCCGAACTTCTCCATCATAGCAGGAGCAACTTCACTTTTGTACATATCTTTAAGTCTAGCCATTCTCAAGCGTACCTCCTTTCATATATCCTTAATCAATTACTTCTCCGGTCTTTTTACTTACTCTTACTTTTTTACCGTTCTCTAATTTATATCCTACTCTAACACCTTGGTTCGCTTTTTTATCCCAAATCATTACATTAGAAGCATCGATTGCAGCTTCTTGCTCGATTCTTCCACCTTGTTGCATTTGTTGATTAGGTTTTTGATGCTTAGTCACCATAGCTACACCTTCAACAATAACTCTGTTTTTCTTAGGAAGTACTTGAAGTACTTTTCCCTTCTTACCTTTATCTTTTCCAGTGATTACTACTACTGTATCGCCTTTCTTAACGTGCACTTTAAAACACCTCCTCGACTATAGTACTTCCGGAGCTAATGAAACTATTTTCATAAAGTTCTTATCTCTAAGTTCTCTGGCTACAGGTCCAAATATACGTGTTCCAGTAGGTTGCTTGTCGTCTTTGATTATAACAGCAGCATTCTCATCAAACTTAATATAGCTTCCATCTTTTCTTCTTGTAGTGTTTGTAGTTCTTACTACTACAGCTTTTACAACTTGTCCTTTTTTAACAACTCCGCCTGGTGTTGCACTTTTAACCGAACAAACGATTACATCGCCGATATGAGCGTACTTTCTTCTTGTTCCACCTAATACACGAATACAAAGTAATTCTTTTGCTCCAGAGTTATCCGCAACTTTAAGACGTGATTCTTGTTGTATCATGACAATACCTCCCTTCGCTACTTATCCTACTTAGCTTTTTCTACAATTTGAACTAATCTCCATCTCTTATCTTTAGATAAAGGCTTAGTTTCCATAATTCTTACACGATCCCCAATTCTACACTCATTCATCTCGTCATGAGCTTTGAATTTTTTTGTTCTTTTAACAGCTTTTCCATACAGTGGATGACGAACAAAATCTTCTACTAAAACAGTGATTGTTTTATCCATTTTGTCACTTACAACTCGACCTACTCTTGTCTTTCTAAGATTTCTTTCCACGAGATTGGCCTCCCTTCCTTGTGAACTTTATATATTACGCTCTTGCCTGCTTTAATTCATTTTCCCTAATGATTGTCTTAGCTCTAGCAATATCCTTACGAACATTTCTAATTCTCAAAGGGTTTTCAAGCTGGCCTGTTGCTAATTGAAAACGTAAATTAAATAATTCACCTTTTAATTCTGCTAGCCTTTGATCTAATTCAGCATTAGTCATATCTCTCATTTCTTTAGTTTTCATTAGCTTCACCACCCTTTACTTCTTGATCTTCACGTGTTACAAATTTACATTTGATTGGAAGTTTATGCATAGCTAGTCTCATCGCTTCTCTTGCTCTCTCTTCAGAAACTCCTGAAAGTTCGAACATAACTCTTCCTGGTTTTACAACTGCTACCCAATATTCTGGTGAACCTTTACCGGCACCCATACGAGTTTCAGCTGGTTTTTTAGTAACTGGTTTGTGAGGGAAAATTTTAATCCAAACTTTACCCCCTCTTTTAATATATCTTGTCATCGCAATACGCGCTGCTTCAATTTGATTTGAAGTAATCCATGCAGGCTCCATTGCCATTAAGCCATATTCGCCATAAGAAATTGTATTTCCTTTATGGGCTTGACCTCTCATTTTTCCTCTATGCACTCTTCTACGTTTCACTCTTTTAGGCATTAACATGAACTATTCCTCCTTCCCGAAAGGCATTCCACTTATTTCGCTTCTCTTTTCTTGCCTCTTGTGTTCTTTTCAACATTTCCAACTACTTCTTCATTGTTAGAAGCTACTCTACCTTTAGTAGGAAGTACTTCTCCTTTGTATATCCAAACTTTAATTCCTAGCTTACCGTAAGTTGTATCTGCCTCAGCAAATCCATAATTGATATCCGCTCTTAATGTTTGAAGTGGTACGTTTCCTTGGCTATATCCTTCAGTACGAGCCATCTCTGCTCCACCAAGTCTTCCAGAAGTAGCCACCTTAATACCTTTTGCTCCTGATTTCATTGCTCTTTGCATTACTTGCTTCATTGCTCTTCTGAAGGAAACCCTTCTTTCAAGTTGGAACGCAACGTTTTCAGCAACTAATTGAGCATCTGTTTCTGGGCGTTTTACCTCGATAACATTTACTGCAACATTTTTCTTGCTGATTTTCTCGATATCTTTTCTTAGATCTTCAACGCCTTGACCACCTTTACCAATAACCATTCCTGGCTTAGCAGTATGAACGTTTACTTTCACTTTATTGTTAGCCGCTCTCTCTATTTCAATTCTAGAAACACCAGATAAGAAAAGCTTCTTTTTAACGAATTTACGGATTTCATTATCTTCCACTAAAAGATCTCCGAAGTCTCTCTTGTTGGCATACCATTTCGTATCCCAATCCTTGATGATACCAACACGCAATCCATGTGGATTTACTTTTTGACCCATTCTTTTCCCTCCTTAACTTTATTTTTCCTTCAGTACAACCTCGATATGACTCGTTCTTTTTCTAATAGTTGTTGCACGACCCATAGCTCTTGGTCTAAATCTCTTCATTGTTGGCCCTTGGTTTGCATAGATCTCAGAAATATATAAACGATCTATGTCCATGCCATTATTGTTTTCAGCATTTGCCACAGCAGATTTTACTAACTTCTCAACAATTGGCGCAGCTGCTTTTGGAGTATATTTTAGAATTGCTAATGCTTCGTCAACCTTCTTACCTCTAACAAGGTCAACTACTTGTTGTGCTTTTCTAGGTGCGATTCTTACGTACCTAACGATTGCTTTTGCTTCCACAACAACTACCTCCTTCCTTATAAAAATCTAATTATTTTCTCTTTGTTGTTTTTTCGTTGTCGTCATGTCCTCTGTAAGTTCTTGTTAAAGCGAACTCTCCTAGTTTATGACCTACCATATCTTCAGTAACATATACCGGAACGTGTTTTCTTCCGTCATGAACAGCGATTGTATGACCGATCATTTGTGGGAAAATTGTGGACGCTCTAGACCATGTCTTAATTACCTTTTTTTCGTTTTTAGCGTTCATCTCTTCTATTTTTTTAAGAAGTCCTTGGTGAATAAAAGGTCCTTTTTTAAGTGATCTACTCATTGCTCTTTTCCTCCCTTCAATAGCTTACCTTTTTAGGATCTTATCCTATTTCTTTCTTCTAGATACAATCATTTTATTTGAAGCTTTCTTACTATCACGAGTTTTATATCCAAGAGCTGGTTTACCCCATGGCGTAACAGGAGCTGGTCGTCCAATTGATGTTCTACCTTCTCCACCACCGTGTGGATGGTCATTCGGGTTCATTGCAGATCCTCTAACTGTAGGTCTGATACCCATGTTTCTCTTACGTCCTGCTTTACCAATTGTAATGTTTTCGTGTTCTTGGTTTCCTACTTGACCAATTGTAGCTTTACAATCAATCGGAAGATATCTTACCTCTGTGGATGGAAGTCTTACAAGTGCATGTTTTCCTTCCTTTGCCATTAATTGTGCTGAGTTTCCAGCTGCTCTAACAAGCTGTGCACCTTTACCTGGCTTCATTTCGATATTGTGAATCATTGTACCAACTGGAATATTTGCTAAAGGTAAAGCATTTCCTGTTTTAATATCCGCATTTGGTCCAGATTCCACCATATCCCCAACTTTTAATCCTTGAGGTGCTATGATATATCTTTTCTCACCATCAACATAGTGCAATAACGCGATGTTCGCACTTCTGTTTGGATCGTACTCTATTGTTGCAACCTTTGCAGGTACACCATCTTTATTTCTTTTAAAGTCTATAATTCTATAGTGTCTTTTTTGTGCGCCACCTCTATGACGTACAGTAATTCTACCATATGAGTTTCTACCACCGCTGTTTTTAATTGGTTCTAATAATGACTTTTCTGGTTGATTCGTAGTTATTTCTTCAAAAGTAGAAACAGTCATTTGTCTTTTAGCAGGTGAAGTAGGTTTTAACTTTCTTATAGCCATTTCGTTTCCCTCCTTCTTATTTCAAATCGGCTAATTACATACCTTCGAAGAATTCGATTTCTTTGCTGTCCGGTCTTAATGTTACAATAGCCTTTTTCCAATCAGCACGTTTTCCTTCTTTTGCGCCCATTCTTTTTACTTTACCAATCATATTCATTGTGTTTACTTTTTCAACTTTTACGCCAAACACTGCTTCAACAGCTTGCTTTACTTGGATTTTATTTGCTTTTTTGTTTACAGCAAAAGTATACTTTTTGCTTGCCATATCATCCATACTGTTTTCAGTAATTATTGGTTTTATAATGATATCATGTGGATTTGTCATTATGCGTACACCTCCTCCACTTTTTGAACAGCATCTTTTGTGATAATTAATTTATCATACTTTAATATATCATACACATTAATTGTGTTCACTAGTGCTGTTTGTACTCCTTGAATATTGTTTGCAGATTTGATAACAGCCTCACTCTTCTCACCCATTACGATAAGAGCTTTCTTATCCACATTTAAGTTTTTAAGGATGTTTACCATTTCCTTTGTTTTTGGAGCATCTAATTTTAATTCATCTAATACGATTAGCTCATTGCTGTTTACTTTTGAAGTAAGAGCAGATTTAAGTGCTAATCTTCTAACTTTCTTTGGTATTGTGTAGCTGTAATCTCTTGGTTTTGGAGCAAATACGATACCTCCACCAACCCATAGTGGTGAACGGATACTTCCTACACGGGCTCTACCTGTTCCTTTTTGCTTCCAAGGTTTTCTACCGCCACCTCTTACCTCAGCTCTTGTCTTTGCTGATTGAGTACCTTGTCTTCTATTTGCTAATTGGTTTTTTACAACCTCATACATTGCATGTTCATTTACTTCTACTCCGAACACGTTTTCACTTAGTTCAATTTCACTAACTTGTTGTCCTGAAACATTATATATAGCTACTTTAGGCATTTTACATCCTCCTTTCTCTTACTAGATTATTTACCTTGCTTTATACTAGTATTAATTGTTAATAGTCCCTTCTTTGGACCTGGTACTGCACCTTTTACAATTAATAAGTTTCTCTCTACATCAACCTTAACAACTTCAAGGTTTTGGATTGTTACATTTTCATGACCCATATGTCCTGCAAGCTTTTTACCCTTAAATACTCTTGAAGGATAAGATGCAGCACCCATAGATCCAGGACCTCTGTGGTATCTAGAACCGTGAGCCATTGGTCCTCTGCTTTGGTTATGTCTCTTGATAACCCCTTGGAATCCTTTACCTTTAGATACACCAGAAATATCTACTTTGTCTCCTGCTTTGAAAAGATCTGCTTTTAATTCTTGTCCAGCAGTGAAACCTTCTGTACTTTCTAATCTAAATTCTTGTAAAGATCTCTTTGGTGTTACTCCTGCTTTATCAAAATGGCCTTTGCTTGGCTTATTAACATTTCTCTCGTTAATTTGACCGTATCCAACTTGGATTGCGTTATAACCATCTTTTTCTATTGTTTTTACTTGTGTTACTGCGTTTGCTTCTACTTCAATTACTGTTACTGGTATTACTAAGCCTGTTTCATCGAACATCTGTGTCATACCAATTTTTCTTCCTACTAAACCTTTCATATCTACACCTCCTATTAATCTTACAGCGGATTAGCCATGCCAATCATTCTAAGATAGGATGAATCAACATCTCTTTATCTTAGCTCTTTCGAGTTTATAATTTGATTTCAATGTCAACTCCTGCAGGTAAATCTAATCTCATTAATGCATCTACAGTTTTTGGAGTTGGGTTTAAAATATCAATTAATCTCTTATGTGTTCTCATTTCAAACTGCTCTCTAGAATCTTTGTATTTGTGAACAGCTCTTAGAATAGTGATAATTTGTTTTTCAGTTGGTAGTGGAACTGGACCTGAAACTTCTGCACCACTTTTCTTAGCAGTTTCAACAATTTTTTCAGCAGATTGATCTAATGCCATATGATCATATGCTTTTAATCTGATTCTAATTTTTTGATTGTTCTTAGCCATTTAATTTCCCTCCTTCTCATCGCACGTGATTTCCTTGACGTACGACTCAGACCCACGATACACTGTCCCGGGTGTGTTGCATTTATAAAACAGGACAATTAGGTCTTGTCGCCCGATTCTTTGATCTAGACATGCTCTGTGAAAATTTCCCCTTTGGGCAACCTTCCACTTCATCGCCATTTAACACACTAATATAGTTTATAATATAATGGTGTAAGTTTCAAGCTTTTTTTTATATTTTTTTCTATATTTTTTTATAAATAATGCAAGTTTAGAAGAAGAGTTCCCCCTTCTTCTAAACTTGTAAAATATATCAGCTATTTAATTACTCGATGATAGAAGCAACTACGCCGGATCCTACTGTTCTTCCACCTTCACGAATCGCAAATCTTAGTCCTTCTTCTATTGCGATTGGGTGAATTAAGTCGATTTCCATTGTTACGTTATCTCCTGGCATTACCATTTCCATTCCGTCTGGTAACTTTGTTGCACCTGTTACGTCTGTTGTTCTAAAGTAGAATTGTGGTCTGTATCCATCGAAGAATGGTGTATGTCTTCCACCTTCTTCTTTCTTTAATACGTATACCTCTGCCTTGAACTTTGTATGTGGTTTGATTGTTCCTGGCTTACATAATACTTGTCCTCTTTGGATCTCTGTTCTTTGGATTCCTCTTAATAGTAATCCTACGTTATCTCCTGCTTGCGCTTGGTCTAATAACTTTCTGAACATCTCTACTCCTGTTACTACAATCTTTCTTGAATCTTCTTGAAGTCCTACTAACTCAACTTCGTCTTGTACCTTGATGATTCCTCTTTCTACTCTTCCTGTTGCTACTGTTCCTCTACCTGTAATTGAGAATACGTCCTCTACTGGCATTAGGAATGATTTGTCTATTGCTCTTGTTGGTTCAGGAATATATGTGTCGATATGCTCGAATAATTCTACGATCTTATCTCCCCATGGGCCTGCTGGATCATTTAATGCTTGTAATGCTGATCCTCTTACGATTGGTGTATCGTCTCCTGGGAATTCATACTCGTTTAATAGATCTCTTACTTCCATCTCTACTAACTCTAATAATTCTTCGTCATCTACCATATCACATTTGTTTAAGAATACTACGATGTATGGTACACCTACTTGTCTTGATAATAGGATATGCTCTCTTGTTTGTGGCATTGGACCATCTGCTGCTGAACATACTAGGATTGCTCCGTCCATTTGTGCTGCTCCTGTGATCATGTTCTTTACGTAGTCCGCGTGACCTGGGCAGTCTACGTGTGCGTAGTGTCTGTTTGGTGTTTCGTACTCTACGTGAGATGTTGAAATTGTGATTCCTCTTTCTCTTTCTTCTGGAGCTTTATCGATTTTATCGAATGCTACTGCTGCTCCTGTTCCATATCTTGTGTTTAATGTATTTGTGATTGCTGCTGTTAATGTTGTTTTTCCATGGTCTACGTGTCCAATTGTTCCAATGTTTACATGGGGTTTACTTCTGTCGAATTTTTCCTTTGCCATTTTGCTGCCTCCTTAATTATACATTTAATTTTATATACTGTATCAGTATTTATTAAGTAAATCATATCTGTTTTGGAATAGCAGAAGAGATTTCCTGCTATTCCATATAGATATTCATACTATTTGCTAGCTGTAATTTTTTCAGCAATACTTGCAGGTACTGCTTCATAATGATCAAAGTGCATTGAGTAAGTTGCACGACCTTGTGTCTTAGAACGAAGGTCTGTCGCATATCCAAACATTTCAGATAGCGGAACGTATGCGTTGATAACTTGCATTCCGTTTGATCTTGCTTCCATACCTTCAATCTTACCACGTCTTGAGTTCAGGTCACCAATAACCTCGCCCATATAATCTTCTGGTGTAGTAACTTCAACCTTCATATAAGGCTCAAGCAATACTGCCTTACCTTTTCTCATACCATCTTTGAATGCCATAGAACCAGCAATCTTGAAGGCCATTTCAGAAGAGTCAACATCATGGTAAGAACCATCATATAACTCAACTCTAACGTCAACAACTTCATATCCTCCAAGAACACCTGCTTGCATAGCACCTTGGATACCAGCATCAACAGCTGGGATATATTCCTTAGGAATAGTTCCACCAACCACTTGGTTAGCAAACTCATAACCTTTACCTGGCTCTTGAGGAATAACACGGATTTTAACATGACCGTATTGTCCACGTCCACCAGATTGGCGAGCGTATTTGCATTCAACTTCAACCGCTTGAGTGATTGTTTCTTTGTATGCAACCTGAGGTTTACCAACATTCGCTTCAACCTTGAATTCTCTTAGAAGTCGATCTACGATAATTTCTAAGTGAAGCTCTCCCATACCAGCGATGATGGTTTGACCAGTTTCTTCATCAGTATAAGTCTTAAAGGTAGGATCCTCTTCAGCAAGTTTTTGTAGTGCAATGCCCATTTTTTCTTGACCAGCTTTTGTTTTCGGTTCTACCGCAACGTGAATAACTGGCTCTGGGAATACCATAGACTCAAGAATTACAACGTGATCAGGATCACATAATGTATCTCCTGTTGTTGTATCTTTAAGACCTACTGCAGCCGCTATATCTCCTGCATATACAGTAGAGACTTCTTCTCTTGTATTCGCATGCATTTGTAGAATACGCCCAATTCTCTCTCTCTTACCCTTTGTAGAATTTAATACGTGAGAACCAGCATCAAGTACTCCTGAGTAAACTCTGAAAAAAGCTAACTTTCCAACATAAGGGTCAGCCATGATCTTAAATGCTAAAGCAGAGAATGGCTCATTATCGTCAGAATGTCTTTCAACTTCTTCTTCATCATCTGGAGTAATTCCTTTAATAGCAGGTATATCTAGCGGAGATGGCATATAAGCAACTACTGCATCAAGCAATAATTGTACGCCTTTATTTTTGTAAGAAGATCCACATATAACTGGTGTAAATTGTACATTAACTGTACCTCTTCTAATACCAGCTACGATTTCTTCTTCTGTTAACTCCTCACCCTCTAGATATTTCATCATTAACTCTTCGTCAGTTTCAGCAGCTGCTTCCACTAACTTCTCTCTGTACTCTCGAGCTAATTCTTTCATATCTTCAGGAATTTCTGTGGTTTCCATATCTTGACCTAAATCATCTTTGTAGATAACAGCGTTCATTTTAATAAGGTCAACAATACCCACAAAAGTATCCTCTTTACCGATTGGTAATTGTAGAGGAACTGGATTTGTTCCTAGTCTATCCTTAATCATACCAATTGTTTGGTAGAAGTCTGCACCTAGAATATCCATTTTGTTAATGAATGCCATTCTAGGTACTCTGTACTTATCAGCTTGTCTCCAAACTGTTTCAGACTGAGGTTGAACCCCACCCTTTGCACAGAATACAGCCACAGATCCATCTAGTACCCTTAGGGAACGCTCTACCTCTACAGTAAAGTCCACGTGTCCTGGTGTATCTATGATGTTAACCTTATGTTCTTTCCACTGACAAGTTGTAGCAGCAGAGGTAATTGTGATACCTCTTTCTTTTTCCTGTTCCATCCAGTCCATTTGAGCTCCACCCTCATGAGTTTCTGCTACTTTACGGATTTTTCCAGCATAGAATAGGATTCTTTCAGTAGTTGTTGTTTTTCCGGCGTCAATATGCGCCATTATACCAATATTTCTTGTTTTTTCTAGGGATATCTGCCTTGGCACAGTAATCCTCCTCTCATGCAAATCTGCAGTATACGAACCTTACACAGATAGCATTTAAAAATGCTTTTTCAAGCATTTTTTTACCATCTGTAGTGTGCAAAGGCTTTGTTTGCTTCTGCCATTTTGTGTGTATCTTCTTTCTTTTTAACAGTTGCTCCTGTACTGTTAGAAGCATCTATAATTTCCTTCGCTAGTTTTTCAACCATACCTTTTTCGCCTCTAGCTCTTGTATAGTTTACCAACCATCTGATTCCTAATGTCTGTCTTCTATCAGATCGAACCTCTACTGGTACTTGGTAGTTTGCTCCACCAACACGTCTTGCCTTTACTTCTAATACAGGCATGATGTTGTTCATAGCTTTCTCAAATACCTCTAGAGCGTCTTCACCTGTTCTTTCATTTATTAATGCTAAAGCATCATAAACGATTTTTTGTGCAACACCTTTTTTTCCATCTAACATAATACCATTGATTAATTTACTGATAACTTTACTACCGTAAATTGGATCAGGTAACACTTCTCTTTTAGGTACGCTTCCTTTTCTTGGCACGTTTCTTCCCTCCTCAATATAATAGAGTTGTTCATCGGTACTCGATAGCACTGGCTACCGTAGTGCGCTACTTTATATGCTATATTCCTAATGGGAATAATCTATATTAAAATCGCTCCGATTCATTATTTCTTAGCTGCTTTAGGTTTCTTAGCACCATATTTAGATCTTGATTGTTGTCTATTGGCAACACCTGCTGTGTCTAACGCACCTCTAACAATATGGTAACGAACCCCTGGTAAGTCTTTTACCCTTCCTCCCCTAATTAGAACAACACTGTGCTCTTGTAGGTTATGGCCTATACCTGGGATGTAAGCTGTTACTTCAATTCCATTTGTTAAACGAACCCTTGCAACTTTTCTTAAGGCTGAGTTCGGTTTTTTAGGAGTAACAGTTTTTACAGAAGTACAAACTCCTCTTTTTTGTGGAGCACTTATGTCAGTAGCTTTTTTTCTTAGAGTGTTCATTCCTTTTTGTAATGCAGGAGCTGTTGACTTGTACTCTTCTACATATCTTCCCTTACGTACTAACTGGTTAATTGTTGGCATCTATTGCACCTCCTTCCAATAATAGAAAAACAAAATAAAATTTGTTCGCTCAGGCTCACAAACTTTATGTCGCACTCAACTCTAGATAGAGTTTCAAGTGCTCAAAATCTATATTTATCTGTAGTATACTATCAGATAAATGGCCCTTCCTAAGCTGTATATTACTTTAAAACTGCTGCTACTGCAGCGCCTACATCAATACCGCAGGCCTTACCCAGCTCCTTCATAGAAGCTGCATCCACAATTTGCACATGTTTACCATCTGCCATTTGCTTCATATTTTGTACTAAATAATCTTCTGCATCTCTTGCAATAAATAGAACGGCTACGCGATCTTGGTTTAATGCTTTCATTGATTGTTTAATTCCAACGGTTTTGTTTTGAGTCTCTAGTTTCTCTAACATGAAAGTTTCCTCCCTTTTTAACTACCTGGGAGATAAGCTGATCTCCCAGATCATAAAAAAGTCAACTTTTAATCAATACCTCTAATATTTTAACACCTGTAAAAATGGGTGTCAACCTTTTATTTATACTATAGATTTTCTTCCACGATTTCCTCTATCGTATCTTCAATTTCTTCCTGTGCAACCTCTTCTGTGTTCAACGCTATATTTTTATATCGTTTCAATCCAGTACCGGCAGGAATCAGCTTACCAATAATTACATTTTCTTTCAGACCAATTAAATGATCTTCTTTTCCTTTGATGGCTGCTTCTGTTAATACTCTGGTAGTTTCCTGGAAGGAAGCAGCAGATAAGAAGGATTCTGTAGCCAGAGATGCCTTGGTAATACCCAGTAATACTGGCTTACCGTCTGCTGGTTCTCCACCCGCAGCAATGGTTCTTGCATTTTCTTCTTCATATTTGAAAATCGTCTCTAAGCTACCAGGCAATAAGTTTGTATCGCCAGCTTCTTCAATTTTTACCTTGTTCAGCATTTGGCGAACGATTACCTCAATATGCTTATCGTTGATATCAACACCCTGCAGTCGATATACCCTCTGAACTTCTTTGATGATATAATTTTGTACGCCAGCCACGTCTTTGATTCTTAAAATATCATGTGGATTTACAGAACCATCCGTAATTTCGTCTCCTAGCTCCACAAATTCTCCATCTCTTACTTTCATTCTGGAACCATATGGAATGGTGTAAGTGTTGCTTTCACCATGTTCATCCGTAACGATTACTTCACGTTTTTTCTTAGTTTCTACAACCTTTACAGTTCCGCTGAGCTCACTGATAATTGCAAGACCCTTTGGTTTTCTAGCCTCAAATAGCTCTTCTACCCTTGGAAGACCTTGTGTGATATCGGCACCAGCAACACCACCTGTATGGAATGTACGCATTGTAAGCTGTGTACCCGGCTCACCGATGGATTGTGCAGCAATGATACCAACTGCTTCACCAACTTTAACCGCTTCTCCAGTAGCCAAGTTTCTACCGTAGCAATGGGCACAAACACCGTGTCGTGTTTGACACTTTAATGCAGAACGTATTTTTACAGATTCAATACCAAGAGCACAGATTTCTTCTGCCATATCCTCTAGGATCATCTCATTTTTACCGATCATCACTTCTCCTGTTTCAGGGTGGATGACCTCTTCTAAGGTATATCGTCCAACGATACGATCGTACAGTTCTTCGATAACCTCATTTCCGTCTTTTAACGCCTTGATATTACTTCCTTCTTGACTACCGCAATCGATTTCTCTAATAATAACGTCCTGACTAACGTCAACAAGACGTCTCGTTAAGTATCCAGAGTCCGCTGTACGTAGGGCTGTATCCGCAAGACCCTTTCTAGCACCGTGGGTAGAAATGAAATATTCTAATACCGTAAGACCTTCACGGAAGTTGGCTTTAATCGGGATTTCTACAGTTTTACCAGTGGCATTGGCCATCAGTCCACGCATACCACCCAGCTGACGAATTTGGTTTTTACTACCCCTCGCCCCTGAATGTGCCATGATGAACATATTGTTCATGGAACCTAGTGTTGCCATTAATGCTTCTGTTACCTTCTCTGTCGTTTCACTCCAGGTTTCAATAACCTTTTCATATCTTTCTTCGTCAGAGATAAGTCCCCTTCTAAATGCCTTTTCATACTTATCAACTTTTTCCTCAGCTAAGGAAATTAATTCTCCTTTTTCCTTTGGAACCTCCATATCGCCTACGGCGATTGTAATAGCTCCCTGAGTAGAATATCTAAATCCTGTTTTCTTAATATAATCAAGCATGATTGCTGTAATTGTATTGCCATGTTTTCTAAAGCATTTGTCAATAACTTTCCCCAATGCTTTTTTGTCACATAAGAAGTCCACCTCGAGAGCGTATGGGTCTTTCTTTCGATCAACAAAGCCTAAGTTCTGTGGAATTTCTTCGTTAAATATAAATCTTCCTACAGTACTTTCTACCAATCGTCCTTTATCTTCAGGGTGAAGCTTTCTTCTCACCTTAACTCTAGCATGTAAATGAACAGCTTTATTAGCATATGCCATCAACATTTCATCATGATCCTTAAAGATCATGCCTTCCCCTTGAACGCCTTCTTGCTCTATTGTTAAATAGTAGCTTCCTAGGATCATATCCTGTGTCGGCGTCGTAATTGGTTGGCCATCTTTCGGCGCTAGAATGTTGTTTGGTGCAAGCATCAAGAATCTTGCTTCCGCTTGAGCCTCTACGGATAAAGGAACGTGTACCGCCATTTGGTCACCGTCAAAGTCCGCATTATATGCAGTACATACCAACGGGTGAAGTTTGATCGCCTTTCCTTCAACTAATACAGGTTCAAATGCCTGAATCCCTAATCTATGCAATGTAGGGGCACGGTTTAAAAGTACAGGATGCTCACGGATGACTTCTTCCAGTACATCCCAAACCTCTGGTTTAACCTTTTCTACCATTCGCTTTGCACTCTTGATATTGTGTGCATGGTTATCTTCAACCAGCTTTTTCATTACAAATGGTTTAAATAGCTCCAATGCCATCTTCTTAGGCAGACCACATTGATAGAACTTTAGCTCTGGACCAACTACGATAACGGAACGACCGGAATAGTCTACACGTTTTCCTAGTAAGTTTTGACGGAAACGACCTTGCTTTCCTTTCAGCATATCCGATAGGGATTTCAAT
The DNA here is from genome assembly GCF_000018325.1 of Alkaliphilus oremlandii OhILAs. Classification (GTDB taxonomy): domain Bacteria; phylum Bacillota; class Clostridia; order Peptostreptococcales; family Natronincolaceae; genus Alkaliphilus_B; species Alkaliphilus_B oremlandii. The sequence continues at coordinate 551,311 of NC_009922.1, read as the reverse complement.
GGTCTATTTCCTGGTCCAGTTACTGGCTTCCCTCTTCTACCATTGTCGATCAATGCATCTACAGCTTCTTGCAGCATTCTTTTTTCATTTCGAACAATAATATCTGGGGCGCCTAAATCTAACAATCTCTTTAATCTGTTATTACGGTTGATTACTCTTCGATATAAGTCATTTAGATCTGAAGTAGCAAATCTTCCACCATCTAATTGTACCATCGGTCTTAGCTCTGGTGGGATTACAGGAATCACGTCTAAGATCATCCATTCTGGTTTGTTTCCTGAATGCTTAAACGCATCAACAACCTCTAGTCGTCTGATGGTACGGATTCTTTTTTGTCCCGTACTTTCCTTTAGCTTGCTTCTTAAATCCTTATACAGTTCCTCTAAGTCAATGTTTTCTAACAGCTTTTTAACAGATTCTGCACCCATTCCAGCTTTAAAGCTACCACTACCATACTTTTCAATGGCTTCACTGTACTCTTTCTCAGTTAAAACCTGCTTCTCTGTCAATCCAGTTTCACCTGGGTCAATTACGATATAAGCTGCAAAGTATAATACTTTTTCTAAGGATCTTGGAGACATATCTAAAAGAAGTCCCATTCTACTCGGTATTCCTTTGAAATACCAAATGTGAGAAACTGGGGCAGCAAGCTCGATATGCCCCATTCTCTCTCTTCTTACCTTAGATTTTGTTACCTCAACACCACAACGATCACATACTACTCCCTTATATCTAACCCTCTTATATTTTCCACAATGACATTCCCAGTCCTTGGTAGGTCCGAATATCTTTTCACAGAATAAACCTTCTTTTTCTGGCTTCAATGTTCTGTAGTTAATAGTTTCAGGTTTCTTAACTTCCCCCTTAGACCACTGTCTAATTTTTTCTGGAGAAGCCAATGCTATTTTGATTGATTCAAAATTATTTAATTCGTACAAGGAGTTTCTCTCCCTTCTATATAGTCTAACTAAGCTTCCTTATAACTTAACCGACTACTTAAAAGTCATCATAGGAATTAAAATCACATCCGACTACTTAAAAGTCATCATAAGAATTAAAATCGTCCTCTAAATACTTTTCATCAAAATCGATTTCCGGGTCCGGACTCTCGAAATCATCTTCGGTTATATAATCTACATCGGTATCCTGCTCTTCTTCAGCTGGCTCTATTATTTCAAGTTCTCCATCTGCTTCATAAGTAAGATCTCCGTACTCAATGCTAAGTTCACCGCTATCGTCTTCAACAGATTCTTTAATTTCGATTTCAGAATCTTCTTCAGTCAATACTTTTACATCTAAACATAAGCTTTGTAACTCTTTAATTAAAACCTTGAAGGATTCTGGCACACCTGGCTCCGGTATGTTTTCACCCTTTACAATACATTCATAAGTCTTTACACGACCAACAACGTCGTCAGATTTTACGGTTAAGATCTCTTGGAGTGTATGTGCAGCACCGTATGCCTCCAGTGCCCAAACCTCCATCTCACCAAATCTCTGTCCACCGAATTGGGCCTTACCACCTAAAGGCTGCTGTGTAACTAAAGAGTAAGGTCCTGTACTTCTGGCGTGGATCTTATCATCAACAAGGTGATGCAGTTTTAACATATACATATATCCTACGGTTACATCATTATCAAAAGGCTCTCCAGTTCTTCCATCGTATAGCTTTACCTTACCGCTTCGTGAGAACCCTGCCATTTCAAGAGCGTCCATGATATCATGCTCATTGGCACCGTCAAATACTGGTGTTGCAACATTCCAGCCTAGCGACTTAGCAGCTAGACCTAAGTGTACTTCTAATACCTGACCGATGTTCATACGAGATGGTACCCCTAGTGGGTTTAGAACGATTTCTAAAGGTGTACCGTCTGCTAAGAATGGCATATCCTCTGCAGGAAGTACCCTAGAGATAACCCCTTTATTACCATGACGTCCCGCCATTTTATCTCCAACGTTAATCTTTCTTTTTTGAGCAATATAGGCTCTGACAAGTTCGTTTACCCCTGGCGGTAATTCGTCTCCATTTTCACGAGAGAATACTTTGATATCTACAATGATACCGGACTCTCCATGAGGTACCTTTAAAGATGTATCTCTTACTTCCCTTGCCTTCTCACCAAAAATTGCTCTCAAGAGTCTTTCTTCTGCCGTAAGCTCTGTTTCACCTTTTGGCGTAACTTTTCCAACTAGAATATCTCCAGATTGAACCTCCGCACCGATACGAATAATACCTCTTTCGTCTAGGTCCTTTAAAGCTTCCTCCCCAACGTTCGGAATATCTCTTGTGATCTCCTCAGGCCCTAGCTTTGTATCCCTTGCTTCAGCTTCATATTCTTCGATATGGATGGATGTTAAAGAATCCTCTTTTACAAGTTTTTCGTTAATTAAAATCGCATCCTCGTAGTTGTAGCCTTCCCATGTCATAAACCCGATGAGACAGTTTCTACCAAGGGCAATTTCCCCTTGATTGGTTGAAGGCCCATCTGCAATGACATCGCCAGCTTTTACTCGCTCGCCCTTTGATACAATTGGACGTTGGTTAATACAAGTTCCTTGGTTAGAGCGTTTAAATTTTAATAATTTATATCGATCTTTTTGTCCATCCTTATCGCGTTTAATAACGATTTCATTAGAAGATAATCGATCGATTACGCCATCATGCTTTGCTAAAATAACAACGCCGGAGTCCTTTGCAGATTGATACTCCATCCCCGTACCGATAATTGGTGCATCAGTAATTAGAAGAGGCACGGCCTGTCTTTGCATGTTCGCTCCCATTAACGCACGGTTGGCGTCATCATTTTCAAGGAAGGGAATCATAGCAGTAGCAACAGATACAACCTGCTTTGGAGATACGTCCATGTAATCAACTTCATTTGCTGGAGCAATATCGATGGCACCAAATTGCATTCTACAAGCAATTCTCTTATTTACAAATCGACCTTCTTCATCTAAAGGTTCGTTTGCTTGGGCAATCACAAGTAGGTCTTCCTCGTCAGCAGTTAGGTACTCAATCACATTGGTTACAACGCCCCGTTTCTTATCTACTTTTCTATATGGTGATTCAATAAATCCGTATTCATTTACCCTTGCGTACGTACTCAAGGTATTAATAAGACCGATATTTGGTCCCTCCGGTGTCTCGATTGGGCACATACGTCCATAGTGGGAGTTGTGTACGTCACGAACCTCGAAGCCTGCTCTCTCTCGTGAAAGACCTCCAGGTCCTAGAGCAGATAATCTCCTTTTATGCGTTAACTCTGATAATGGATTGTTTTGATCCATAAATTGTGACAGCTGAGAACTTCCAAAGAACTCTTTAATGGCTGCCGCAACTGGTCGAATATTAATTAAAGCCTGTGGTGTGGCTAAGTCAACATCTTGAATTGTCATACGTTCTTTTACTACTCTCTCCATTCTGGAAAGTCCAATTCTAAATTGATTTTGTAGTAATTCTCCTACAGAACGTGATCTTCTATTTCCTAAATGGTCAATATCATCAATATTGCCGGTATCGTGTGCTAGGTTGAATTCATAGCTAATGGATGCAATGATATCTGCAATGATAATATGTTTTGGACTCAGTTCTTTTGCCCGCTCTTTTAAAGCATCACGAATATCTTCTTCTTGGGAGAAGGTATCTAGGATTTCTTTTAGAACTGGATAATATACCTTATCGCTAATTTTCAATTCCTCGATATTAAAAGGAATATGCTTATTAATATTAACGAAATGGTTTCCTAGAACTTTAATCACTTTATTATCTTCTGCATAAATAAACACTTCATTGATACCAGAGTCTTGAACCATGATGGAAGTCTCTCGATCTATTTTAGTGCCTTCTTCTACTAAAATTTCTCCAGTACTTGGATCTACAATATTAGCAGCAGCTTTTTTACCTAAGATACGATTGGCTAGAGATAGCTTCTTATTAAACTTATATCTACCTACTTTTGCTAAATCATATCGCTTCGGATCAAAGAATAAGGTTCTAAGTAAAGATTTAGCATTTTCAACGGTTGGTGGTTCTCCTGGACGCAGCTTTTTATAGATCTCTAATAGAGCCTCGTCCGTTGTCTTCGTGCTATCTTTTTCTAATGTAGCTAATAAACGTTCATCTTCACCTAAAAGTTCTTTTATTTGAGCATCTGAACCATAGCCTAGGGCTCTTAAAAGTACTGTTACAGGTTGCTTACGAGTACGATCAATTCGAACCGACACAATATCATTTGAATCTGTTTCGTATTCCAACCATGCACCCCGGTTCGGGATCACAGTAGCAGAGAATAATTGCTTTCCTGTCTTGTCAAATTCTCTACTGTAGTACACGCCTGGAGAACGTACTAATTGGTTAACGATTACCCTTTCAGCTCCATTGATGATAAAGGTTCCAGTGTCCGTCATCAGAGGGAAATCTCCCATAAATACTTCTTGTTCTTTAACTTCACCTGTTGTTTTATTGATCAGTCGAACTTTTACCTTTAATGGCGCTGCATAAGTAACGTCTCTCTCTTTAGAATCCTCAATATTATACTTCGGATTTTCATCCAGTGAATAGTCAACAAATTCTAAGATCAGATTTCCTGTATAGTCTTCAATTGGTGAAACATCATCGAAAACCTCTTTCAATCCTTCGTCTAGAAACCATTGATAGGAGTCCTTCTGCAGGTCGATAAGATTCGGCATTTCTAAAACCTCATCGATTTGTGAATAGCTCATTCTAGTTTTCTTACCGAGCTGGACAGGATGTGGCATCATACAATTCACCCCTTGTATTATTTACTATTAAAATTCCGTATTGGCTCTAGCCAATACTTCATAGCGCACTCAGCTTTTAAATTAGTTAAAAACATGAAGTGCTTAAAATTCCGTATTGCTCATATCGCATTATTACTATTTTTGCTTATTTTCCGTTTATAACAATCTCTTATACTATTGCCTTCTCGCTTTTTTTTATACAAATGAAAAAAATAAAATCTTTTACTTTGCGATGTTTGGATTTTATTATAATTCATTCTAAAATTATGTAGTTTACAAGCTTACTCCCTTACATAATCCAATATGTAAATTAAAAAAAGCTTTAAATTAAAGACTAGTATGCAATTTATAATTCTACCACGTGCTTGTCAAGTTGTCAATACATTCTAGGAATTATTTTAATTAGAGTTATGGTCTAGTAAAGTTATAAAAAATGTAGTATAATTATAGAAGAGTTAAAAAATTAATCGAAGTCAAAGTTTATTCCTCTAATGCAATGGTTAGGGGAGTTTTTTTATAATTTTATATAATAAAAAGGTACTCCAGTTTCCTGGAGTCCCTTTTTTATTTTTTAATTGATTACTTAACTGTTACTGCAGCTCCTGCTTCTTCTAGCTTCGCTTTGATTTGTTCTGCTTCTTCTTTAGAAACTCCTTCTTTTAATGTCTTAGGAGCGCCATCTACAGCTTCTTTAGCTTCTTTTAAGCCAAGTCCTGTTAACTCTCTTACTACTTTGATAACGTTGATTTTAGATGCACCAGCGTTTTCTAATACTACGTCAAACTCTGTTTGCTCTTCTTCTACTGCAGCACCTGCTACTGGTCCACCAACTACAACTGGAGCTGATGCAGATACTCCGAATTTCTCTTCAGCTGCTTTAACTAATTCGTTTAATTCTAAAACTTTCATATTTTCAATTGCTTCTAAAATTTGTTCAATTGTCATTACAAGCACCTCCGCTTTTCTATTTCATTTTTATAGTTTTTTGGTATATCAATTTTGTTACTAAGCTTGTCCTTCTGCTTCTTTCTTGTCAGCGATTGCTTTAATTAAGTAAGCAAAGTTTGAAATTGGAGCTTTGAAGCTTCCAAGAAGTTTAGCAATAAGAACTTCTCTTGATGGGATTGAAGCGAATTCTTCAAGTTGAGCGTCTTTGTAAAGTACGCCTTCAACGAGTCCTGCTTTTAACTCTAGGTTTTTATGAGTTTTTGCAAACTCACTTGCAACCTTGGCAGCAGCAACAGGATCATCATAACTGAATACAATAGCATTCGGTCCAACTAATTCACCAACAAGTTCCTTCATTCCTGCATTCTCAGCTGCCAATCTAGTTAAAGTGTTCTTGTATACTTTATACTCAAGACCTTTTTCTCTACATTGCTTTCTAAGCTCTGTTACCTCTTCAACCTTTAATCCTCTATAGTCTACTACGATAGCAGATGCAGATCTTTGAAGTTTATCAGTAATTTCCGCTACTTGTTCTTTTTTAATATCGATTGCTTTTACCATTCGGTGATCCACCTCCTTTTAAACTATTCACACTGTACTTTGCCGTTTTATTAATTAAAATAAGACCTCGCCCTATCTTTTCTATATATAGATATAACGAGATCTTTGATTTTATTTATTCAAAGCCTCGGTAGGATATTTAAGCTTAGGCACCTACTATCTACGGCAAAATATTCATTTTTAACAACGTAAATAATTTTATCAATAAATTAGGTTTATGTCAATGATTAATTCTTGTTATTCACAAGAAAATTATTCCATTACTTTAAGTGGGTTTATTTTAATTCCAGGTCCCATTGTAGAAGTTACTGTAATGCTCTTTAGATATTGACCTTTTGCAGCTGCTGGTTTTGCTTTTACAACAGCATCCAACAATGTTCTAAAGTTTTCTACAAGTTGAGTTTCTTCGAAAGAAGCTTTACCCAGAGGAACGTGAATAATATTTGTTTTGTCTAATCTATATTCAACTTTACCAGCTTTAATCTCATTAACAGCTTTTGTTAAATCGAATGTTACAGTTCCTGATTTTGGGTTTGGCATTAAACCTTTTGGTCCTAATACTCTACCTAGTCTACCTACAACACCCATCATATCTGGTGTTGCAACTACAACGTCAAATTCAAACCAGTTTTCACCTTGAATTTTTGCTACTAATTCGTCTCCACCTACATAGTCAGCTCCAGCCTTCTCAGCCTCGATCGCTTTTTCACCCTTTGCAAATACAAGGATTCTAACTGTTTTACCAGTACCATGTGGTAGTACAACAGCACCTCTTACTTGTTGATCTGCGTGTCTTGAGTCAACACCTAATTTGATGTGTGCCTCTACAGTCTCATCGAATTTAGCAGTTGCTGTTTTCTTTGCAAGCTCGATTGCTTCTTTTGGATCATATAAATTAGTTTTATCAACTAATTTTAATGCTTCTTGATACTTTTTACCTTTTTTAGCCATTTCTCTTACCTCCTTGTGGTATTAACGGTTTTTAGTGAGAACCTCCCACTGCGTTAAAAGTAGACGGACCTTAGTCTTCTACTACAACACCCATACTTCTAGCTGTTCCAGAAATCATGCTCATAGCAGCTTCTAAAGACGCAGCGTTTAAGTCAGGCATTTTTAATTCAGCAATTTCTCTAATTTTATCTTTAGAGATCTTAGCAACTTTTTTCTTATTCGGTTCACCAGATCCACTTTGAATTCCAATAGCTTTTTTAATTAGAACTGCAGCCGGTGGAGTTTTTGTGATAAAGCTGTAGGATCTATCTTGGTAAACAGAAATAACAACTGGAATAATTAATCCAGCTTGATCTGCAGTTTTAGCATTAAATTCTTTACAGAATCCCATGATGTTTACACCGTGTTGTCCTAAAGCCGGTCCAACTGGTGGTGCTGGTGTTGCCTTTCCTGCATTGATTTGTAATTTGATTTGTCCAACTATTTTCTTTGCCATATTGTTTTACACCTCCTTAATCATTGCAATCCTTCCTAAAGAATTGCATAAAAAAAACATCTTACCTACTGTATTCATCTTAAATTTTTTCTATTTGATCAAATTCAAGTTCAACAGGCGTTTCTCTTCCAAACATTGAAATACGAACCTTTAAGGTTTGTTTTTCAAGATTGATATGATCAATTGTTCCAATAAATGTTTCAAAAGGACCAGAAATAACCTTAATGCTTTCTCCAACTTTAACGTCAATTTCTATTCTAGGCTCTTCTACTCCCATAGACTTTATTTCTTGATCTGTCAGTGGTATTGGCTTTGAGCTTGGCCCAACAAAACCAGTAACACCTCTTGTATTTCTTACTAAATACCAAGATTCATCCGTCATAAACATTTTTACTAGAACATATCCTGGGAATAATTTGGATTCTTTTACCTTTTTTTTGCCATTTTTAATTTCAATCTTCTCTTCTGTCGGCACTTTTACTTCTAAGATAATATCTTCCATTCCTCTGTTTTCAACCATCTTTTCAATGTTCATCTTTACTTTGTTTTCATGACCAGAATAAGTATGCATTACATACCATCTTGCTTTTTCGGACATATATAGGAGCACCCTCTTTCAGCAACAGGATACTCTCCCTCCTTTTAAGCGAAATATATTATCTAATTATAAGGTTTAAGCCATAGCCTAAAATTGAGTCTATTGCCCAAATGGCAACTGTAGCTAACGTAACGGTAATAACAACTACAACACTATTGTTTGTTAATTCCTTTTTGTTAGGCCAATTAACCTTCTTAAGTTCTGATCGAACACCCTTGATAAACTTACTAAAGTCTCTCGATTTTTCACTATTCGTGTTTGTTGGGGTAGTCATTTCTTGCTTCACATCCTTTTAAAGAAGTTCTAACACCATCCTATTTTGTTTCTCTGTGAGCAGTATGAGTTTTGCAGAACTTACAATATTTTTTAAGCTCCATACGATCTGGATTGCTCTTTTTGTTTTTACTTGTATTGTAATTTCTTTGCTTACACTCTGTACATGCTAATGTAATATTCACTCGCACAAATTACACCTCCTATTACAGCACATAACGAACATATCTATTGCTTAAGCACATAGTTAGCTCTTATTATATAATTGATTACTTTTTCAAATTTATCATACTTTTAATTTGATGTCAATAAAAAAATTACACTATGTCTATGGCAATCCTGTTTCTATTCATGTCAGAGATTTGCTTTTTTTTAAGGGACTAGGTAGCTCCTAGTCCCTTTATTGTTCTTTTATTTCTATTTAATTATTCGATGATAGAAGCAACTACGCCGGATCCTACTGTTCTTCCACCTTCACGAATCGCAAATCTTAGTCCTTCTTCTATTGCGATTGGGTGAATTAAGTCGATTTCCATTGTTACGTTATCTCCTGGCATTACCATTTCCATTCCGTCTGGTAACTTTGTTGCACCTGTTACGTCTGTTGTTCTAAAGTAGAATTGTGGTCTGTATCCATCGAAGAATGGTGTATGTCTTCCACCTTCTTCTTTCTTTAATACGTATACCTCTGCCTTGAACTTTGTATGTGGTTTGATTGTTCCTGGCTTACATAATACTTGTCCTCTTTGGATCTCTGTTCTTTGGATTCCTCTTAATAGTAATCCTACGTTATCTCCTGCTTGCGCTTGGTCTAATAACTTTCTGAACATCTCTACTCCTGTTACTACAATCTTTCTTGAATCTTCTTGAAGTCCTACTAACTCAACTTCGTCTTGTACCTTGATGATTCCTCTTTCTACTCTTCCTGTTGCTACTGTTCCTCTACCTGTAATTGAGAATACGTCCTCTACTGGCATTAGGAATGATTTGTCTATTGCTCTTGTTGGTTCAGGAATATATGTGTCGATATGCTCGAATAATTCTACGATCTTATCTCCCCATGGGCCTGCTGGATCATTTAATGCTTGTAATGCTGATCCTCTTACGATTGGTGTATCGTCTCCTGGGAATTCATACTCGTTTAATAGATCTCTTACTTCCATCTCTACTAACTCTAATAATTCTTCGTCATCTACCATATCACATTTGTTTAAGAATACTACGATGTATGGTACACCTACTTGTCTTGATAATAGGATATGCTCTCTTGTTTGTGGCATTGGACCATCTGCTGCTGAACATACTAGGATTGCTCCGTCCATTTGTGCTGCTCCTGTGATCATGTTCTTTACGTAGTCCGCGTGACCTGGGCAGTCTACGTGTGCGTAGTGTCTGTTTGGTGTTTCGTACTCTACGTGAGATGTTGAAATTGTGATTCCTCTTTCTCTTTCTTCTGGAGCTTTATCGATTTTATCGAATGCTACTGCTGCTCCTGTTCCATATCTTGTGTTTAATGTATTTGTGATTGCTGCTGTTAATGTTGTTTTTCCATGGTCTACGTGTCCAATTGTTCCAATGTTTACATGGGGTTTACTTCTGTCGAATTTTTCCTTTGCCATTTTGCTGCCTCCTTAATTATACATTTAATTTATATTTTATATTGTTTGAGTTTTTGGATAATCTATATACTATGTATGATAACCACTCATATCCATCCTCATTTTACTATTTATGATAGAGTATTGTCAATATACTTCTAGGGTCAGAAACTAAGATCTATTCATCTCTAGACTCTAAATATTTCTCTAGCTTTCTCTTTACTCTCTGGAGCGCATTGTCTATGGACTTTACATGTCGTTCTAAATCTCCAGCAATTTCCTGATAAGACCTTCCTTCCAAATAAAGCATTAGAACTTTTAATTCTAAGTCACTTAAAATTTCTCCAATTTTATCCTCTATATGTCCCAGTTCTTCTCTAGAAACCACCAACTCTTCTGGGTCCGTAACTTTTTGTCCAGAGATTACATCCAGTAGCGTCCTGTCCGATTCTTCATCATAGATTGGTTTATTTAAAGATACGTAGGAGTTTAAGGGAATATGTTTCTGTCTCGTTGCCGTCTTTATGGCGGTAATGATTTGTCGTGTAATACATAGTTCAGCAAAGGCCCTAAATGAAGATAGTTTGTCCGGTTTAAAGTCACGAATGGCTTTGTATAGGCCGATCATTCCCTCCTGAACAATATCCTCTCTATCAGCTCCAATTAAAAAGTAAGATCTCGCTTTGGCTCTAACAAAATTTTTATATTTCTTAATTAAATATTCTAAAGCCTCTAGATCACCTTCTTTTGCAATTTCAACCATAACCTCATCTAGCACTTCATAGTTTTCAGCAGTATCTTTCGCTATCCCAACGCTCAAACATATCTCCTCCACCTCTTATGTAAACTTCCCCATTTTTATGTATTTATTATAACTGAACAGATTATGTAAAGTCAAGGTGTTTCATAGCTTCCGCCTTATTTTTTCAAGTTTTTCTAAGATGGCTGGGTCAATTCTGTCGGATAATGTCTCTTTTTGTTTTTTTGTGGATTCTATTTTTTTATGAATTTTATTTTTAATTTGATCAAATTCCAAAACCATTTCCCGAACAGAAACTCTGGTGGCTCCTCCACCTAAAACCATTTGCTGCTCTACCCAATCGTTGGTCACAACGGATACTCGATTTCGATTGCTGGAAAGCTGCGTAATTAATCGCTCTATGTACGCATCCGCAGTTTCTTTTTCTTTTGTAAACACGATTTCTACACCCTGTAACTTCTCATTGCTTCGATTGCTGCCTTTTACAAGGTATGCATCGAATACAATAATGACGTTAATTCCTTTATATGCCCGATATTCTGCCATTTTACCAATGAGATCAGTTCGTGCTACTTCTAAACTTTGGCTCATTAGCCTTTCTAGCTCAGGCCAGGAATTAATCACATTATAGCCATCTAATATCAAATATTCTTTCAAAGCACTGTCCTCTACTTCTGAATATCCGAATGCGATCGTTGTCTAAACACCTCATACATCAGAACAGCGGCAGCTACCGATGCATTCAATGAAGATACCTGACCTACCATGGGAAGTTTTATCAAAAAGTCACATTTTTCTTTAATAAGCCTAGAAATCCCTTCGCCTTCGTTGCCGATGACAAGTGCTAAAGGTCCTTTTAAGTCCATATTGTAATGTTCCTTCGAACCGCTCATATCGGCTCCTGCAACCCATATGCCCATATCCTTAATCTTATCGATGGTCTGTGCAATGTTGGAAACCTTCGCTACCGGAACATATTCAATTGCACCGGCGGAGCTTTTTGCCACGGTAGAAGTGAGTCCTACAGAGCGTCTTTTAGGGATGATAATCCCATCTACACCAACGGCATCGGCAGTTCTCATCATGGAGCCCAGATTATGAGGATCCATGATCTCATCTAAAATCAATAGGAAAGGATCCCTCCCTTTACTCTTTGCATTCTCTAGAATATCCTCTACTTCACAGTATTCGTATGCGGCCACCGTGGCAATAATTCCTTGGTGTACATCGGAGCTGGACATTTCATTCAGTTTCTGTCTCTCCACGTATTGAATTGGTATCCCTCGATCCTTGGCTTTTCCAATGATCTTAATTAAAGAACCCCCTTCTGTTCCCTTGGCAATTAAAATTTTATCGATTTCTCTTCCTGATTTTAGCGCTTCCATCACGGGATTTCTACCTGCTATATTATCCATAGACATATTTTATCTTCCTCCCTTCACGAACCCTCTATCGGTTCGAAATACTTTTAAATTTTTCTCTCACAGCTTCCATTTCGCCACAGCTCATATTGCCTTCTGGACATTTGCCTGTAACACAACCAGGACCTGCAATTTTAAATACATTCGGTGCAACATCTACTACAAGCTTCATCATTTCTATGGCAAGATCTCTGATTTCCCATTGTGCACGATTGCAGCATCTTTTTCTAAAGAAATTAAATAAAGCCCTGGCATTCATGGTTACAACAATTTTCGTTTCACAGCTATTGGGCAGAACATATCTGGCATCTTCAATGGCCTGCTTCTCCGCTGCGCTCTTTGCTGCTTTTTCATTTTTTCCCTTATCTAAGTAGTCCTTATAATGCTTTTCAAATAAGATATTGGTCAGCTCATCGTAAGCCAATTGATCATTTTCCATGGTCTTAATATAAAGTGCCTTGGCTTCTGGTATGCCTCCGATCTGTGGTGGGATGATATATTCAAAGCCGCCTTCATTCACATAGCGCTGACTCTTTTGAGAATAGCTCGAGCCTATACGATGGCGCACCAATTGATGGGTTAAGCTTCTGGATACACCTTCGATACCAAAGGTAAAATTAATATGTTCAAATGGAGATTCATGTCCCATAATCGCTAGCATTGCAATGAACTTCTCCACATTACCTTCTTCCAGATTGCTCATCAGCTCGTTAATGCCACTAGGTGAGTAGCATAGCTTTGCAGCACCTGCAACTAACTTTTCCGGCTCTGGTGTATAAGTGATCAAGCTGACCTTCATTTTACTTTCCATCTTTCGTAACGCCCCCTTTAAAATTAATATCCTTTACCGGGATAAAGTTCAATAGATAGCTTCGTACTTTCCCAGTGTACTGTCCTTCTAGGGTTTGATGAACCCATTCCTTCTCATCTTCAGATCGAATCAAAATCTCTGTGCTTCCTTCCATACTAGTCTTGTTCACCTTTACAACTCTATAGGTAAGAAGTCCTGTATTTTTCAAAATATTACTGCTAAGAGGGGCTGTTTGGAGCGTATATTGTCTGTACAGCTCCAATTCCCCTTCCAACGGCCCCACAGGATCCAATATATTGGATTTCACTATGAGAATGCAGGCAAGGACAACCGTGACCACAATCATACTCTTTGATCGTTTATCCATTTTGATCCCCCAAATCATGATTAATCAATGCAACAGCTTTGCTCATTAAATAGTGTAGCCGATCGTACTGCCCTATATAGAACAAATATCCCAGTAGTGCTTCGAATCCAGTAGCATATTTATACTCTGTCAAATCTGCATTTTTAGGTACGGTGGCCGATTTTTGATTTCTTCCTCTTTTCACTATGGTCCACTCCGGCTCACTTAACTCGGACTCTAGAGCATGTACAACATGGGATTGGGCCTTAGCCCGTACATAGTGGGTTGCTCTTTTATGGTACTGATTCACTGATACCGTCATTTCGTTGATTAAGTAATTTCTAATAAACACTTCATATAGAGCGTCACCAATGTATGCCAGCACCAGAGGCGCCATCATTCTCGCTTCAGCTTCACTTTTTACCTTCGTATGATCTTGCATTTTCTTTATAAATTCATCCATATATCATTTATCCTTTACTATAGTTTTCGCCATTTAACACCTTGCGCCGTATCCTCTAATACAATGCCTTTTTCCTTTAAGTCATCTCGAATTTTGTCGGAAAGTGCAAAGTTTTTATCTTTTCTAGCCTGCTGTCTCTCCGCAATCAGTCTTTCTATCTCTTCCTCTAAATCCTCTGCTTCCCTCTTTAACAGCCCTAGGACACCAGTTAACTCCATCAGTAAATCATAGGACGCCTCCACCGCTTTTTTTGAATTTTTCTCAGAAATATGACTATTGATTTCTCTTACCAAATCAAAAATTACAGCAATTCCATCAGCCGTATTAAAATCGTCATCTACGGCATCTATAAATTGATTTTTAAAAGACTGTAAACCATGGATAAAATTCTTCTCTTCTTCCGACACTTCTCTCTCTGCTGCATTTTCTAAAAGGTATTCTAAGTTATTTTTACCTGTATACAGTCGGTCCAAACCATTTTTAGCAGCCTCTAATAAGTCTCTGCTGAAGTTAATCGGATTTCTATAGTGAGCGGAAAGCATGAAAAAACGAAGATTCTCTAAATCAAACTCTTCCGAGATCTCTCGCGGCGTAAAGAAGTTGTTCAGTGATTTTGACATTTTCTTATTGTCCACGTTTAAATATCCTACATGTAGCCAATAGTTTGCAAATTTCTTTCCGGAGCAAGCTTCACTCTGGGCAATTTCATTTTCATGATGGGGGAATACTAAATCCCCTCCACCGCCGTGAATATCGATGGTCTCTCCTAAATATCTTTTTGCCATAGCAGAGCACTCGATATGCCAGCCCGGTCTTCCATTTCCCCAAGGACTTTCCCAGCTCGGTTCACCTGCTTTTGCACTCTTCCAAAGAGCAAAATCTAAAGGATTTTTTTTATACTCATTAATTTCTATTCTAGCACCCGCTTGTAAATCTTCAAGGCTTTGCTTTGAAAGTTTTCCATATTCCTCATATTTAGAAACATCAAAGTATACATCGCCGTTGGACTCGTATGCATGGCCCTTCTCCACCAGCTTTGCAACAAAGGCTATAATTTCTGCCATATTTTCCGTTACCTTAGGGTGAATATCTGCTTTTTCTATTCCCAAGGTGCCGGCATCATAGAAATACTCTTTAATGAAGCGTTCGCTGATTTCCTCAGGCGCTACGCCTTCTTCATTGGCCCTTCTTATGATCTTATCGTCTACATCTGTAAAATTCTGTACAAAGGTTACATCGTATCCTCTATAGATCAGATATCTTCTGAGAGCATCGAATACCATGAATGTTCTCGCGTTTCCTATATGGAAGTAGTTGTATACTGTAGGTCCACAAGCATACATCCTAACCTTTCCCTCTTCTAAAGGAATAAATTCTTCTTTTTTTCTGGTCAATGTGTTATAAAGCTTCATTATTTTCGCTCCTCCATTTCAATTATTTTGTTTTGAAGTTCTGCAATTTTCTCTTTTAAACATGTGAGTTCATCCATAATTGGGTCTGGCAGTTTAATTTGATCTAAGTCGATGCCATTATCACAGCTATTAATCTTTACATTATCTTTTACTACGATTCTTCCCGGTACCCCAACCACGGTACAATTGGGAGGAACCTCTTTTAACACTACAGAGCCTGCACCGATTTTGGAATTCTCCCCTACGGTAAAAGGTCCCAGCACCTTGGCACCAGAGGAAATCACCACATTATCCCCGATGGTCGGATGTCTCTTCCCCTTTTCCTTTCCTGTACCACCCAATGTTGCCCCTTGATAGATGGTCACATTGTTTCCAATTTCAGCAGTTTCACCTATGACTACGCCCATTCCGTGGTCAATAAAAACCTTTCTGCCGATTTTAGCTCCCGGATGTATTTCAATGCCCGTAAAAAATCTTCCAATGTTGGATATCATTCTAGGCAGAAGGCTTAATCCTCTTTTGTAAAAATAATGAGAAATTCGATGAATCAGAATCGCATGTAATCCTGGATAGCAAAGAATGACTTCTATCATCCCTTTTGCAGCAGGGTCCCGTTCAAAAATCGCATCCACATCATCCTTAATTGTTCTAAAAAAACGAATCATCCTCATCTCCCCTTCAATCAACAATTGATTTATTCCACTAATCTAAAGCTTTCTTAGCTTCTTTTAAAAACAACAAAAACCACCCCTGAAAAGATCAGAGGCGGTTGTATTTAATCCGCGGTCCCACTCTGGTTGAACCATAAAAAGCATTCCACTCCAAGTCTTTAACGGAACCACCCGATTAGCCCTACTAAAATTTCAAGCCATAGCTCCCAGATGCATTTCAGTCCACCGTCTATTGAAAGCTGCTTTCAGCCAATGGCAGCTTATCTCTTGCAATTCGTATGAACTTACTTCTTCTGTTCTTCGCTTTTTGAATATTTATTTCATAGATTGGATTAGGTCATAAACATATTCTATGCGATCCAGTATGTTTTTGCTACCTAAAACTTTCATCACAAGTGGTAGATCTGGGCCATGAACTTCCCCAGTTAAAACCACACGAATCGGTTTAAATAGATTGGGTCCTTTAATTCCTGTTTCCTTTTGAATCTCTTTAAACACACTCTTGCCAAACTCTTCATCGATCACTTCAGCAGCTTCTACCTTTGCCTTCAATACATCTAAAAGCTGCGGCAAATGTTCTACCTGAATCAGCTCCTTAGACTCTTCGTCCTTTAATTCGATTTCAGCATTGAAGAAAATTCCAGCCTTTTCTTTAATCTCTGCAACATAAGATATTCTGTCTTGAAGAACGCTTACCAGATCCTTTAACCATTCATATCGCTCTTGAGCATCGGACTCGGTAATATAGCCAGCCTCAATCAAATGAGGTATTGCAAGATCTGTAATACGCTCTACGCTACTTTCTCTAATATAATGTCCATTGACCCAGTTTAACTTATGAACATCAAAAACGCCACCGCTCTTAGAAACTCTTTCTAAAGAAAAGTTTGCTTCCAGCTCTTCCATGGAGAATATTTCATTATTATCCTCAGGACTCCATCCAACCAAAGCGATGTAGTTTACAAGGCCTTCTGGTAAGTAGCCCTTCTTTAAGAAGTCTTCAACAGCAACGTCTCCTTGACGCTTACTCAGCTTTTTACGGTCTGCATTTAAAATATTCGGTAAATGCACATATTGTGGCGCTTCCCATCCAAATGCTTCGTATAGGTATACATGCTTCGGTGTAGAAGGCAACCATTCTTCTCCACGGATTACGTGTGTAATTTCCATAAGATGGTCATCTACAACCACTGCAAAGTGATACGTTGGAAAACCATCGGATTTCATCAATACTTGGTCATCTAAGTCCGCCGTATTCATCACCACATCGCCACGAACGATATCATGGAACTGAATGTCTTTATTTTCTGGCAATCTTAATCGAATAACGTAAGGCTGTCCTGCATTCAACTTTTCTTCGATTTCTTCTTTAGAAAGATTACGACAATGACCGTCATAGCCTGCATTCAGTCCTTCTACCTTTTGCTTTTCTCTGACTTCATCCAATCTTTCTTTGGAGCAGAAGCAATAATAAGCATGGCCTTTTTCTAATAATATATCCATATATTTTTTATAAATTTCTAATCTTTCAGATTGAATATACGGTCCAAAATCTCCTTTTTGGCCCAAAGTCTCTCCAGTAAAAACAACGCCTTCATCGTGGTGAACGCCTGCCCACGCCATAGAACGAAGCATCCCTTCAATTGCGCCTTCAACGTAACGACTTTGATCCGTATCCTCTACTCTCAAAATATACTTTCCATTGGACTTCTTTGCAAATAAATAATTATACAATGCTGTTCTTAAGCTTCCTATATGTACAAACCCAGTCGGACTCGGTGCAAATCTCACTCGTACAGACATTTTATCCCTCCAATTTAGCCTATAATATCATATTATTATAACCCATTCCCTAGTTTCAATCAAGAAAAGGTTACGCACGGTGCCTCTATTTATTCGTAAATTTACCAAATAGAGAACGGAATAAATTCCCTATCATCTCGATGATTTTTTGGAGTAAAGATTTCACTTCTTCATTATCCTTGATGGTTTGGTCAATCTTCTCACCGATGCCCTTCAGCTGCTGGCGGACCTCTTTCATATTTAAATTCAGTTTATTTATTTTTTCCATCAGCTTAGAAATCTCTTCGATTTGCTCCATATTTAGGTTAATATCTAAGCGACCTGCCATATCTACAACGACTTTCTTTATTTCCTCGTTGTTTTTCAACCTTTTTTCAATGACTTCTTCCTTTACAACCTTAATCAATTCTGCTGCCTTCTCTTGACCGATTTGCTCCCCTAATCTTCCAGTTTGGAATACTTCCTCATTGGCTACCTTTTTTTGTTCTTCGCTGATCTTTTTACCCGTCGCCTTTTCAAATGCCTTCAATATGCCCGTCAACGCTCCTGTCCCTGAAACTGGGAATGGGGCTGCTGCAATAACCTTAGCATCCTTTACCCCTGCAGTAACCAATGCACTCTGATACATTTCCTTGGTCACCCAAGAAATATTATAGGTTTCTACCTGGATTCCTGAACCTTCCTCTAAAATTTCTACATATGCTGAGGACATGGTTATTTTCCCAAGCTGAGCCTCCGTGGCAATCCCCTCTAAGTAAGCTCTTTCCTCTTGGTTGTTAACCTCTATGATGGTTACTGCTCCTTCCGATACATTAAAAAGATCCAATATTTGATTTCGTTGAGATTCATTCAAGTTTTTTCCTAAGGTTACAACAACGGTATTGTCTGCATAGGCAACAATATTAAATATGGAAATAAAAATCACTAGGATTGTGATACATTGAATCAAGCCTTTGTTTTTCATGTTTACACCTCACTCGGTTTTATTTGTTATTTTACCACATATGATGGGCTTTATACAAAAGGATCTCCTTCAACGATACCTAAATTTACAAATAGAAGCCAAGGAATATCTTAATATATATTGGATATCCCTTGGCTTCTAGAATTTATCTATGAGCGATTGGAGGGAGCATAAGCTAATCCCAAATGATCTTTCTAGGGCAGCTCCTAATATGCTTTCGCTAGATATACCATATGTTTTGCTTCTTTGCCGCAGAATGCACAAGTATGGCCTAGGTTTTCCTGCTCAAAAGGAATACATCTGATGGTAACACCAGTTTCGGCTTTCACATGCTCTTCACATGCTCTTTCTCCACACCACATTGCTTTAACAAAACCAGGTTTAATCTCCATAACCTCTTTCATTTCATCGAAGGTTTTTACAATATAGGTCTTTTCGTCCCGCATCATCTTCGCCTTGTATAATAAATTGTTGTTAATATCCTCTAGCAGTTTCTCTACAGCTTCTTCTAAATCGTCTAGGGATACGGCGTCTTTTTCTAGCTCATCTCTTCTAAATAACATAGCTTGATTATTCTCGATATCTCTAGGTCCAATCTCGATTCTGATTGGAACACCTTTCATTTCCCACTCGTTAAACTTCCAACCTGGAGAATAGTTATCGCGATCATCCAGCTCTACTCTGAACTTATCCTTTAATCGATCGCGTAGTTCATTGGCTTTATCTAAAACGCCTTCCTTATGAGATGCTACTGGTACAATTACAACTTGAGTAGGTGCAATTCCAGGAGGCAGTACCAAGCCTCTATTATCTCCATGGACCATGATGATGCCCCCGATCAATCTGGTAGAAACTCCCCAAGAAGTATGGTAAGGATGCTTTAGCTCTCCATTTCTATCGGAATAAGTAATATCAAACGCAGTCGTAAAATGTTGACCTAGGTTGTGAGAAGTACCTGCTTGAAGTGCTTTTCCATCATGCATTAGGGCTTCCATGGTATACGTTGCATAGGCACCAGCAAACTTCTCTTTTTCACTTTTTTGTCCGATTACAACAGGCATCGCCAATAAATTTTCAGCAGTTTCTCTATAGATGTTTAACATTTGCAGGGTTTCTGCTTGGGCTTCTTCATAGGTCTCGTGAAGTGTATGCCCTTCCTGCCATAGGAACTCAGAGGTTCTTAGGAATGGTCTTGTGCTCTTTTCCCAACGAACAACACTACACCATTGGTTATATAGGAATGGTAAATCTCTATACGAAGTTAACCATTTAGAGTACATTTCACAAATAATGGTTTCAGAGGTAGGGCGAACACAAAGTCTTTCTGCTAGCTCTTCATTTCCCCCATGTGTAACCCAGGCTACCTCTGGTGCAAACCCTTCTACGTGCTCCGCTTCCTTCTTCAGTAAGCTCTCAGGAATCAACAGTGGAAAGTAGCAGTTTTTGTGCCCTGTTTCCTTGAATCTTTTATCCATGTAATTTTGAATATTTTCCCAGATTGCATAGCCATAAGGCTTAATTACCATAAAACCTTTCACTGGGGAATAATCTACCAAATCTGTTTTTTTAATAACATCCGTATACCATTGTGCAAAATCTACTTCCATTGGCGTAATTTCTTCAACAAATTGTTTCTCTTTTTTAGACATTTTCATTTCTCCCTTCTATTATTTAGCCCAACAAAAAAATCCCCCATCTCTATAAACAATAGAGACGAGAGACTGTATTCACCCGCGGTACCACTCTAATTAACCCAAAAGGTTCCCTTCATCGTATAACGGCACGAACCGGAAGAATCTACTTTTTTTCAACTCTTCACTCAAGGACTGGTTCAAAAATTAAAGCTTAAAAACCTTCCACCAATGGTTTTCTCTCTGGAAAGCATCCTTTTTTACTATTTCCCATCATAGATTTATAGATATTCTTCAATCCTATAAAACCTTACTTTGCTTAGATTGAAGTACTCAGTATCATCCAAGTATGTTTTTTATTTTATTCTTCTTAATAGAATAACCAATAATTCATATAATGTCAATATGGTAAAGGCGAGGAGGATCAAATTTATACAAGAATCTTATGCTTTAATAATACTAGCGATTGCGTTGGCAGCGATTCCTTCTCCTACCCCTACAAAGCCTAACCCTTCCGTAGTTGTAGCCTTCACGTTAACGCTGTCCATATCAACATTTATGGCGGCTGCAATATTGGCTCTCATCTGCTCTATATGCGATGCCATTTTAGGTTTTTGTGCAATAATTGTGGCATCTAAATTATGGATCTTATAGCCTTTGCTTTTTATCAGATTGGATACTTCTTTTAAAAGTTCCAGGCTATTGGCTCCTTTATATCTTTCGTCCGTATCTGGAAAGTGCTTTCCGATATCGCCTAAAGCCGCCGCACCCAGAATGGCATCCTTAATGGCATGGAGCAAAACATCTGCATCGGAATGGCCTAAAAGCCCCTTTTCATAGGGAATATGGACACCGCCAATGATTAGTTTTCTATCTGCCACTAATTTATGAACATCATAACCGATTCCTACTCTCATTTTATCTGCCTTCCCTTCTTGTTTTTAAAATTTCCTCCGCCACAATTAAGTCCTCCGGTGTGGTAATTTTAATATTGTTGTAGCTACCATGGATGATCTTTACCGTATGTCCCAGAGCTTCAAGAATCATGGCGTCATCAGTGGCTGTTGAATCTTTAGGCTGCTGATGATTGTATGCTTCTAGGATCAGGTCATATTGAAATGTTTGGGGTGTCTGAACCGACCACAAATTATCCCTTTTAGGTGTATGGATCACCTCCATGTTATCGTTGGATATCTTAATGGTATCTTTCACAGGTACAGCAGCAATACAAGCACCAGATTCTTTGGCTACTATTATACTTTCTTCGATAATATCTTTTGTGATGAGGGGTCTAGCACCGTCGTGTATCAGCACAATGCTACAATCCTGACTTACGGCTTTCAGTCCATTATAAACGGAGTCTCGTCGTTCTAAACCCCCTTCAACAATGGCAGAGACTTTTTGAAATCCATAGACTTCGATGATACTTTTTTTTAGAAACTCTACCTCTCCTGCACCGACCACCAGGATAATTTCATTGATGCAATCCATCTCCTCAAAAACTTTAATTGTATGGGCAACGATGGGCTGAGCCTCCAGTTGTATGTACTGTTTATTATAATCTCTGCCCATTCGCTTTCCTTTGCCCGCTGCTACGATAATAACACTTGTTTTAGAAATATTCTCCACCTACTTACTTTGATATATACTTTTCTATTATTATAGGATACTTTCTATACTTTCTAAAGAGGTTCTTTCATGGATTCGATTTTTTATTTCCTCGAGTTCCATCGCTTCTATAACCTTACTAAAGCTTTTCTTTTCTTCTACACATTCCTTATAAAAAACAATCACCTTGCTAAGGATCTTTGCTAGTTCATCAAAATCTTCAATATCTGCAATGGGTTTAGCTAAGTGAGGCTTTCGTCCAAGTCTTCCGCCGACATAAATTCGATACCCTTCTTGAAACCTTTTAATAGCGCCCGTAGGACAGGCTTGAATACATCGACCACAATGGATGCAGCCTTCCATATCGATCTTCGGCTCATCTTCCGCAGTGATCATACGGTCAGGACAGCTCCTAACGCATTGCTTACACCCTACACAGCGACCTTTCTCAATCTTGGGTATATGGTATCCTACAATGGATATATCCTTGATTTGAGGCTGTGAACAGCTATTGGGGCAGCCACTGATTGCTATTTTAAACTTATTATGAAAAAGCACAGGACCTTCTAAAGCCTTTTCCATGAACAGTTCTAAATTTTCATTCTGAATGACCCTGTAAAAAACCCTTGTCACCTCTTCATCATTAAATAGTGTGAAAGGACAGCCTTTTACCCCTCCACAGAGGCCTATATCCAAAAACTTTGAGCTTTCAATACCCTCAATGGATAAATCCATTGCACTTAAGTCTTCCAATTCTCTGCTTCCTTTTGCAGCTTCAATATCTTCCACATCCACGACTATTTTTCCTCTATTTTTAGCAACCTCTTCTGCCTTTCTTCTAGCCATGGCTCTAATAAAAAATGGTGCTTTTTTTATTTTTAGCTCAGCCTCACTTGTCCATTCCATCAATATCTACCTCCTACACTTAAGGTTCCTTTAATAATAGAGTATTGACGCTTCTGTAGATATCATTCCCATAGAAAAATTCCCCCTACAAATAAATGTAGAGGGATTGAATGTCATGGTATAATTCCGTGTAATTTAATTATTTTATGCGGATCTTTCTACTAAAGCCTTCGGTTTCGCAAAGATCATTCTTCCTGCTGCAGTTTGAAGCACGCTGGTTACTAATACATCGATGGTCTGCCCAATATATTTTTTCCCGCTTTCTACGACGATCATGGTGCCATCATCTAAGTAAGCTAATCCCTGCCCCGACTCCTTGCCATCTTTTACAACCTGTACGATCATTTCCTCACCTGGAAGAACCACAGGTTTTACCGCATTGGCAAGTTCATTTATGTTAAGTACTGCTACACCTTGGAATTCAGCAACCTTATTGAGATTATAGTCATTGGTTATAACTTTACCATCTAATACCTGTGCCAGTTTCAACAATTTCGTATCAACCTCTGCTATATCCGGAAAATCTTTTTCATACATTTTAACCTCAATATCCAATTCCTTTTGTATCATATTTAAAATATCCAGTCCTCTTCTTCCACGATTACGCTTTAATGCATCAGAAGAATCTGCGATATGTCTCAACTCCTCTAAAACAAACCCTGGAATTATTAATGGTCCCTCTACAAAGCCGGTCCTACAGATATCTGCAATTCTACCATCGATAATTACACTGGTATCTAAGACCTTAGGGCATCCTTGATTTTCTTTTTTCGATGCCTTTTCCTTTGTGAGATTCCGCTTTAAAATTTCCTGTATATTCGGTAATTCTATTATTTTCTTCGTTGCAACCTTAACCCCTAAATAAGCCATAAATATATAGATGATCGTAGATAAAATAGAACCGAAGATCGTAAATGGTACAATTCCAGTAATCAGGTTACTAATTAAATAAGCAATAATAAGTCCAATAATAAGTCCTACAGATCCTAAAAGGATGTCTACCGTTGGAACCTTTGACAGCTCCTTCTCAATCCAATTGGCAATATTCCTACCCTGTCTGATGAGCCAAGGCGATAAAATAAATAACATAGCACCGCTCGTTAAGGATGAAATTATAATTCCGATAATATAAGTCTTTAAATCACTTTTTATGTTGACCATGGCCATAACATTCACTATATATATATATAATGCCATACCTGCGACTGCTCCTAAGGCAGTCAAAATCCCACGAATAATTTTATTTATCATTGGATTTCACCTCCTATTCAACAATTATGCCCCAAATACTTTTTTTTAAAAGCAAATATCATAAATATTTTATAAATTAAATAGGAAACTTCGTTTTGTATTTGTTTCAAAGTGAAGTTTCCATAATGCTAATGCTTTATACACCTACTTAGAACATATTCCTACAAAGCCGTATCCGGCATTTCCTGCTGTAATATAACTTTTTCAACAAGCTTAGAAGCTTCCTCTTCTGATATCTCAGCCACAAGAACAATTTCACTCAACAAAATTTGTCTGGCATTATTCAGCATCTTTCTCTCGCCCGTAGATAAGCCTTTCTCTTTTTCCATCAATGTTAGATTTCTCACCACATCTGCTACTTCGTAAATATCGCCCGTTTTAATTAAATCCATATTCGCACGATACCTTCTATTCCAATTTTGATGCATCTTCGTTGTATCCGAAGCCAATATTTCTAAAACACTTCCAATTTCTTCTACATCAATAACTTTCCGAATACCTATATCATCTATTTGATCCAACGGAATCATTACCTGCATATCCCCTATAGGCATCTTCATTATATAGTACTTTCTTCTCTCGCCAAGGATTTCTCTTTCTTCAATAGATTCTATCACACCAGCACCGTGGATAGGATATACAACCTTCTCACCAATGTTAAACATAATTAACCCTCCCCAGAAAACGGTGATATACTACTAGTTTAGTATATAATAAAGTAGTGGTTTTGTCAAGCAAAACGATAATTTTATCACAGGAATTATTACTTGTCAAATATTTTTTTGTAGATTTTTGCGTTTTTTATAAGGAATAGAAAAGTTCTACTTATAGTGTGTTTCTAAAGAAGAACTTTACCCTACATGAGTTTCAAAAAAGCTTTCTCCTCACGATTTATAGCAGCTTTTTTATAAAATATATAATTAAGTCTTAAGTAGTAAATTTCTATAGTCACATTGACAAATAGAAGAGGATATCAGTATAATGAAAATAGAGTTTTCTTATGATAATTTCTGTGTTTTGTTTAAATAATATAGACCTTAGGAGTTGAATATATGAACCCATTTTCTTTCAATGAATTTCAAGACCAAGTAGACGAGGTATTAATTCGCCATAAGAGTATTTTAGATATTTTGACGAAGCTTCAAGAAAGCAGTTCTAAAATCAATCGCGCTGTAGCCAAATCTGTAACAGACTGCGGCTGCATTCAAGTCCATAGTCAAAAACAAAGTGCACCAACAGACATCTCTTTTTCAGAGCTACAGAATTATTTAACCAATCACGTTGAAGGGTACCTGTGTGATGTGTGTAAGGAAAAAATTGGCGAAGAAATTTCAAATAATATTTTCTATATTGCAGCTCTTTGTAATACATTCAATATCAATATCGATGATATGTTGGCAAACTATGCATCTCAATTAAAGACCTTAGGAACTTACGGTTTATTATAAAATAAAATTTGTTCGCTTGGGCTCACAAACTTTATGTCGCACTCAACTCTAGATAGAACTTAGCGTTTCAAGTGCTCAAAATAAAATTTGTTTGCTTAGGCTCACAAACTTTATGTCGCACTCAACTCTAAATAGAACTTAGCGTTTCAAGTGCTCAAAATAAAATTTGTTTGCTTAGGCTCACAAACTTTATGTCGCACTCAACTCTAAATAGAACTTAGCGTTTCAAGTGCTCAAAATAAAATTTGTTTGCTTAGGCCACAACCTTTATGTGGTACTCAACTCTAGATAGAACTTAGCGTTTCAAGTGCTCAAAAAATAAAGTGATGTAGAAATGGTTCAGTCCATTCTTCATCACTTTTTCTGTTTATATATGACGGTCCAAAAGCACCTGCTCCTGTAATCTTCTCAATCCATCTTTAATGGCCCTTGCTCTTGCCTCTCCAATGCCATCTACATCGTCTAGTTGTTCTGTAGAAGCTTTCAGGATCTTTTGGAAGCTGATAAATTGCTTTAATAAGTTATCAATTACAGTTAAAGGTAATCTCGGTATTTTATTTAAAATCCGATATCCCCTTGGAGATACAGAAATATCTAAGGCATTCATATTAGAGCCATAGCCCAGTATCTTCGCAATGGAAGAAAGATCCAATAAATCCTCTGAAGATAATCCCCTCAGAACCTTATGGATATTCGATTCTTCAGCGTCTAAATGGATCATATAATCCTTCACAACAAGTCTTCCATCTTCCACAACATTGGCCACCAATTCCTTCATCTGCATGCTCACTAATCGACCTTCGTTTCCCAGCTCATAAATATATTTCTCTATTTCTTGAACAACCTTTACGACCATTTCTGTTCTTTGGATCACAGTACATACATCGTAAACTGTAACTAAGTCTTCAAACTCCAATGCACTTAAGTTGATCATGGCTTGATCCAGCACAGACTTATATTTTTCCAGAGTCTGTATCGCCTGATTGGCCTTTGTTAAAATCTTGTTGGTATCCTGTATGATGTATTTACTGTACCCTCGATATAATGTAATGATATTTCTTCTCTGAGAAATTGAAACAACCACTTGACCAGTTGCCTTTGCCACTCTTTCAGCAGTTCTATGACGTGTGCCTGTTTCAGCCGAAGAGATAGACGGATCTGTCATGATCTGTGTGTTGGCATATAATATTTTTTTACTGTCGCTGCTTAAAACAATTGCACCATCCATTTTGCATAACTCATATAAATACGCTGGAGAAAAGTCCACATTGATGGCAAATCCCCCATCGATCATACTTCTCACATCTTCACTATCTCCGATGACAATCAGCGCTCCAGTTTTTGCCCTTAACACATTCTCTAATCCCTCTCTTAAAGGAGTTCCCGGTGCTACCATCTTAATGGTGTCAAGTAACTGCATTTCTTCTATGCGTGGTTCCTTCAAAAATGTTTCCTCCCTTACCCTGCTTTTACGATAACCTTACGAACCTACGAACCTTAATAATTTTAACATTATTTTTCCAATTAATCTACAAAATTTCAGCTTTCTATATTTAATTATGCAATGTTAGCATCTCCAAAGCATCCTTCAAAGTATCCACACCTTTACATTTCATATGAATCCCATCGAACTTAAACTTATTTTTCTGTGGTATCACAGAACGGGTAAAGCCCATTTTTTCTGCTTCCTTTAGCATTTTCTCCAAATGGCTGATGGGTCTTAGCTCACCAGTTAAGCTGATCTCTCCCATGACCACCATTGCTCTAGAAGCGATTGGAATTCCTCTCATACTGGAGTAGATGGCCATAGCAACACCCAAATCTGCCGAGGTGCCTTCTAGCTTTAATCCCCCTACCACATTGACATAAATATCTTGATTCATCAAAGGCAGTCCTATTTTCTTCTCTAAAACTGCAATAATCAAATTCAATCGATTGATATCAATCCCTACAGCAGCGCGCCGTGGAAACCCTGCATTGGTAGGTGCAACTAAAGCTTGTATTTCCACCAAAAGAGGTCTCGTTCCCTCTACGGTCACAACCACAATGGCCCCTTCCGCCTCCGTGCTTAAAGATTCTAAGAACATGGCGGATGGGTTGCTGACTTCAACCAATCCTTCTTCTCTCATTTCAAAAACACCAATTTCGCTGGTGGTTCCAAATCTATTTTTTAAAGCCCTCAGTATCCGAAACTCTTGAGTTCTTTCACCTTCAAAATGCAATACAGTGTCAACCATATGCTCTAAAACCCTTGGACCTGCTAGTTCTCCCTGTTTCGTTACATGGGCTACAATGAACATGGGAATATTCTTAGATTTACCAATTCTCATTAAATTATTAGCACATTCTTTCACTTGGGATACACTGCCCGGCGCCGAAGAAAGATCCTCCTTAAACAAAGTTTGAATGGAATCGATGATGATGAATACGGGCGCATACTCTTCAATATACTTCTCAATCACATCCACATTGGTTTCAGAAACGATGTACAAATCGTCAGAAAGTGAGTTCAATCGTTCTCCTCTCATTTTAATCTGCTCTTCTGATTCCTCCCCCGATACATATAGCGTTTTTCCATACCGGTTTGCAATGGTGCTACTGGCCTGTAATATCAGGGTAGATTTTCCGATTCCCGGTTCCCCTGTGATTAAAGTCAAGGATCCCTTGACTAAACCGCCGCCTAAAACCCTATTGAGTTCATTAATTTGAGTGTCATATCGCTCATAGGCCCCAGACTTTACTTCCTTAATTGGCTGGGGCTTCGATTGGCTGACAATGGTTGGTGAACGCTTAAAATCCTTTTTGCTCTCCAGCATCTCCTCCTCCATGGTATTCCAATTATTGCATCCCGGACATTTCCCAAGCCACTTTACACTTTCATACCCACATTCTTGACACACAAATTTACTTTTAATCTTTGCCATAGATTCACCTGCTTCTATTTTCTTATATCTATCTATTGTAGCATATCGTGAAGTCGTTAAAAAGCAAACCGTTCCAAATTAAAACTATGGTCGGTTTGCTTTTATTCATCCTCTATTTTATTATTGGCTCTATAGACCTACCTTCGGCCGAATGACAATCTTACCATCGGACAGATCTACTAAAACTGTACTTCCTGCTTTTATACTACCTCTTAATAGTTCTTCTGATAATTGATTTTCCACAGTTCTCTGTATCTCTCGTTTTAGTGGCCTTGCTCCGAATTGTGGGTCAAACCCCTTATCTGCAATATAGTTCTTTGCTTCTTCGCTGATTTCAAGATCAATCTCTAGAGCCTTTAGTCTGCTCTTTAAATCCACCAGTAGTAGATCCACGATCTTACCAATGTCCTCTCTTTCCAATCCATGGAATACAATAATATCATCGATTCGGTTCAAGAACTCTGGTCTAAAGGTTCTTCTCAATTCATCCATAATATTTTCTTTCATTTTTTCATATTCATTTTGAGCAGATTCTTCTTGACTGGCAGCAAAGCCTAAGATCTTCTGCTTCTTAATGGTGTGGGCACCTACGTTAGAAGTCATGATAATGACCGTATTCTTAAAATCCACAGTTCGACCTTGTGCATCCGTTAGCCGTCCATCGTCTAGGATCTGCAACAATATATTAAATACATCGGGATGAGCCTTTTCTATTTCATCAAATAGGACAACGGAATAAGGCTTTCTTCTAACCTTCTCTGTCAGTTGTCCGCCCTCATCGAAGCCTACATACCCTGGAGGAGAACCAATCAGCCTTGAAACCGTATGCTTTTCCATATACTCCGACATATCAATTCGAATCATATCATCTTCATTTCCAAACATGGATTCTGCCAATGCCTTGGATAGTTCTGTTTTTCCAACACCGGTCGGTCCTAAGAATATGAAGGATCCAATGGGCCTTTTCGGGTCCTTGAGCCCAACTCTAGCTCTTCTGATGGCCCTCGCTATGGACTTTACAGCCTCTTCTTGACCGATGACTCTGTTGTGAAGAATTTCTTCCATATTCAATAGCTTTTCAGATTCTCCCTGTTGTAGCCTCCTTACAGGCACTCCTGTCCAATCTGATACAATATTAGCGATTTCTTCGCTTGAAACGATGGCATCTTTATGCCTTTTATTGACATCATTCTTTCTCTCTGCCAGCGCCTCCTTCGTTTGTTTTTCCTCATCTCTCAGTTTGGCAGCTCTTTCAAAGTCCTGTACGCTGATGGCTTCTTCCTTCTCATTAGAAAGCTTCTCTAATCGCTCTTCTAAATCCCTTAAATCCGGCGGTGTGGTTACGGTAAATATTTTAACCTTCGATGCTGCTTCATCGATTAAGTCGATTGCTTTATCTGGTAAAAATCGGTCCGTAATATATCGTGCTGAGAGCTCTACTGCTGCCTTTAAAGCTTCGTCTGTAATCTTAACCCCATGGTGGGCTTCATATTTATCTCTTAGTCCTTCCAGTATTCGAATCGCATCTTCGATGCTTGGTTCTTCCACGGTAATTGGCTGGAACCTTCTCTCCAATGCAGCATCCTTTTCAATATGCTTTCGGTATTCATTTAATGTGGTCGCACCGATGACCTGCATTTCACCTCGAGCCAATGCGGGCTTTAAAATGTTGGCAGCATCGATTGCACCCTCTGCGGCACCTGCTCCGATAATGGTATGCATTTCATCTATAAATAAAATTACATTATCTACGGATCGTATTTCCTCCATGACCTTTTTTAATCGGTCTTCAAATTCACCTCTGTATTTTGCTCCCGCCACCATAGAAGCTAGATCTAGGGTCACCACTCTTTTATCCTTCAATATATCTGGAACATTCCCTTCTACGATTTGCTGAGCTAATCCTTCTGCAACAGCAGTCTTCCCTACACCTGGTTCTCCAATGAGGCAAGGGTTGTTCTTTGTTCTACGGCTTAAAACCTGTATAACACGATCGATTTCCTTGCTTCTTCCTATGACAGGGTCAATTTTTCCTTCCCTTGCCAGATCGTTCAGATCCCTACCAAATTGATTGAGGGTCGGTGTTTCTTTGTCGCTGCTTGCCGTATAATTCTTAGCGTTGGATGCTGAACTATTGCTGTTTAACAGCTTCAATACCGCTTCTCTTACATTCTGTAGATTTACCCCTAGCTGTACTAAAATTTTCGATGCAATGCCATCGCCTTCGCTGATTAACCCCAATAGTAAATGCTCTGTTCCTACATAATTATGGTTCAGATTTCTTGCCTCAGCAACACTCAATTCAAAAACCTTCTTGGTTCGTGGTGTATATCCCAACAGTTCTACAGGTTTATTTCCAACACCGATGGACTGTACGATAATCTGCTGTATATCCTCTACCTCTACACCTAAATTCTTCAATGCCTTTGCAGCAATCCCCTCTTCTTCTCGAACCAATCCCAATAATAGATGCTCTGTCCCTACGTAGCTATGACCTAATTGCTGAGCAATCTGTTGGGATAGGGTAATCACTCTTTGGGCTCTTTCTGTAAATCTTCCAAACATGGCCATATAGTTCCCTCCTCAATCGTACTGATATTTCTATAACGTTTCTCTTACTAATTGTGCCCTTTTTATATCTCTTTCAATACCAGATAAATCAGAATTAAAATATTTCTGTAAGTAGCCTGGTTGTATCGTTACCATCAATTCATTAATCTTTTCAATTGAAACATCCTGAATTAAATTTAAATTAACGCCTAGTCTTAAATCAGAAATTAACTGCATCGCCTCAGTAGAAGTCAATAGCCTTGCACTCTTTAGAATACCATAGGCTCTAAAGACTCTATCGGATAGCTCTATATTTTTGCTTGCCAGCAGATGTTCTCTTACGGCTCTTTCGTTCTGTATGATTTGCATCGTTACATCGTGCAGGGTACTTACCAGCTCTTCTTCCGGTGGCCCCAGTGTGATCTGATTGGAAATCTGATAAATATTTCCAGTATACTGACTCCCTTCCCCATAGATGCCTCGGACAGCTAAGCCAATTTTACTTGCCACATTAAATACGCCATTGATATAGCCCGTTAAGCTCAGTGCCGGCAAATGAAGCATGACAGAAGCTCTCACACCTGTTCCTACATTGGTTGGACAGGATGTTAAATAACCTAAGTTCTCATCAAAACTATACCGAATACTCTCCTCTAGCAAATCATCTATTTTGTTTCCTAGATCTAAGCATTCCGTCAATTGTAAGCCTGGCAACAAGCATTGAATTCGAATATGATCTTCTTCATTCACCATAATACTGATGGTTTCTTCTTTATTGATCAGTGCTGCACCACCTGTCGTATTTTGGGCGAGCGCAGGACTAATTAAATGCTTCTCTATGTAATTCAATCGTTCTATTTTGTCTTGTCTATTCATCTCAATCAGTTCAAATTCCTTTTTAAAAGAGGAATTTGCATTGGTTATCGTATGGTGTACCATCTCCAAAATATTTTTAGACTGCGCTTCATTTAAATCATTGGGAAATGGCATTGATTCTATATTCCGTGCCATGCGAATACGACTGCTGATCGCAATATCTGATTCTGGACCGATCTCTTTGACCCATTTCGGCATAGTATCCCTCCTAAATTCCCTTATTAATTTCTCCCTCAAGAGTTCTGATTTCATCTCTTATCTTCGCTGCCTCTTCAAACTCTTCTTGCATAATTAATTGTTGCAGCTTCGCCTTGGATGCTTTTAGTTCATTTTTCAATCGAATAACAGCTCCAGACTTTTTAGGGATCTTACCACCATGCTTCGTACTTCCTTGTATCTTTCGAATGAGCGGTAACAACATATCTGAAAAAGTTTCGTAGCACACACCACATCCTAATCTACCGCTTCTCTTGTAATCTTCATAGGTAGCATTACACTGTGGACATCTCTTATCCTCTTTGTAATCCATATTAAACCCAAGATTGCCCTCCAATAGGCTCGTTAAAAAATTCGGCATAGAAAAGTTATTCTCAAAGTTTGTTTTTTCATTTTTCCTTGCACAATCCTCACACAAATTTTTCTCTTGTTTTTTTCCATTGATGATTTTTGTTACATGTACATTTGCTTCTTTATTTTTACAGTCGTCACAAAGCATTTCATCCCCTCCAATCAGATTGAATCGAATTATCGAATGAACTACCTATATTATGTTTCAATTTGGCAATATTATAAATAATCTTGGTTTTTCTTACAAATACAATCTCTAAGAGTTTTCCTGAGTTTTCTATGGATTTAAGGAGTTACTTCAAAATATCAGCATATTTTCTACATTTCCTCCGTATATTTATATACCCTAACTATTTAAATTTATAACACCCGGTTAATTTTTTTGAAATAAATTGCTATTTTATTATCAAGCTTTCCTGATTATGGTTTGTAATAAAAGTAAGTTCTGAAATTTTTTTAAAAAATTAAAGAGGACTTTCATTAAAAATATAGAATATTTTAATAAATCTAAAATCTATTACATAAATTGCGAGGAGGAAGTGACATGAAAGGGTATCAAGCTGACCAAATTAGAAACATTGCTTTTTTAGGACATGGAGGTTGTGGTAAAACAACATTAACAGAGGCAGTTCTATTTTCGGCAAAATTAACTAATCGAATGGGCAGAGTTGAAGATGGCAATACCGTATCCGATTTTGATAAAGAAGAAGTTTCAAGAAGTATCTCCATCGGAACATCCATAATCCCTGTAGAATGGCACAATCACAAAATTAACCTTCTAGACACCCCTGGATATTTTGACTTCATTGGTGAGGTTCAAAGTGCCTTGAAGGCTGCTGGTGGAGCAGTAATACTAGTGGACGCTACAAGTGGTATTGAAGTAGGTACAGAAAAATCATGGGATCTTTTAGCAGATAGTAGTAAGCCTAGATTTATATTTGTTAATAAAATGGATCGTGAAAATGCAAATTTTGACAAAGTGTTAAGTGACTTAAGGGAAAAATTCGGAAAAAAAATTGCGCCCTTCCAAATTCCATTAGGAGCCAATGAAAATTTTATTGGAAATATTAACGTTGTAAAAATGATTGCAAGAGAATATACAGGCAAAGATTGCGTGGAAAAACCAATTCCACCAGAATTATTATCCGAGGCTGAAGCAATCAGAGAAATGCTCATAGAGTCTGTTGCAGAAAGTGATGAAGCCCTATTAGAAAAATTCTTCGCTGGGGAAACCTTTACAGAAAAGGAAATCCAAGAAGGTCTAAGAAAAGGTGTAATTAACGGTGACATTGTTCCTGTTATTTGTGGAGCTTCCTCTAAAAATATAGGTACTCATACCCTACTCGATATGTTAATAGATTATTCCCCATCGCCAATGGATATGCCTTCTAAGAAGGGTACCAATCCATATACAGAAGAAACTGTAGAACGTACTTTAGAACCGAACGAACCTTTCTCTGCTCAAATATTCAAAACCATTGTAGACCCTTATGTTGGTAAAATATCCTTGTTCAAAGTAATTTCCGGAAAACTTACACCAGACTTAGAAGTATTAAATGCTAATAAAGATGAAAAAGAAAAAATCTCCTCTTTATTCTTATTGAGAGGAAAAAATCAAATAGAAGTCAAGGAAATCGTTGCTGGAGATATTGGCGCTGTGGCGAAATTACAATATTCTAGTACAGGTGATACGCTATGCAGCGTTAACCACCCAATCGTATTTAGTAATATTGAGTTTGCAAAACCACAACTTGCTTTAAGTGTTGAGCCGAAGGCAAAGGGAGACGAAGAAAAAATAAGCTCCGGGCTCCAACGTCTCGCAGAGGAAGACCCTTCCTTCTTATTTGAAAGAAATCCAGAAACAAAACAAACCCTTGTATATGGGCAAGGCGAGCTTCATATTAAAATAATCACCAATAAGTTGAAAAATAAATTTGGTGTCGATGTAGATCTGAAAGACCCTAAAGTACCCTATAGGGAAACTATTAAAGGAAAATCTGATGTACAAGGAAAACATAAGAAACAATCCGGTGGCCACGGACAATACGGCGATGTTAAGATTCGTTTCGAACCTTGTGCAAGTGAATTTGAATTTGCAGAAGAAATATTCGGTGGTTCCGTTCCTAAATCCTATATTCCTGCAGTAGAAAAAGGACTAAGGGAATGTTTAGATACTGGAGCACTTGCAGGATATCCTGTAGTAAACCTGAAAGCCACATTGTACGATGGTTCCTATCACGATGTAGACTCCTCTGAGATGGCTTTTAAAATTGCAGCATCCCTCGCCTTTAAAAAAGGGGTTGAAGCGGCAAAACCAGTTCTTTTAGAGCCTATCGTAAAGGTGGAAGTTGTAGTTCCTGAAGATTTTATGGGCGATGTTATGGGCGATTTAAATAAACGAAGAGGTCGAATTTTGGGTATGGAGCCTCAACCAAAAGGAATGCAGCTGGTCGTTGCAGAAGCTCCTCAATCCGAAATGTTTAAATATGCTACAGACTTAAGATCCATGACCCAGGCTAGAGGCTCCTTTACAATGGAATTCGTTCGCTACGAAGAGGTTCCTCAAATGATCAGCGATAAAGTAGTAGAAAGTGCTAGAGCAGAAAAATAAAGTATATAAAAAAAGAGGTATGTGCTACATACCTCTTTTTTATGCCTATCTTATTGGACAAATTCCATTGTCACAGCTATCACTACCGATGTCTAAATCCATTTCTTTCTCTTCATATTTACTGATCAGAGAAGGTATAAATGCCTTCATACTACGAAGTCTTTTATTGTATTCTTCTTCATCAATGGACTCATAGGGCAATAGCTGATAGAAGTTATCTTCTAAAGCTAAGAATGAAAGGGCCACCACATCATCCCAGTGATTCCATACCCATTCTTCAACTTCTTCCCACTCGTGATTTCTTACGTGAATGGTGATAGAACAGTTATGATCCACATAGCTTTCCATAAATAGCTTATAATTTTCCAGTTGCTCTATTGCTGAAATATCATATTTCGTTCTGCCAGCTGGTGCCTTTACTGGGAATTCTACAACCTTCGTAGAGCAAGTATCCCAATCTTGTCCAACTTCTGGGTAAACTGGATATTCTAATTCTTCACATACCTTTACCAGCGGATCATGGGCACTGATTCGAATTCTTCTGATATAGTATGGGGAATGTGAATAGTGTACCCCGCTAGATACCGTTGGTAATTGGCTCAAAGTTCCTTCCGGCTTTACAGTAGTAACCAATAAAGGAATGTTTTGTCCAATTTCCTTTGCATATGCATCTACTTCGTTTCTTGCAGCCTTTCTTAGCATACTCAGTAATTTTTTCTGGGCTTCTATATCCATCGTAGTTGCATTTACTAAATCCTGCCAACCAGTTAAAGAGCAACCTACTAATTTATCTCTTTGCTGTACCTTATCCCAGTGTGGTAGCTCTAATTCTACACAGGTCATTCGGTAGCCTGCTCTTACAGATAGCTTTTGAGCCTCTATAATCCCTTCTAAATCTAAGGTGCCATCCTCTTTTACAAAAGCCATCACATTAATCGTAGTCAAATTACATAACCCCTGGGAGTCTAGTAAAATTTCACCACAAGGATTGACCCCATTCATATTTGGCCTTCTTTTAGCAGCTGCCTCTGCGTTGATCCATCCAGGTTCACCAGAATAACGCATCTGCTGAATTTGCCAATGAAGTTTTTCACGACTTGGTTTTTCGGTATAGTAGATTGAGTTATTGCTCATTTGTCTATGTATAATATTTTGGTCTACAATCCATTGACCATCAATTTGCTTATAAAGATTGGACTTTGCCTCAACGCATTCTTTATCGTCTGCATCGATTAGAATCATTTCAGCCGTACGTCTAACACCACCAACAACCACGTTTTCCCCTATGATGTTGGCAATATCTAAGCAGTCGATCGGTCTAAGCTTTATCTTTCCAGACCCGTTTACTTTTCTGCTATTTTTAATGACTTTATCAATTTTATAGAACATATTTTTTAAGCTTTCATGTCCACTGGCAGTTCCACCAAAGGATTTTAATTTTGCCCCCTTTGGCCTAACGTGGTCATAATCTACAATGATGGTTTTTATATTTCTATATTCGTTGCTATATAATAGTTTAAAGAAAAAGTCTAAGGATTGAATCCATCCTTCCTTACTATCCCCTACAGTGATTTTAACTGAATTATTATGTGAAAACACAAGGCTTGTGTTATCTTCCCTATCTTTTATTGATATATTTACGTAGTCTTTATGTATGATTTCATAATCTGTTCTTATTTTAGGTAAATTCTGCACATCTTCTTTTAGTACCCTTGCTCCTACGCCAGAACCAATCATCAGTAAATAGAATAGATCTCTAAAGGCCTCGAAGCTATCAATCACGACAAAAGAACAATTGTAGTTGGACATGGGATAGTTCTTTGCAACGGAAGTACCGCCAACCCAGAAGGTCCTTCCAGATAAAAACTGTCTCAAATTGTAAACATTATCAAATAGCTTTTCTGCCTCTTCTCTTCTCGTAGGGACTAAGCTACAGTTATATTCCACTGCTCTTCTAACGGTTTCCCACCAGTATTCTCTTCGTCCTTCCTCTTGTAGCCATCTAGAATAAGTACGGTAATATACGAAGTTTCCCAATTGATTTAAAGGTGGTATTTGATGCTTATATTGGCTAATGAATTCATCGGTCAGTAGTTTTTCATCTGAACTTTTTTGATTTGCTCTAATCTTTGCTCGTTCATTTCTATAGATAATATATCTTTTTGCTACATCTTTTCTATCCGATGACATCAATAGCATCTCTACAATATCTTGAATTTCTTCTACATGGATAGGCTTTGCGTTGTTTTGAATTTTCTCTTTAATTTCTTCCGTAATTTTTACACTTAAATTATGATCTACGCCCAATTTAGTTTCTGCCATAGCTTTTTTAATGGCATTGGTGATTTTAGATGGATTAAACTCCACTAACCTTCCGTTACGCTTCATTACCTGTATCATTAAAATCCTCCTCATCGCTCAGTAAGAAAATAAAATTTGTCATTCACACTCCCAAGCTTTATGTCTCTTTCAATTCTAGGGTTTACTTAAAATTGAAAGACCTAAAAATAAGAAGAAGCACCATCGCTACATATGGTACTTCTTGTATTCTTTCTATACTAAATATTGTATCACCTATGGATTATAAAGTCAAAAACATATAGTTCTTTTATCTATTCATTATCTCATATTTTCTTGTTCTTCTTCTAAATTTGTATCATTATCTCCGTTTCTTGTAAGAAAGCAATTAAGTTTTATTTTCTATTGACCTTCTAAGGCTGTATTTTGCTTCATTAACAAGTCATTCATTCCGTCTTTTATACAATTAAAATTTTATTGATTCCTCTTTACGTATTAGATCGCCTTCATTATTAAATCAAAAATTTCTTTGATGGTATCCACCACATATTCTCCTTTATGATATTTACGTTTTGCCACGATGACTTCTACTTGATTTCCTTTATTGACAATATCTCTTAATATTTTGGGATATTCAATAAAAGCACCAATTTCTTCAAATTTATCATTAAATATCACACAGGTAGGAATCTTAGGCTTGCCACCAATTTTGTATGGCTCCATGTACTGTTCATAGCCATCCCTCGGTAGTATACGAAAGGTGATGTTGGGATTCACTTCACTTATTTTCTTTATGGCAGGCAGATTAATAATACAATCCGGGCACCATAATTCTGCAAAAACTAATATATAAATATTCTTATGTATGAATTTAATTTTATTGATGAATTCTTCATCTAATTGAATTTGTTCGTATATCTTTAACAACTTCTCCATATTCACATCATGGTCATTAGGAGCGAATACTTCGAACGACATGCCTGATTCAAATAATTGTTGAACTATCATTTTCATCCCCCCTAGTATTTCTCCAAAGTTTCTTGGTACTATTATATCACTATTTAAATTTAAATTTAAGTAATTTGTACTATATTGTTTCCAGAAATACTTTCCTTATTTTTTATCAATTCGTATATTTACATATTATATTAAAGTTTTTCTGTAGTTATTCCTTCAATTTCCTTGCCCTAGGAAAAGCTTTTTTAGGGCAATAAAAAAAAAGCATAGCCATATTAGCCATGCTTTCTCTTTAAATATATCGCAGCGACCTACTCTCCCAGGCAGCTTCCCGCCAAGTACCATCAGCGCTGAAGGGCTTAACTACTGTGTTCGGTATGGGAACAGGTGTGACCCCTTCGCTATAGCCACGACATTATTGAGAGATAGTACTCTCAAAACTGAATAATGTTAGAAAAATGTATTGGTCAAGCCCTCGACCTATTAGTACCTATCAGCTGAGTACATTACTGCACTTACACCCTAGGCCTATCAACCAGTTAGTCTATCTGGGGTCTTACTCGCTTACGCGATGGGAAATCTTATCTTGAGGGGGGCTTCGTGCTTAGATGCCTTCAGCACTTATCCCTTCCACACTTAGCTACCCAGCGGTGCTCTTGGCAGAACAACTGGTACACCAGAGGTGTGTCCATCCCGGTCCTCTCGTACTAAGGACAGCTCCTCTCAAATTTCCTGCGCCCGC
Organism: Alkaliphilus oremlandii OhILAs; assembly: GCF_000018325.1. GTDB lineage: Bacteria > Bacillota > Clostridia > Peptostreptococcales > Natronincolaceae > Alkaliphilus_B > Alkaliphilus_B oremlandii. Next base: position 512,105 of record NC_009922.1, on the reverse strand, counting down.
GACGGATAGGGACCGAACTGTCTCACGACGTTCTGAACCCAGCTCGCGTACCACTTTAATGGGCGAACAGCCCAACCCTTGGGACCTACTACAGCCCCAGGATGTGATGAGCCGACATCGAGGTGCCAAACCTCCCCGTCGATGTGGACTCTTGGGGGAGATAAGCCTGTTATCCCCGGGGTAGCTTTTATCCGTTGAGCGATGGCCCTTCCACTCGGAACCACCGGATCACTAAGCCCGACTTTCGTCCTTGCTCGACCTGTATGTCTCGCAATCAAGCTCCCTTTTGCCTTTACACTCTACGCACGATTTCCGACCGTGCTGAGGGAACCTTTGGGCGCCTCCGTTACATTTTGGGAGGCGACCGCCCCAGTCAAACTGCCCACCAGACAGTGTCCCAAGACTGGATTCACAGTCTATGGTTAGAACTTCAGTACTACAAGAGTGGTATCCCAACGGTGACTCCACCAAGACTGGCGTCCTGGCTTCTAAGTCTCCCACCTATGCTGTACATGTAGCACCAAAATCCAATGTCAAGTTGCAGTAAAGCTCCACGGGGTCTTTCCGTCCTGTCGCGGGTAACCAGCATCTTCACTGGTATTACAATTTCACCGGGTCTATTGTTGAGACAGCGCCCAAATCGTTACGCCTTTCGTGCGGGTCGGAACTTACCCGACAAGGAATTTCGCTACCTTAGGACCGTTATAGTTACGGCCGCCGTTTACTGGGGCTTAAGTTCACTGCTTCGCTTACGCTAACAATTCCCCTTAACCTTCCAGCACCGGGCAGGCGTCAGCCCCTATACGTCGTCTTTCGACTTAGCAGAGACCTATGTTTATGATAAACAGTCGCTTGGGCCTATTCTCTGCGGCCGATTAAGGCCTCCGAGAGTAAATCTCTCAACCTCAATCGGCTCCCCTTATCCCGAAGTTACGGGGTCATTTTGCCGAGTTCCTTAACAATAGTTCTCCCGATCGTCTTAGGATTCTCTCCTCACCTACCTGTGTCGGTTTGCGGTACGGGCACCTTATTTCTCGATAGAAGCTTTTCTCGACAGTGTGGAATCAGCCAGTTCGCTACTTAAATTTCGCTCCCCATCGTATCTCAGAATTGTCTTGGGGGATTTGCCTCCCGAGACTCCCTACATACTTAGACGCACACAACCAACGGTGCGCTGAACCTATCCTACTGTGTCACTCCATCTCTAATAGCGATTTAAGGTGGTACAGGAATGTAAACCTGTTGTCCATCGCCTACGCCTTTCGGCCTGGGCTTAGGTCCCGACTAACCCTGAGCGGACGAACCTTCCTCAGGAAACCTTAGGTTTTCGACGGGCAGGATTCTCACCTGCCTCTCGTTACTCATGCCAACATTCTCACTTCTATAGCGTCCACTGCTCCTCACGGTACAGCTTCAACCACTATAGAACGCTCGCCTACCATCCTTGCGGATCCATAGCTTCGGTGATACGTTTGAGCCCCGGACATTTTCGGCGCAGAATCACTCGACCAGTGAGCTATTACGCACTCTTTAAATGAATGGCTGCTTCTAAGCCAACATCCTGGTTGTCTGTGCAACTCCACATCCTTTTCCACTTAACGTATACTTTGGGACCTTAGCTGATGGTCTGGGCTGTTGCCCTCTTGACTACGGATCTTATCACTCGTAGTCTGACTCCCGATTAAAAGTTCACGGCATTCGGAGTTTGATAGGTTTTGGTAACCGGTGAAGGCCCCTAGACCATTCAGTGCTCTACCTCCGTAACTCTAAACATCGAGGCTAGCCCTAAAGCTATTTCGGCGAGAACCAGCTATCTCCGGGCTCGATTGGAATTTCACCGCTACCCACAGTTCATCCGGTGACTTTTCAACGTCAATCGGTTCGGACCTCCACGAAATTTTACTTCCGCTTCATCCTGACCATGGGTAGGTCGCCCGGTTTCGGGTCTACGGCATGAAACTATATCGCCCTATTAAGACTCGGTTTCCCTACGGCTTCGCACCTAAAGTGCTTAACCTTGCTCCATACCGTAACTCGTTGGCCCGTTCTACAAAAAGTACGCGGTCACACGTATAAAGTGCTCCCACAGTTTGTAAGCAGAAGGTTTCAGGTTCTATTTCACTCCCCTTCCGGGGTTCTTTTCACCTTTCCCTCACGGTACTATACGCTATCGGTCACCAGGTAGTATTTAGCCTTGGGGGGTGGTCCCCCCTGCTTCCCACAAGGTTTCACGTGCCTCGTGGTACTCTGGATCACGGCCTAGATTGTTACTGTTTCATATACAGGACTATTACCCTCTGTGGTGGGTCTTTCCAAACCTCTTCTATTACAGTAAGTTTTCCGTTGTGGCCGGTCCTCAACCCCCATAGAGAAAACCCTATGGGTTTGGGCTTATCCCCTTTCGCTCGCCGCTACTGAGGGAATCGATTTTTCTTTCTCTTCCTCAGGGTACTTAGATGTTTCAGTTCCCCTGGTATGTCTTCCATTACCTATGAATTGAGTAATGGATACTTAAGTATTAACCTAAGTAGGTTTCCCCATTCGGAAATCCCCGGATCAAAACTTGCTTGCAGTTCCCCGAGGCTTATCGCAGCTTACCACGTCCTTCATCGACTCCTGGTGCCAAGGCATCCGCCTTCTGCCCTTATTAGCTTGACCAAAGCTATATATATGAACTACATAAATTAAATTATATAGTTACATTCTTGTTTCTTTGTTACTTCATCAATTGTTTCTCTAACATTATTCAGTTTTCAAAGAACTATGCTTCAATCTTCCAAATCTGTGATTTGTGTGATTGGAGTACTCGGTATTACCCGAGTTTCATTTTAAGAGATTTTAAGGTCTCTCAAAACTAGACAGTATAGATTCGCCATTTCTCCTTAGAAAGGAGGTGATCCAGCCGCACCTTCCGATACGGCTACCTTGTTACGACTTCACCCCAGTCATTAGCTTCACCTTCGACAGCTTCCTCCTTACGGTTAGATAGCTGGCTTCGGGTGCTTCCAACTCCCATGGTGTGACGGGCGGTGTGTACAAGACCCGGGAACGCATTCACCGCGACATTCTGATCCGCGATTACTAGCAACTCCAACTTCATGTGGGCGAGTTTCAGCCCACAATCCGAACTGGGACCGATTTTGTAGGATTTGCTCCAGATTACTCTTTCGCTGCCCGTTGTATCGGCCATTGTAGCACGTGTGTAGCCCTGAACATAAGGGGCATGATGATTTGACGTCATCCCCACCTTCCTCCGAGTTATCCCCGGCAGTCTCTCTAGAGTGCCCAACTTAATGATGGCAACTAAAGACAAGGGTTGCGCTCGTTGCGGGACTTAACCCAACATCTCACGACACGAGCTGACGACAACCATGCACCACCTGTCTCCTCTGTCCCCGAAGGGAAGGATTCGGTTAAGAATCGGTCAGAGGGATGTCAAGTCCAGGTAAGGTTCTTCGCGTTGCTTCGAATTAAACCACATGCTCCGCTGCTTGTGCGGGTCCCCGTCAATTCCTTTGAGTTTCATACTTGCGTACGTACTCCCCAGGCGGAGTGCTTAATGCGTTAACTTCGGCACCGAGGTTCGACCCCCAACACCTAGCACTCATCGTTTACGGCGTGGACTACCAGGGTATCTAATCCTGTTCGCTACCCACGCTTTCGTGCCTCAGCGTCAGTTGCAGTCCAGAGAGTCGCCTTCGCCACTGGTGTTCCTCCTAATATCTACGCATTTCACCGCTACACTAGGAATTCCACTCTCCTCTCCTGCACTCAAGCCCTACAGTTTCAAAGGCTTACTACGGTTGAGCCGTAGCCTTTGACCTCTGACCTATAGGGCAGCCTACGCACCCTTTACGCCCAATGATTCCGGATAACGCTTGCCCCCTACGTATTACCGCGGCTGCTGGCACGTAGTTAGCCGGGGCTTCCTCCTAAGGTACCGTCATTATCTTCCCTTAGGACAGAGCTTTACGACCCGAAGGCCTTCATCGCTCACGCGGCGTTGCTGCATCAGGGTTTCCCCCATTGTGCAATATTCCCCACTGCTGCCTCCCGTAGGAGTCTGGACCGTGTCTCAGTTCCAGTGTGGCCGTTCACCCTCTCAGGCCGGCTACTGATCGTCGCCTTGGTGAGCCATTACCTCACCAACTAGCTAATCAGACGCGGGCCCATCCTGTACCGAAGTTCTTTGACCTTTTAGGGATGCCCCCAAAAGGCGTCATGGGGTATTAGCAATGGTTTCCCATTGTTATCCCCCTGTACAGGGTAGGTTGCCCACGCGTTACTCACCCGTCCGCCGCTAAGAATCCAAAGTAAACTTCTTCATCTCCGCTCGACTTGCATGTGTTAGGCACGCCGCCAGCGTTCATCCTGAGCCAGGATCAAACTCTCAATTAAAAATTGTTTGAATTTCTGGGTTCCATTCTTTAAAATGGATTGCTCAGTTTTAAACTGACTTTAAAAATTTTGGCTTAAATCTATACTGTTTAGTTTTCAAAGACCTTTTCTTGTGTGCCGCCTTGTTTTGGCGACTCATTTAATATATCACATCTAAAATATTATGTCAACCACTTTTTGAAAAATTATTTTAAATGTTTTCTTGTGCTATATTCAGTGAAGTTGTCCTCGTAAGGACTTTATCTACTATACTATCCTTTCATATAATTGTCAAGCCCATTTATTAATTATAGAATCTTTTTCTTTTACTTCCATAAACAAAATCCATGTACAAAGAGAATTTCAACCTTCTCTGGTACATGGATTTTATATTATTTTACGCTATATCCTTTTTATTCTTTATGATGATCTAAAGGTTTCATTGTAGGGAATAGCAGTACATCACGGATAGAAGGTGAATTTGTTATGAGCATCATCAGACGATCGATACCGATTCCTAAACCACCTGTAGGAGGAAGTCCTACTTCAATGGCATTTAGGAAGTCTTCATCTAACACATGAGCTTCATCATCTCCAGCTTCACGTTGTTCTAATTGATCCATAAATCTTCCACGTTGGTCAATCGGATCATTAAGCTCGGAGAAAGCGTTTGCTATTTCCCAAGTATTAATGAATGCTTCAAAACGATTTGTGAATGCTGGATCCTCAGGATTACGTTTTGCCAGCGGTGAGATTTCTACTGGATGTTGAGTGATGAATGTCGGTTGTATTAAATGTTTTTCACCGAACTCTTCAAATACTAAACTGATGATATGTCCCTTCTTCATTGCAGGGTTCACTTCTAAACCTAATTTTTTTGCAATTGCAATGGCTTCCTCATCCGTTTTTACTTCATCAAAGTCCACATTTGCATATTTTCTACACGCTTCTACCATGGTCATTCTATTCCAAGGTGGTGTTAAATCGATTTCCTGTCCTTGATAGTTGATTTTAGTAGTTCCCAATGCCTTTTCAGCTGCATAGGCCACAATATTTTCTGTGATATCCATCATGTCATTATAGTCTGCATATGCTTCGTAAAGCTCTATACTTGTGAACTCTGGATTATGCTTAATGGACATCCCTTCATTTCTAAACATTCTACCCATTTCATAAACCTTATCAAAGCCACCAACGATTAGTCTTTTTAAGAATAATTCATTTGCAATACGAAGGTACATGTCGATATCTAAGGTATTGTGATGAGTGATGAAAGGTCTTGCATTAGCTCCACCTGCTAAAGTACCCAATATCGGAGTTTCTACTTCTAGGTATCCCCTATTATCTAAAAACTCTTTAATTGCTTTGATTGCCTTAGAACGTGTAACGAATGTCTTTTTAACCTCTGGATTCACAATTAAATCCACATATCTTTGACGATATCTTAAATCATGGTCTTTTAATCCATGCCATTTATCTGGTAATATTTGAATCGATTTTGTTAGTAATCGAACTTCATTAGCTCTTACAGAAATTTCGTCTTTATTTGTTTTAAAGATTTCTCCTTTGATTTCTATAATATCTCCAATATCATATGTAACAAATAACTCATAATCTTCTGCACCAATTTTGTCTTCTCTTACATAAACCTGAATTTGCCCATCCTTATCTTGAATGTTGATAAAGCTAGCCTTACCATGACCTCGTTTCGTCATAATACGCCCAGCAATCGTAGCATTTTGCCCTTCTAACTGCTCAAAGTCTTCTATGATTTGTTGACTATAGTGCGTAACGTAAACCTTCTCAATCTTAAAAGGGTCTTTACCTATTTCTTGTAAGTGCTTCAGCTTATCTCTTCTTATCTTTAGCAACTCATTCAAATTTTGTTCTTCGTTTATCATTTGTAACCCCCCAAGCTATCTTGTAATTTTTAATATCTCATACTTAGTAACACCATCTGGGATTTGTACCTCTACAACATCCCCAACCTTAGTACCAAGCAATGCTCTTCCTACTGGTGATTCATTGGATATTTTCAGTTCGTAAGGATCTGCTTCTGTAGAACCTACGATGGTGTATTCGACAATCTCATCGAACTCTAAATCATTTACCTGTACAATCGATCCAATACTGACGATATCTGTATTAATGTCTTCTTCGTCGATGATCACTGCTTTTCTAAGCATGGTCTCAAGCTTATTGATTCTATCTTCTACTTGAGCTTGTTCGTTTTTAGCCTCATCGTACTCAGAGTTTTCACTGATATCTCCAAAAGCAATCGCTTGTTTTATTCTTTCCGCGATTTCTTTTCTCCTCACAGTTTTAAGCAATTCCAATTCATCTTCTAGCTTCTTTAACCCCTGAGCTGTTAAAACAACTTCTCTGTCTGCCATCATACTCTCTCTCTCCTCATCCATCTTAATTAATTGAAACCCATATTATTCTATGTCTTCTATTATAATAATTATTCATATGATATTAGTTCATAATATATGTTCCTATGATTATTTTATACTTCAAACATTTCTAACAAATTTATCCTTTTCCAGGCGCATTCTTCCATATCATCGCTAAAAAATAAAATTTGTTCGTTTCCACTCACAAACTTTATGTCATCCTCAATTTAGATCCCTGTTTTAAATTTCAAGTGCCCAAAATAATTTAGCCCGTTTTGGGCTATTAATTTTTACTAATATTTTGATAAATATATTGTACATATTATAGAATAGTAACTAATAATTGTCAAGGGTTAGAGCAAATCCTTTCTCAAGGTTATAAAGCGTTACAACAGGCCCTTCATATTGTTTAAATATTCGATTCGAGGTTTTAATGAAAGTTCTTCTATAATTTTATAATATTCATTAGAAGTGCACGCCCTACCTCGATCCCTCAATAGTGATACAACAACTGCCTCCATCACATTGGTGCCAAAGGATCTTCCCTGAAATTCCGGTGTCGTTGTAACTAACATTGCTACGCCCCTTTTTTCTAGCATTTCTATATCTTCTTCGGTCACCGTATTTGTAATCAATATTTTTCCACCCATTTCTTCCGGCATAAATCTTTTAATGTAGTGAAAATCCCCGGCTATGATTTCTGAGTCATCAAAATAGGTCCCATATTTATTGGAAACATTTTTATTCTGTTCTTCTCCCGTAGGATAGAGTAGATGAAATGGCAACCTACAGGCAATGGGTGCTAATATAGCAGCCACTCTTTGGAGATTTTTTAAGCTTCCAATGGGAATATTGATGTTTAGAGCAAACATTAAGTCTCCTAAGAGAATATGGGCACCACAGTTAACTAAAGCCTCGGCCATACCAAAGCGATCCATGCCACAGGTTATTAATGTTCGCTTATTTTTAAAATCCACAATATCCTTATTCTTCAAATAATGGATGACTTGTTTTTCTAGAGTGTTTTTTAATCCAGAGCCATCAACAACAGGTGTGATTTGAGCCATGTTTTTTAGTCGTGCTGCCTCCCTGATCTCATAGGATTTTTTTCCCGCCTGCAAATATAAGTCAATGCCCCCCATGCCAATGGCATCTACTTTGCCATCCAAGCTTCGTACCAAATCCATGGCTCTTTCCATACTACCATCCGTACCAATACGTTCAATGGAAAAATCTTCCCCCATGATGTTTGCAGTAACATGGTGATCTCTTTTAGAGCTTCCAATGCTAATGCTAACGATCTTTTTCATAATAAAACCTCCTAAAGATACAAAATATATACCTTATGTATGTAATTCAGTAATATATTATTGCCTCTTATTTGAAGGTTATTCTAATCTAGATCTCAATTCCTTCACTTTCTAAATAATTCATTAGAAGCTCTTCTATGTCTGCTTTCGTTCCGGTGGTATTAATTTGATTTCTAAGACTTGCTGTTCCTCTTAGCCCTTTGAGGTACCATGCAATATGCTTTCTCATTTCCTTTACACCGATGTATTCTCCCTTATTTCGAATTACTAAGTCCAAGTGCTTTAAAGCCATAAGGACCTTCTCTTCAGCCCTTGGCTCTGGAAGTACTTCTCCAGTCTTCATATAGTGAACCAACCGTTTAAATAGCCATGGGTTTCCCTGGCTCCCTCTTCCGATCATGATGCCGTCGCAGTTTGTATATTCCAATAAGCGAATGCCATCCTCAATTGTAAACACATCACCGTTACCGATCACAGGAATCGTCACTGCTTCCTTAACTTCTTTTATAATGCTCCAATCGGCTTTTCCTGCATAAAACTGCTCCCGGGTTCTGCCGTGAACTGCTACTGCCTTTGCCCCAGAGTCCTCAATGACCTTTGCCAATTCCACTGCATTGACACTATGCTCGTCCCATCCTTTACGAATCTTCACCGTAACGGGCTTTATAGATTCTTTCACTACAGCTTTAATAACTTCACCAGCAAGCTTGATATCCTTCATCAGTGCACTACCATCGCCATTTTTTACAATTTTAGGCGTTGGACACCCCATGTTGATATCTAAAATTGCATTTGCTCTATCATTGAGCATATAAGCGGCTCTTGCCATGATATCAGGCTCCGAACCGAAAATTTGCAGTGCAACAGGTTTTTCGTGGTCGTGAATTTTTAATAGTTCTTCTGTCTTTTTATCTTTATAGTATAGACCCTTGGCACTGACCATCTCCATATAAACCATGCCGCAGTCCATGGCTTTACATATTAATCGAAAGGATAGATCTGTTACACCAGCCATAGGTGCCAAAAAAACAGGATTCTCTAAATTTAAGTTTTCAATCTTCAATGGTTTCACCTCTATCAACTCAAACTATATATAATATACACAAGAAAAGCCAGGTTTACACCTAGCTTTTCTTGTTGGATAAAATTCGATCTTTACGATTACGCTCATAGATGATATTCAATCCATCTAAGGATAAGAATTTATCTACAACATCAATGCTGTCTGTTCCACCGGCAATTAATGTAGATAATCCTCCTGTAGCGATTACCTTGCATGAACTGCTTTTCAGTTCTTTTTTCATATTTCTTACAATATTTTCTACTAAGCCGATATATCCATAGACGATGCCAGCTTGCATGCTGCTCACCGTGTTTTTACAGATGACCTTTTTAGGGTTGATCAGTTCTACCCTTGGAAGCTTTGCGGCTTTTTCGAATAATGCTTCACTGGAAATCTTAATTCCTGGTGAAATAGCACCACCTAAATACTCTCCATCTTCTGAAACTGCACAGAATGTTGTGGCAGTCCCGAAATCTACAATAATTAATGGTCCGCCGTATTTCTCATATGCGGCTATAGCATTAACGATTCTGTCTGCACCAACCTGCTTCGGATCATCATATTTAATATTCATTCCAGTCTTAATTCCAGATCCTACAATTAGTGGTTCTCTCTTAAAAAGCTTACGAGATGCGTTTTCGAGAGAATACATGATATTTGGAACTACAGAGGATATGATAACATCATCAACATCGTGAATGTTTAACCCATTATAATGAAAAAATTGATGGATTACCATTGCGTATTCATCGGAGGACTTATCCTTATCCGTTGCAATTCGCCAATTCTCAATTAATTCCTTACCACGATAAACACCTAGAACGATGTTTGTATTCCCTACATCAAAAACTAAAATCATTTGTCCACCTACTCAATTCATCAGTTTAAAATTATATTGTATATCTTTTTAAAGATTTCATTACTAAATAAACAATCACAGAAGAAACAATGGCTTCTGTAACTCCATTCAGTGTAACAATTCCTATGATCACATTTAAAGGTAAATACCCCCTAAAATATGCCATGGACATTACACCGGCCGTATTCGTCAATGTACCTACAATGGCTGTTGGTATGGCATGCTTCGTTGCCTTATAGGTGTAGTAACTCATAACACCTATAAAAAGTCTTGGCAGTATGGATACCAACGGGTCTGCAAAGAAAGGCGATCCCACTCTAAGAAAGCTGCTGACCCCAAATATGAGCCCTACTAAAGTTCCAACGAATGGACCTCCGATAATAGCGCCAATAATTACAGGAATATGCATGGTTGTTGCGTTAATTCCTAAAAAAGGAATCGGTATGAACCCAATTGGCGTCATACTTAGCACCACCGAGAACGCACCCAGCATACCGGCGATCGTTACCTTTTTCGTTGACATTTTTGTACTTTGAATCATTTCGCCACCTCCGTTCCAGCTCTTTTGAAAGATGCCGGACAATTTAATTTTTTTTAAAACAATGAAAATTAGTCTAGCTCAAAAATTGATACCAGCTATTTCACCATACCATTTTAACAGGTTGAAAATTATAATGCAATAAAAATATCTAAAACTGACACTGCATTATTTGTCATTTTATATATACCCATTTTTACCTCGAATCGAAACTTCACCAGAAAAAATAACTTCTCTTTTTCCATCCCCCGATTCTACGATTAAGAATCCTTCCTCATCGATATCGTGAACTGTGACTATTCTCTCTGAAGTCCCGTGAATCACTTTGATCTCTTTCCCAATAACAGCAGAATAATCTCTTACAATGGCTACCACTTCCGTTAAATTTAAATTTTCAATATAAGAATGATAAAGAGCTTCAAAGTTTTTTATGATCCTTACAATCAATTCCTTGCGATCGATCTTTTTCCCATATTCTATCTGTAAAGATGTAGCCACAGCACTGATTCCCTCTGGGAACTCTGTATTGTTGACATTGATTCCAATCCCAACAACGATATAGTCAATTTTATTCAACTGCCCAGCCATCTCGGTCAAAATTCCACAAACCTTCCTACCATTTACAACAATATCATTGGGCCATTTAATAAGAGCATCCAGCCCCGTTAGGTCGCGAATGGCTTTACAAACGGCGGCCGCAGCTATTTGGGTCGTTTTTACACCTTCTGTCGGTGGTATATCCGGCTTTAAAACCATGCTCATCCATATACCAGTTCCTTTAGGAGAGCTCCAATCCTTTCCTCTTCGCCCTCTACCTGCAAGCTGTTCCTCACTTAAAATAATAGTGCCATCCATTAGATGGTCTGCGTTATTTTTTCCATAAGTATTGGTAGAGTCGATGGAATCAAATACGATGAGTTCCCTCCCCATTGTATGGCCCCATAAAAGACTCTCTATTTCCTTAGAAAGTAATTTATCATCGGCTTCAAATAAAACATATCCTTTTCTAGGAGCCGTTTGAATATTATAGCCTTGATCTTGTAAGATTTTTATATGCTTCCATACCGCAGTCCGAGATATCCCCAGCTTTTCTTTCAGTATCTCTCCAGAAACATAATTTCCCTTATTAGCATATAACGCTTCTAAAATTTTATTCCGCATTTTTTCACTTCCTAGCTCTTAATATAAAACTTTTTTCTTATTATAACCATCAGTCTTAACTACATTTTACATTAGAGTTCCCCAATATTAAATACAATTTGTTGGTTTACTCTCATAAACTTTATCGGATACTCAATCTTTAACTATACTAAAAATTTCAAACTCTCAAAGACTTTAAATGCTCAAAAAAAAGATATGGAATCTCCATATCTTTCATAAAGTAATGAATTTCTATTATCCAAATAGAGATAACAATACACCAGCTGCAACGGCAGAGCCGATTACACCTGCTACATTCGGTCCCATGGCATGCATCAATAGGAAGTTGCTTGGGTTTTCTTTTTGTCCAACGACTTGGGAAACCCGAGCTGCCATCGGTACTGCTGAAACTCCTGCTGAACCGATCAGTGGATTAACCTTGCCACCGGAAAGCTTATTCATCAGCTTTCCTAATAGTACACCTGCCGCTGTACCTACACCGAAAGCAATGACGCCCAATGCGATAATCTTCAGTGTTTCTAGCTTTAGGAAGGCTTCTGCTTTTGCCGTAGCACCGACACTGACGCCTAGCAATATGGTCACAATATTTATTAATTCATTCTGTGCGGTTTTGGAAAGTCGATCGGTAAGTCCTGATTCTTTAAATAGGTTTCCTAGCATTAGCATTCCCACTAAAGCTGTAGCACTTGGTACGATTAAGGAAACAATAATTGTTACCATGATGGGGAATACCACTCTTTCGATCTTCGATACCTGTCTTAATTGCTCCATCTTGATCATTCGCTCTTCTTTTGTTGTAAGAGCCTTCATAATTGGCGGCTGGATAATTGGAACCAGCGCCATATAGGAATAAGCTGCAACTGCAATGGGTCCTAATAGATGGGGCGCAAGCTTCGATGTTAAAAATATGGCTGTTGGTCCATCTGCTCCACCAATGATACCGATGGATCCTGCTTCTTGCGCTGTAAACCCAAGGAGTGTTGCTCCTATAAATGTAAAAAATATGCCTGCCTGTGCTGCTGCTCCTAAAAATAAACTTTTAGGGTTTGCAATGAGTGGGCCAAAGTCTGTCATGGCACCTACACCCAGGAAGATTAATGGTGGAAATATTCCTAGCTTCACTCCGTAATATAGATAATGAATTAATCCACCAGGTGTTCCATCACTGCCACTAGGTTCCAGAACTCCTGAAAGTGGTAAATTTGTCAATAACATACCAAAGGCGATCGGAATAAGCAATAATGGCTCAAAACCTTTAGCTACTGCTAAGTAAAATAAAATACATGAAACTACGATCATCAACAGTTGACCACCTGTCATGTTGAGAAATCCTGTGGTCCCCCAAAATTCTACAACTATATCAGCCATCTGTGCATCCCCTTTCAATTGTTTTAGGTGCCCTATTACTTAAGAGATACTAAAACATCTCCACTGTTTACTGCGGCACCTTCAGCAACATGAATTGATGCAACTATACCATCAACTGGAGCCATAATTTCATTCTCCATCTTCATTGCTTCTAGAATTAAAAGTACATCCCCAGATTTTACTTGCTGTCCTTCTTTAACTTCTATCTTCCATATGTTTCCTGGCATTGGTGCTTCGATACTAGTTGCCCCTGCTGGCGCAGCCTTTGGTGCTGGTGCTGCTTTTGGTGCTGGCTTTGCAGCTACAGGCTTTTGCACTGGTGCCGCTTCTCTTGGCGCTGGTGCTGCTACGCCATCTTTCATTTCTTCTACCTCGACCTCATAGGAAACACCGTTTACAGTTATATTAAACTTTTTCATCGTACAATTCCCCCTCAATAATAGTTTTAAGCTTTATGTATCACAATCAAATTATTACCCTAGAACCTGCTATTGATCTGCTCCACTCTTCCGATTCTAGCCCATGAAGGTGTTGTATCATGGACTCGCGTAATATTTCTAACAACGATGTTACTGGTCGTTGTTTGTAGACTTGCAGCTATGGCTGCTGTAATCACTGCTATGAGTTCTGTATCATCTACCACTACTTCTTCTTCCGGTGTTTCTTCTACGACAATCGGTTTGACCGGATTTGGTTTCGCATTTTTGCCCCCATTTATTACAAAATTCATGAAAACGATAGAGAAATACAATACAGCCAAGCTGATAAATACGATGCCCATACCTAACAATGTAACCTGTAGACTTCCTAGAAACCTTTCGCCAAAGGTTAAACCATCCATGGAAGTTTTCATTGTTTCCAGTAAATTCATATACTGATCACCCCTTTATCCTTGAAGGATTTATACTGGTAAATTACCATGTTTTTTAGCCGGTCTGCTTTCACGCTTACTGGCTAGCATATTCAATGCATCTGCAATTCGAATTCTCGTCATAGATGGCTCTATTACGTCATCGACAAAGCCTCTTTCCGCCGCTTTGTAAGGGGTTGCAAATTCGCCCTTATACGCCTCTATTTTTTCTGTCCTTGTGGCTTGCGGATCTTCAGCAGCTGCAATTTCATTTTTGAATATGATATTTGCTGCTCCCTCAGGTCCCATTACTGCAATTTCAGCCGTTGGCCAAGCAAATACCATGTCTGCACCTAAATGCTTGCTGCCCATTGCTAAATAAGCACCACCGTAAGCTTTTCTAGTAATTAAAGTTACAAGAGGAACCGTAGCTTCGCTATAGGCATATAACATTTTAGCTCCGTGACGGATAATTCCGCCGTATTCCTGGCTGGTTCCCGGTAGAAATCCTGGAACGTCCTCTAGTGTTAGTACTGGTATATTAAAGCAGTCACAGGTTCTAATGAATCTTCCTGCTTTATCGGATGCATTAATATCTAAACAGCCTGCAAGTACCTTTGGCTGGTTCGCAATAACACCTACGGATTGACCATTGATTCGGATAAAGCCTGTAATCATGTTCTGTGCATAGTAGGGCTGTACCTCGAAGAAATCGTTGTCATCGGCAATAGCTTGGATGATTTCTTTCATATCGTATGGCTTATTTGGATTCTCTGGTACAATTTCGTTCAGCTCAGGGATGATTCTATTTAAATCATCTGCTGAATAGACTTCAGGAGCCGCTTCCATATTGTTTGAAGGTAGGAAACCAAGTAATCTTCTGATTTCAGCGATACATTCCTCATCATTAGCCGATACGAAATGTGCAACACCACTGGTCTTATTATGCGTCATTGCCCCACCTAAGCTTTCTGAGCTCACTTCTTCTCCTGTAACGGATTTGATAACCTGTGGACCTGTAATAAACATTTGGCTGGTTTTATCAACCATGAAAATAAAATCTGTAAGTGCTGGAGAATATACGGCGCCTCCTGCACAAGGTCCCATAATTGCAGATATTTGCGGCACGACACCGGAAGCGATGGTATTTCTATAGAAAATCTCGCCATAGCCTGCTAAGGCATCGACAGCTTCTTGAATTCTAGCACCACCGGAGTCGTTTAATCCGACGATTGGAGCACCCATCTTTAATGCTAAGTCTTGAACTTTACATATTTTTTTTGCATGCATTTCACCAAGAGAACCACCCAATACTGTAAAGTCCTGGGCATAAGCGTAAACAGGTCTACCGTCTACTAATCCATAGCCCGTTACAACACCCTCTCCTGGAATTTCAATTTCATCCATACCAAAGTTTACGCATCTGTGCTTAACAAAAGCATCCAGCTCTACGAAGCTTCCCTCATCAAATAAAAGGTTGATTCTTTCCCTAGCGGTCAGTTTGCCTCTTTCATGCTGAGCAGCGATTCTCTTTGCCCCGCCACCCTCTTCAACTTTAGTCTTACGCTGCTTAAGGTCTTCTAATTTGCTCATGGTCATTCCTAGTCCTCCCTTTCACTAAGTTCAACTAAAACCCCACCGGTACTCTTTGGATGGCAGAATGCGATTCTTGCTCCACCTGCTCCATATCTCGGTGTTTCATCAATCATCTTCACGCCATTTTCTTTCATTTCTTCAATAGCCGCTTCAATGCTGTCGACTCTGAAAGCAATGTGCTGGATACCTTCTCCTTTTTTTTCAATGAATTTAGCAATGGGGCCATCCTCCGCTGTAGACTCTAGAAGCTCAACCTCAGTATCCCCTACTGGTAAAAACGCAACCTTTACTTTCTGCTCTTCTACTACTTCTGTACCAACACAATCTAGACCTAAAATATCTTTGTAAAATTTTAATGCTTCGTCTAGATTTTTTACGGCAATTCCAATGTGATCCACTTTTTTAACATTCATATACCCATCCTGCCCTTCTATCTTAATATTGATTATGCATTATTTTGTCCAATATTTTTTCACTGGCACTATAAGGATCCATATCTCGATTAGCAACCAGCTGAGATAAAGTGTATATATTATTTTTACTTTCAGAATTACCCAATATCTTTTTCATGAGCTCTTGCTGGGTCAGTTCCAGAATCTCCATCTCACTATTTTTAATTCTTCTTTGCATCAAATGGCCTGTGGACTCTAAATATGCTCTATGCTTCTTTAAGTCCTCCAGTAGCTGATCCACGCCTTTATTATGAATCGCAACAACTTCACAAACAGGTGGTCTCCATTCACTGTGGTTGAAATCTAGGGACATTTCAATTTCAACCTTCGTTCGAGCAGCTCCGTCTCGATCTGCCTTATTAATAGCAAATACATCCCCAATTTCCATGATCCCTGCCTTAATAGCTTGAATATCATCGCCTAAGCCAGGTACCATCACCATGAGTACGGTATCTGCAGCTTTTACGATATCGACCTCCGATTGCCCTACCCCTACAGTTTCTATAAATATGTAATCACATCCGTAAATATCTAGTATCTTCGTAGCGCCCAGGGTGGCTTTAGAGAGTCCTCCCAAATGTCCTCTCGTTCCCATACTTCGAATAAAAACATCTGGATCTGTATACAGATCGGACATTCTTACTCGATCTCCCAGAATAGAGCCGCCTGTAAAGGGACTGGTGGGGTCTATGGCAATAATCCCTATCTTTTTTCCTTCTTTTCTCAGAGCCTTCGCCAATTTATCTGTGAGGGTACTTTTACCTGCTCCTGGTGGCCCTGTAATTCCAACTACCTGAGCTTTCCCTGTATGTTGGTACAGGTCTTTTAGTATATCAATTGCTTCTTTATCATTATTTTCGAACATGGTAATAAGACGTGCCGCTGCACGCTTATCACCGTCTAAAAGTCTTTGGGCTAAACTCATAATGACACCGCCTAATTTATATTCAACTCAAACCCTATTCTATGACTACCGTTTTAAATTATTCTTAATAAAATCTATGGTCGTAGCTGTAGGCGTTCCCGGCGTAAATATTTCTGCAATTCCGTTTTCCTTTAAAAATGGTATGTCTTCGTCAGGGATCACACCGCCGCCGATCACTAGAATATCATCGTAAGCGCCTTCTCCTTTTAAAAGTTCAACGACTTTTGGCAATAAGTGATTATGTGCACCAGATAAAATACTTAGTGCAACAACTTCAACGTCCTCCTGTATAGCAGCAGCTACGATTTGCTCCGGTGTTTGTCTTAGTCCTGTATAAATTACTTCCATTCCTGCATCTCTTAAAGCTCTTGCAATCACCTTTGCACCACGATCGTGTCCATCTAACCCTGGCTTTGCTACCAATACTCTAATAGGTCTTTCCATGGATATAAGCCTCCCTTAAATATAGTATAACACTTGCTCGTATTCAGAAAATAACAAATTATATGATAACGCTTTGTTGATATTCACCAAAGACATCTCTCAACACACCACAGATTTCTCCTAGGGTTGCATAGGCACGCACTGCATCTAAAATAAACGGCATTAAGTTGGAAGTACCTTCAGCAGCTTCTTTTAAAGATGCCAATTTCTCAGCTACTGCAGCGTTGTCTCTCTCCTCTTGAAGTTCTTTAATTTTTTGTTTTTGTAATTGTCCAACAACAGGGTCCACTCTTAGCAGTCCCTTTGGAGAAGCTTCTTGTATTTTAAACTTATTCATACCAACAACAACTCTATCGCCACTTTCAATCTGTTTTTGGTATTCATAGGAACTGTCCATAATTTCTTTCTGTATAAATCCTTTTTCTATAGCCTTTGGTGCACCACCTAGCTCTATGATCTTATCGATATATGCCATGGCCTCTGCTTCGATCTTGTTTGTTAAGCTCTCTACATAATAGGAACCTGCCAAAGGATCGATTGTTTCCGCAACACCACTTTCGTGTGCAACGATTTGCTGTGTTCTTAAAGCGATTCTTACAGAGTCCTCTGTAGGAAGGGCAAGAGCCTCATCTTTCGAGTTTGTGTGTAAGGACTGAGTTCCTCCAAGTACCGCCGCTAAGGTTTGGATTGCTACACGAACGATATTGTTATCTGGCTGCTGTGCTGTTAAGGTACAACCTCCGGTTTGGGTATGGAATTTTAACTGCATAGACTTTGGATCCTTTGCACCGAAGTGATCCTTCATGATCTTTGCCCAAAGTCTTCTTGCCGCTCTAAATTTAGAAACCTCTTCTAAAAGGTCATTGTGAGCATTGAAGAAGAAAGAAAGCCTTGGTGCAAATGTATCTACATCCAGCCCTGCTTTAATAGCAGCTTCAACGTAGGCGATACCATCCGCTAATGTAAATGCAACCTCCTGCACTGCCGTAGAACCTGCTTCTCGAATATGGTATCCTGAAATACTGATGGTGTTCCACTGCGGTACTTCTTTTGAGCAATATTCAAAAATATCGGTAATCAATCTCATAGAAGGCTCTGGTGGAAAAATATATGTACCTCTCGCAATATACTCTTTTAATATGTCATTTTGAATTGTTCCTCTCAACTTGTCAGAGGATACACCTTGTTTCTCTGCAACCGCAATATACATAGCTAATAACACTGAAGCTGGTGCATTAATGGTCATGGATGTACTGACCTTATCTAAAGGAATGCCATCAAATAAAATTTCCATGTCCTTCAACGAATCAATAGCAACACCAACCTTCCCTACCTCTCCTTCTGATAGAGGGTGGCTGGAATCATATCCAATTTGGGTTGGTAGGTCAAAAGCAACGGATAATCCAGTTTGCCCTTGCTCTAATAAGTACTTATATCGCTTATTGGATTCCTCTGCTGTAGCAAATCCAGCATATTGTCTCATGGTCCAGAAACGTCCACGATACATG
Source organism: Alkaliphilus oremlandii OhILAs (assembly GCF_000018325.1). Classification (GTDB taxonomy): domain Bacteria; phylum Bacillota; class Clostridia; order Peptostreptococcales; family Natronincolaceae; genus Alkaliphilus_B; species Alkaliphilus_B oremlandii. The sequence continues at coordinate 493,258 of NC_009922.1, read as the reverse complement.
GTAGGCTGAACGCCTCTCGTGAATGGAAACTCTCCAGGAAAACCTAAGTCCTCTTCGTAGTTAAAGTCTGGAATATCTGCTGGCGTGTACAGTCTTTCTACTTCCTGATTAGAACCTGTCACAAACTGTTCTCTTCTTTCTGGAAACTTCGCTAAAGCTTTCCCAACTTTTTTTTCATTCCAGTCAGCCTGTTTTTGTTTCAAATTCTTAATATTTTCTTTTTCAAACATTTCTTTTCCTCCTCATTTTTTGAGTTGAAGTATTTAAATATATTCTTTCAATTTTCAGGTCCACTACTGCATTTTATGCACTGTTATGTTGTATGAAATTAAGCATATAAACTCTTTTCAAAACCAAACTTTTTTATAATTGCAATTTTTGTTTCATAACTTGCAAAACGTGAATTATAAATTGCAGTTCTACCTGTATTCTACAGGTTTTTGGCAATAGTTGCAACTTTTTTTCTACAAATTACACAAATTTTACAACAATGATATCAACCTTTTAGATCTATATCGTTCTGCTCTATACTTAATTTAAAGCTTCTTTATTTAAATTTTGTGTAGCAGAAACCTTCAATATATCTCCTCATCATATTTTATATTTTATAACCTTTTCATTTACTCCTTTGAAGAGGCAATCAGGTCACTTATATCTCTAGATTGATTTTTATCGACTTTCATGCTTCCAGTCTTTAAAAATCGATCGTGCCAAGAAAGAGCTTCATCCAATAAATGTGGCTGATATTTAAATTTAGTTTTTTCTGCTCTCTCTAAATAATCCATAAGCATATCCCTGTAATCTGGATGGGCACAGTTTTGTATAATCTTTCTCGCTCTTTCCCTAGGAGATGTGCCCCTTAAGTCTGCTAGCCCTTGTTCTGTAACCACCACAGAAACATCGTGCTCTGTATGATCTATATGAGATGCCTTAGGTACAATAGAAGATATTTCTCCATTTTTTGCAGTAGAAACGGTAGTGAATATAGATAGATACGCATTCCTAGTAAAATCTCCTGAGCCTCCGATTCCATTCATCATTCTTGATCCCATAATATTGGTGGAATTTACATGTCCATATATATCTACCTCTATCGCCGTATTCATTGAAATTATGCCTAAGCGTCTTATAACTTCTGGATTATTACTAATTTCCATAGGTCGTAATATACAGTGTTTCGCATAATGCTTCATATTCTCATGTAATCTTTTAAGTCCCTCTATTGATGGTGTTAATGCAGTTCCAGAAGCTATCGTCACCTTACCAGCATCAATTAAATCGAGCATAGAATCCTGTATCACTTCGGTGTAACAAGTGAGATCTTTAAAGTCAGAGTTAACTAAACCTCCTAGTACAGCATTCGCCACAGATCCTACTCCGGACTGTAATGGCAATAAGTTTTTAGGTAGTCTTCCCTTACGCACTTCGTATTTTAAAAAATCAATAATATGTCCTGATATCAGTTTTGAAGGTTCATCTATAGGTCCCAGTGGTCTTACCTTATCCGGTATGTCCGTAAAAACAATAGCCGCTATCTTCTCTGGGGGGCATGGAATATAATGAGTACCCACTCGATCTCCAGTTTGCTCTATAGGAATCGCTTTTCTATAAGGAGGCTTTTCAGTCATATAAATGTCATGCATACCCTCCAATTCCATGGGCTGACTCATGTTGATTTCAACAATTACCATATCAGAATTTTTTATTGCTTGAGGCATCAGACCGATTGACGTAGTAGGTATGATGCCGCCTTCTTCGGTTATTGCTAGTGCCTCAACCAACGCTACATCGATTTTTCCAAAAAAACCATAATCAATAAATTGAGTAACGTGGCTTAAATGCATGTCTTGATAGCTAACCTGTGATTCATTGATGGCATTTCTTAAATCATTGTTGGTCTGATATGGATACCGTCTCTTCATTACGCCACACCTAGTCAGTGCTCCATCCAACTCGTCCCCTACGGAAGCACCACATAGTACTGTTATGCCTATAGCTTCTCCTTCATTCACCCTTTTTTCCAATGCAAGAGGGACAGCCTTTGGATATCCCGAAGGTGTAAATCCACTTGTAGCTACTATCATTCCATCTTTTATTAGCATAGCTGCAGATTCCGCTGACATAACTTTTTCTTTAAGGTCATCTTTTCTAATTCTATCTTTCATATTAAAACCCTCCTAGCTTATAGTTTTTTACATGAAAATTAACACAATTAATTTCATAAAAATAGATACACCGATTTATAGCAAATCAGTGTATCTAACTATTGGATATCTACTAATAAAACAAAAGGGAGTTTTGCTTTCATAGATAATAGAGTTAAATTATGAATTCAATTAATTTTTTATATTTGTTAAACCTCTACAGGACCTTCCTCCAAGATTATCTTAAGTTTATCGTGACATTTCTTAATAGAGGATATTAGCGATTTTTTTACAGTTCCAAAATATCTTTCATTAATTGCTTTTTCTATTTCCTCAAATCTTAAAATGTTTTTTCCTACGAGCAATTTATTCACCAGATTTTTTGCTACACTCGTCACCAGAGTACAATCTGCATCAAGAATCTCGCCAGTATTTTTATCCACCAGAATCCCCACAGCTATAACTTTATATAGTTCTTCTGCTGTGGTGCCCATAGGCAGCTTAGCATAACCACTTATAAATATTTCAAAAGGCTCCATACAATGATCCCTCCTATTTGGATTTCTATCTACTATATATTCTATCAATAAAACATAGAAGTCGGAATGAGAACTTTATTTCCATCACATCGGTAACTTATGTAGTATTATTGTAAATAGCACCATTCCCAACAGTGCAAATGGATATACAGCACCATAACCCGCTGCTGGATCGTCACTGTCTAAGGCATCAATAGCAACCCCTAATCCTGGTGTAGAGGTCATTCCTCCACATATGGATCCTGCTAGCATAATCCAGTTTAATTTAAATACATATCTTCCGACTAAGAAACCTACAAGGATTGCTACCGCCCCTACAAATAAGGATATGATTGCTAAAGATGCTCCTGTACCCAAGATCGCATCAAAAACCTGATATCCATATCGTAGTCCTACAATGCCTAAGAAAAAGCATAGCGATAATTCCCTGACAATTCCCAATACTTTCATATCCATCCTAAAACTCATTGGTCCAATCTTCCCTATATAGCCCAGTATCAGAGATCCTATTAACGCTCCTCCCGTAGCCCCTAAGCTAAAATAGCCGATCATAGATCCTAAATATATCTCTATGATACCGATGCTATATCCAAAGAAACAGGCAAATGTAAATGCAACAATATCAAATTTAGTTTCAACAATTTCTTTACCTGCTTTAACCATGGCACGTGCTTCCTGCATTTCTTTATGGAACCGTTCTTTCTCTTCTTCTAAATTCATTTTAAAAATTTTAGGTAGAAAATTTATAGCCAGAATAACTATAATTACACCGAATGGATACCCTACTGCATATCCTAGTCCAATTCCCGATTCTGCGTTTTTAATAAATTGACTTTCTTGTTCATTTGTTAAAGAATCCAAGGATTCTTGATATACTTCTCCGGAAGGATCCAATATCTTCATGAATTTTTCTCGTTCCTGAGAACCTGCATCTCCAAATCCGTTCACCCTTACAGTTGCATGGTCTCTTGCTGTTTCAATAGCAGCCGCAAGGCCTGGCGAACTGGTTAATGCCCCTGTATACACCCCAGATACTTCGTAAGGATTATCAATAGGGCTAAGTAAAACCATACTATAAGTTGCTATTGCACCTGAAAGGGTAATTATAAAGCCTAGTACAACAAATTTAGAGCCATATTTTTTTATAACAGCCCCCAAATCTTTCGCAGCAAGCAAGCCAACTGCCACTACAAAGAAAACTAGAAATAAATTGAAGAACGTAGATGGAACAACGCCCACTGAAATCATACTCTTAGCTGCTTCCAATCCCTTCTGCCCCTCTTGAATCTTTATTCCATACCCATATACCGCCCATCCTATAAACAATCCAGTAAATAAACATCCTGATGCGCCAAAATTAAATTTCCCAATTTTAATGTTCCCTAGCAAAATCCCTGTAAACACTGCTACAAACATTAAAATATACGGGCTCATTATCCACCCTATTAAATCAAACCTAATTAAACCCAACATTTTTCTCCCCCTTTGTTTTTGTTATTTTTTTAACAATCTCCTATAAATAAACCCCTTTCTCCCCATCATCCTCTCCTTTCCATCCCTGTATTAAGGTACAAAAAAAGCCATAGAAATATTTCTATGGCTTTTTGATTTTCACTATAGAGAAATGGGAGTTTCCCAATAAAAATCCAGCTATATCACGTCTTTATATTCAATTTAAAAGAACCATCCATCTATTCTGTATATTAATATCTATTCTATATGTTTAAAAAAATTCCTTCATTATTTCCAAACTTTTTATTTTTTATGAAAGTATCATAAAGCTTAATGTCATTCTACTCCATCTATAAAAAGCAAGATCGTCTAAAATAAGCAACTTTCCTTATTTTAAGACGATCTCATTATTTTACTTTATTTTATCATCATTATCTAAATCAACCTTATTTTCTTCTTTGTCTAAAGTTAATGTGCTGTCTTTTTTTGCTTTTACAGCTGCATTAATTTTTTCCAAAGCTTCATCGACGGTATCCTCTTCCTCAATAGAAGCTTCACCACTGAATATGATTTCAAATTGGTCTGCATCTAATGTTTCAACCTTCAGAAGTGCTTTTGCTACAGTGTGCAGTTTATCCATATGCTCTGTCAATAGCTTCTCCGCTCTGTCATAAGCCTCGTCCACAATTCTTCTGATTTCACTATCGATTTCAGCAGCAACTGCTTCAGAGTAATTTCTTGTGGAATGGTAATCTCTACCGATAAATACCTCTTCGTCCGATCCAAAGCTCATGGATCCTAGTTTCTCACTCATACCGTATTTCGTTACCATGCCTTTTGCGATTGCAGTCACTCTTTGTAAGTCGTTTTGGGCACCTGTGCTAATATCATGAAGCACTAGTTTTTCTGCCATTCTTCCTCCTAAAAGTTCAACAATGCGCTCTTCCATTTCCTTTTTAGTTGCGTAATACTTATCTTCCTGCGGTAGGGTCATGGTAAATCCACCCGCTCTACCTCTCGGTATAATCGTTACTTGGTGCACAGGGTCTAAGTTTGGCAACAGTCTTGCGATAAGAGCATGACCTGCTTCGTGATAAGCCGTTAGCTTTCTTTCTTTTTCACTAATGACACGACTCTTCTTTTCCACCCCAACAATTACTTTTGTAATGGCTTCTTCTACCGTAGCCATTCCTATGACCTTTTGGCTCTTTCTTGCAGTGAGAAGCGCAGCCTCATTCATAAGATTTTCAATATCAGCAGGTGTAAATCCAGGAGTTCTTCTTGCAATAACCTTTAAATCTACATCTTCTGCCAAAGGCTTACCCTTAGAGTGAACCTTTAATATTTCTTCTCTACCTTTAATATCTGGTACACCCACCATAACTTCCCGGTCAAATCTTCCCGGTCTAAGTAGGGCAGGGTCTAGAATGTCCGGTCGGTTGGTTGCGGCTACAATAATGATGCCCTCATTTGCACCGAATCCATCCATCTCAACGAGTAATTGGTTTAGGGTTTGTTCTCTCTCGTCGTGTCCACCGCCAAGACCTGCACCTCTTTTTCTACCTACAGCATCGATCTCGTCGATGAATATAATACAAGGGGCACTTTTCTTTGCTTGCTCAAAAAGGTCACGTACACGAGAAGCACCAACCCCCACAAACATTTCAACAAAGTCCGAACCACTGATGCTAAAAAACGGTACACCAGCTTCTCCAGCTACAGCTTTGGTTAAATAAGTCTTTCCTGTTCCTGGAGGTCCAACCATTAAAATACCCTTTGGTATTCTAGCACCCAGGTCCATATATTTTTTAGGATTTCTTAAAAAGTCTACAATTTCTTGCAGTTCTTCCTTTTCTTCATCTAATCCTGCCACATCTTTAAAAGTAACTTTTCTTTTTTCGTCATCTTTATGAAGCTTTGCACGGCTTTTACCGAAAGACATCACACGATTTCCACCGCCTTGAGATTGCTGCATGAACACAAACCAAAACACGATGAATATTAATATCATAAGAGCAGATGGCAATAGATTGATAAACCATGGTGTTCCCGCTGGGGATGCAGCCTTAAGCTCAAGAGTTCCACTCTTTATCTGCGCATCGATCAACTCTGTAAATTCATTTTCATTAAATACCTCAGGTATAAATGACTTGAAATTGACCTTTGCGTTATCTATAGTCATAACTCCTTCTATGGAGCGATCAACCATATAAATCTCATGTACATCCTCTGCTAAAAGTGCTCTATATAATCTAGAAAATTCAACATCTACTGTCTGTTGGGGCTGACTTCCGAATTGTTGAACGATAATTAATAAAACTAAAAACAACAAAATATAAAAACTAGCCCCTCGAAAAAATTTTTTCAAGCAAAATCCTCCTCTCGTCTCTATTGCATAAATTACTACATTTTACTATTTTACCATAGTATATATTTAAAAACAACCGAAATACCTTCGCTAAATTACTCGGAATCTCCCCTATTAAAGGTTACTTCCAATATTCGCGTTGTTTTGTCCGTTATTTTATATTTCTCACTGATTCTGAGCCCAACGACCCACATAATCTCATTGCCATCACAAACTAGAGGCATCCGTTCCCTTTCATCTCGATCAATTTTGTAATCAATAAAAAAGTCTTTGAGCTTCTTACTGCCGGTTAGCCCCAAGGGATAGAACTTATCGCCTTCCCGTCTATTTCTAACGTTTAAAGTATTCTTAATCTGATCGTAGTCGAAGCATTTACAATATTTATCCCGAGAGATCTCTTGTGTCTGATTCCGCTCAAATACTCTAGCTTCAAAGGTTCCGTCTAATTCTTCCAGGTACAAGAAATCCTCTAGAGGCAGTTCATATTCGTATGCCCTGCTTTCCTCAGCTTCCGTAGTGAAGCAAAGGTTTTCATAGCTTATTTTAGCGATCAATCCCAAGGGCAGCGCAGTCTTTTTACCTGTCGCTCCTTTTTCCACAAGGTCCAATACATTCTGTACATGCTTATACTCTAATATTTCCTGCCTTCCCAGTAGCTGCTCTGCTGCTAGCCTTATCACCCTGGATTTAATTGCTGGGTGCAAATTCCTAATGGCCTCTAAAGGCAGCGTTAAACTGAATTCATTTTGATTCGTCATCAAGCCACTATAAATTTCTCTGGATTGCTCTTCAATGAAATCAAAATCTTCCTTCAAAATCTCCGCAGTTCGAACTAAATTTTCGATAATATTCGGATTATAATGTTCCTCTAAATAAGGAATAAGCTCCAATCTGATTTTATTTCTTTTATAGATGGATTCCAGATTCGTTTTATCAATTCTTGGTGAGAGCTGATATTTCTCGCAATATTCTTCAATGCTTTTTCTGTCCACACCCAGCAAAGGCCGAATAATCCTCCCTCGATTGATGTGGATGGCAGTTAATCCTTGTAATCCTGTTCCCCTTAAAAGTCTCATTAGCACAGTTTCTGCTTGGTCATTTTCATTATGGGCCACAGCGATTTTATTGGCGCCCACTTGTTCTGCAATTTCATCGAAAAATTCATATCGAAGAATTCGTCCAGCTTCTTCTGACGATAGTCCCTTTTCCTTTGCATACTGTGGTACATCCATACTTTTAATAAAGCATAGAATGTTGAGCTCCTCACATAGGTTGGCAACATATTGAGCATCCACTTGGGCATCAATCCCTCTAAAATTATGGTTCAAATGTGCACCATAAAGCTCAAGGTTATATTCTTCCCTCAACTGGTATAGGTTATGTAGCAAACAGACAGAATCTGGCCCTCCAGAAATCGCTACGATGATTCGGTCCCCCCACTCTATTAAGTTATTCTCATGAATTGTTTTTTTTATTTTATCTATCATATATATTCATCCTTTGTCCTTTACTTAAATTATTTCGGTGTCAGTAATAATATTCCTTCTTCATATACAATTCTCATAATATATTTATTGCACTATTCTATTTTCTCAAAATTAGTATCACAGTGTAGATAAAAAAAGATAAGCTACAGAAAAAATACACATTAATCTTTTTATCCCTGCTTTTATTTTTTCTCATAACTTCCAATGCTCTCTCTTTATTATATATTGTTAATAGTGTATTTGCAAAATCTTTAACTCCCTTTTTTTCGCCATTTAAAATAGGAATCAAACTTTCCTTCAATTCGCCATTTATTTTTTTATTCATCAATTCTTCTTTTACTCTATGGATCGATTTTACCTTGGGATTGAAGGTGAATTTTGCCAGCAACAGCTGCGTTAAAATCATGGCAGCACTAAAAATATCGTAGGACTCTTCGGCAACACGATGACCACATTGCCAACTAGCTCTATCATAAGCCGGTGTAAATTCTTTAATACCAGCATTTATTTTTACTACACCGCCTAGATCGATGATCTTGGTGACCTTGCCCTCTCCATTTACCATGATATTATCCAGCTTTGTATCTCCCAATATATACCCTCTTCTATGAATTTCTCCCATCACTTTTAATAAAATTATCACAATTCCTATAGATTCCGCTACGGATATACTTCTATTTTTTCTATATTCATTCAATGTAATACCTGGAATATACTCCATCAGTAAAAAATAATAGATTTTATCCCCCACATGCATATCGTCTATTTCATAAACCCTTACAATGGTATCGATTGCTTCGAATTTTTTTAGAAGTTCGTATTCTCGGTTGAGCGATAAATTATCTTCGCTGAGCTTTAAAGCGTAATTTCTGCCATCTAGGACATCTACCACTCTATATACAGCACCGATTCCTCCCTCGCCGAGTTTTTCCATTACTCGATAGGTCTTTTTATTCCATTTTCCTACAATTGTGGTGTTAGGCATTAATAAAGGTAGGAACATCATTACACCTCTTTTCAAAATATATAAAGGTAGGGTTTAAAAACCCTACCTAGATAATTAACCGATATTCAAATAATATACTTATTCTTCTGAAAGTCCGTTCCTTGAATTATTTCTAAACAATATATTCGCTCACTTCGATTACTTCATTAGAAGTTAACCGCGACATACTCTGTTTATGGATCAACTTGATTCCTTCCTCAATGGCCGATGCAGTCGGCGTTCCACCCTTTGGACTAATATTATAAAGACCTCTTTCCAGTCTTGCTGAATCCTCATTGAAATCGTGGAGGACTTTACAAATTTCCATGTTTTCTCCCGGAAAAGCGATCACTGCGATTTCTACTTTTCCCCTTCTTCCCTTAAAGGAATGGATTAAATCTAAGATACTATGTCTTGCCAAGTGAATTTTATTCGCCATGCTCCCACTACTATCCAATAAAATACAGCACTGCACGCCTACATCCTCTGAGAAATCATCGATATAGTTTAGGATTTTACTTCTAGAGGCAGGCTCCATACTGTGAATCTCTTGACCAATCATCTCCTTCAGCTGTTTACTGACAACCTCTTGAAGGGTTTTATTTACAGTTTGATAGGTTAAGCTCTGCATGGTTTGGAAAAGTTCATTGATATAGCTATATTCGTAAGTTCCACCGCCTGCTTTCGCTATCTCTACAATTTCATTCAGTGCATCTTCATTGCTCTCTTTGCCATCTACAATCCCTATGGTATTCACAATTATTCCGTTTCTATATGCCTTTTCAGCAGCTATAATGGGGCTACCACCTACATTGGACTGTCCGTCCGTTACAAGAATCATCTGCTTAATCATTACATCTCGTTCCACGCTACCATTCCTCCTTTAGTTTTTAGAATTATTTCCAATTGGAGGAAAAATATACTTCACATAAAAAGCCCAATACTAGCTGGATATATAGCTAATATTGGACCTTTTTTTCTATCTATTCCCTATAGAATTACTTATGCAAAAGCAATTCCTTCCCTTAATACTTCTAGTTCTTTTTCAATCTTTCTGGGCATTCTGGTTGGTACAGGAATCCCAGACAATAAACTCCTGCCCCTAAGGTAGCTGAATTAACAGCAACTAATGCCAACAGACTTAACAAAATGTTTCTCTTTTTCATGGTGAATCCCCCTTCTTTTGTTTTATATTTTTTTTATTAACTAATGGGATTAATGTAATGGATTCTATGAAGAATGCAAAAACCCCAATGTTACAATAATAAAGTTTTGAAGCATCTGCAAAGTAAATAACTATTATTCCTAAGGTAAATAGAGCTGCAAACCTTAAGCTTCTTCTTCTATATATGGCATATTCCTTAGGTGTTGATCTTTTATTCGGTGTATCTACTGGAGCATATAAAAATATCAATACATTGGCAATCGCCAGGATTATTAATGTAAAATAAAATGGAGTTGGTATATTGGACAAAACATTGATCGTAACAAATGTAAATATGACCGTTGTAATAAAGCATCCTAAAAAGGTTTTCGCATGGTAACCGCCTGCATTAATTCTTAAAACAAAAAAGGTTGTGGCAAAAATAAACATTTCTACCATTACATCAAAAATATAGGCGATCATCGTAAGCAATATTATTTTAGTAACTAATGAGAGAAATACCTCTAATCCAAATTTATAAATATCTCGGTCCTCTTTACTGATAATTTGATTGTCTATTAATCGATTGACTAGTCCCTCAGCTACAAAGTTAATTTTAATCACCCATTTCCTTAAAAGTTCTATAATGTCAAAATCTTCTTTCTTTTTTCAAAATACCACTTATTTAGATTTTATTCAATATACTTTGCATAACTGGTAGTCTAAATGTAATAATTAGCAGATTTTTTACATATTATGTAATACAATGTTCGTTTATTTTATTTACGATAGCTCTATTTCCTAGACAAAATGACTACGCTTCTACCTCAACTAAGACTTCCTTTAAAGGAAGTGCTATATCCACTAAAAACTCTTTTCCTTTATCTTCTATATTGAGCATTCCATCGTATTTAAGAACGGCCTTTCTTACATTCTTAAGACCTAAGCCATGGTTTTCTTTGTCAAGCTTTGTTGTCAAATATCCAATTAAATTGTCGCTTTTCAAAATTACTTGATCACTTTTACTGTTTTCTATTTTTATAATCATATGGAAATCTTTAATATAAATCTGTATATATATTTTTTTACAATCATTCGATATTTTTTCACAGGCTTCAATAGCATTATCCAATAAATTTCCCAATATAGTGGATATATCTACAAACTCAAATGGTAATTTAGTGGGTAGATCTACATCAACATTAAAATCTATTTTACTTCTAGCTGCCTTTTCCTTTTTCATATTTAATATGGCACCTACTACAGGATGGCATGCATTCACGATCTCATTTAAGTCCACCACGTCCTTTGAAAGATTTAAAATATACTTTTTAGCTTCTTCTATCTTTCCTAGGTGTATTAGTCCATAAATAGTGCTTACATAGTTATTAAAGTCGTGTCTTTGGGCTCTCAGGGTTTGAATAACCTCCTGAATATGATCTAAATATATTTGTTGGTTTTCATATTCCTTTTCCTTTATTTGAAATAAAAATTCTTTATTCTGCTGTTCTATCATTTTCTTAATAATCCAAGCAATAACGCAGCTTACTACTACTGCTGCGCCTCCCATACCTATGATATAAATAAGCTCTCTATGACCGCCTATATCTATATAGCTGTAAAAAATAAACGTCATAAAAACAATACATAAATTCACTATGATTAGTATCGAAACAGGATATATATTTAACTGCTTAATCCAGGTATACATTTCCTTAAATAAATTCTCACCTTGGCTTACTACTGTAATAAATAAAAGCTTAGTTAGAATAACAGCCATTAACTTATAGAAATTAACCTCTAGTAAAAGTTTTGGAGAAATCTTAAAAAATACACTTAAACCATTTACTACTATTAATTCTATTAAGAACATTAGCGTCAACCCCATAATTACCAATGCAAAACTTTTTGACAACTTACTTTTGCTAAATATCCAATTAAATATTAATGTTAACACGATTGTCATTGTAGTAATAGAAGTTATCTTCACTAAACCAGCTTTAGTGTTTATTAAAGTACTAAGGACTATTGCTATACTCAATAAAGAGAAAACACTTATTTCATTTTTTTCTGTTTTTCCCAAAATCTTTTTTAAAAAATAATACAAAGCATAAATATCCAAAGTGTTCGTAAAAATATTCATCATTAATAGGTTTTCCATATATAATCCCTCCAGTATTTTATGCAACACCCCTATTTCTCATCTCTCTATTTTTATTTATTATCAGCTAAACAGCTTCGCATAGAAAATGCTCATTATTTCTTTCTTGTATGTTCTACTTATTGGAATACAGAAATTTTCTGCTCTATCCAGTACAATAGTATTTCCCTGTATTCCTCTAATTTTATGCTTATTCACTATATAGCTTTGGTGGCATCTAATAAAATACGAGGTATCAATTTCCTCTAATAAATCATTCATAGAACCATAAAATTCTATAGTTTTATCCGATGTATGCACCTTTAATTTTCTAAAGTACTTCTCAAAATAATAAATCGTATCGTACTGTAATTGAATTAAATGATCTCTAGTTTTTATTGATAATATTTTTTCTCTATCTCTAAATGTCTTTTTTTCTTCAATTCTGGTTAATATTCGCTCCATTAACTTTACAAATTTCGTTTCCATAATAGGTTTTATTAAATAATGAAAGGATTCAATCTCAAAGGCTTCTACTGCATAATGTCTGTACCCTGTTAGATACACAATGATCGTATCTTCAGTGAATTCTCGAATTTTTTTTCCGGTTTCAATTCCATTCAGTGTTTTCATTTCTATATCTAAAAATACAATGTCCACTATATTTTTGTTCAATTGTTCCAAAAGTTCTTCCCCACTATAGGCTAAGATATAATCCACTTTACAAGGAATATTCATAGATTCAATGTAACTTTTAATCAAATCAACATGAACAGAGTCATCATCACAAATGCCAATAGTCAATTTCACGACAGAATTCCTCCTTCATTGTAATTTGCTTCATACTATTAATTCGATACGTGAGACTATTTACCTGCTTAAATTACATATTTTTCTATATCAGTAAAAATAAAAAAGAGGATACCTAACTTTAGATATCCTCTCTTCTATTTGATATAAACGTTACTGATTTCCCTTGTTAGACAATGAACGGACAACGCTGCTCATAAAGTCCGCCATTCCTAAATCTCTGTACGCAGTCGCTGTATCCTCAATATTTTCATACTGCCAGCCTTCTCCTTAATGCGAAGCCATTATTATTCTATCAACCTTATTTCCTATCTCAAGCTCTTTATATAAACTATTTAATTGATTATCATCGTTTCTGTATATTGGATAATACACCTCATCATTTATTTTTACTTCTGTACCGCTTATATTATAATTGGATTCAACATCATTCAATATGTCTTCCGGTCTATCTGCAACAATAAATGCAATCCTAATACTCTGTTGGTAAGTTTGAATTTTGTCCCTTATTGCATTGCAACTAAATCTAAATTCTATTTTTTCAAGATTTCCTATTTTAGATTCTATGCTATAGATCTTATCTATATCTGGAATAACTCATTAATTAACAATCAGTTTCATACCTGTATAACAAAGATAAATAATTTATTAATTTCCATGTATTATTATTATAGTCATAAAAATCGACTCCTTGTATGAGCCATATCTTCATTATTAATGAGTTTGAATTGGACTCAAAAAATTCTAGATTCCTTTCGCAGAAAATAATAATTTCTTTTTGGTTTGTTCTCTTAATATCTTTATAATAGATAGCACTTCTTTCATCCTCTATTACTTTATAAATAACGATATCTAAAGATTCCTTGTCCAGCTTTTTTTCTTCATTAAGCATACTATGAACCATGTTACATTTGACGATATCTAAGTAACTTTGAGAAACAGAGGTGCTATCCATTTCAGCCAATGTTAGCTTTAGAGATAATAACCGTATTATTTCTTCCACACTTTTCTTTCCTGGAACAACTTTATGTTTATATGTTTCTATTAAGTTTTCTAAAAAGTCACCCATTGCTGTATTCCTCCTATATTTATACTAGTTTAATGTCCAGCAGCCAACTATATTTGAGTAGCTATTCCAACCTTCAGTCATATAAAAAACCTGCAAATCAGAGGTATTGACTTTAACACTGGATTTATTTGTAGGTACTAAAATATCACCAATTTTTACACTTCCTATTATTCCAGCAGGAAAAGTATGAGTCGAGTATAAATATGGTGGTGCTGGTTTAAAAGTTTTATATGTCTTTTCTGGGAGTACTAAATTACATTCTTTTAATGTCAAAGACTTAAATCTTACAGCATTCGCCATTTTAGTGCCTGCATAGTGTATATAAACCTCCACTTCTTCAGTGTTACCAGAACGAATGAGAAATGGTACAATTGTATTATTAGCCCTAAAATTAGAATTTTCTAATTCCATTCCAGGTATAGGCGTCTCACTAAAATCTTCACTATTTAAAATTTGAATTTCAATAGTTTCAGCTTTTATCTTATCCGTTACAAGCTCTTCTGCAAAAACAGTTATATTCAATGAGAGTATCATTGTTACAATCATGAATACAGATAATATTAATCTACTCTTTTTGTTCATTCAAATTCCTCCTTTTTTATAGTAAAAGACGCAATGGGTGTTGACACTAAGTGTCAATATTGTTTAATACAAATATATCACCTGTTAAAAATTATTAATCTACATTGCAGAACTGGTCGTTTAAATGTCATAATTGGCAGATAAAAGTAATAAAACTCCATAATCCTGTGGCATTTTTTATTAAGACTTTTATTTCAAGCTTTTTATTAGATGATACAGTCCATAGGGAACGCTTAATATTCCTACAAGAGAACCAAAGAATCCAAACTGAAATACTTTCCTTAGAAAATCCGAGATTTCAAAATTTTTTAAAGCATATTCAAAAGCTGTTAATGTTATGGCAAAAAATATTCCTATCAATATCATCCTTACACTTTGCTTCAGCGTTCGAGTGGGCTCCATCCCAGCCCTGTTTTTTAAATTTTCGGACTCCAGTTTTAGTAAATTTTTATCTTCAAGCTCCCTAAGTTTAACAGTTGAATTATACCGCCAAAACATTTCAATACCTCCTTTCTCAATTTAGAAAACAGTTTAAACAATTATAATATACATGTTTACCTCATATTCCCATCTTATGTATAATTATGTTATTCTACATAAGCTTATACAATTCCTTCCTGCGCTTTTTATTAATATCATAAAAATGTAATGGTCTTTATACACAAAAAAAAGAAAAAATCCCCCTGCAGTGGAGAATTTTTTCTTTTTCCTATTTATTTATTTATTTTAAACAACACTTGGAATCTAAATTAATTTTCTTTCTACCATTTGAGTAACGACAAAGGATGCGACATCCTCTGCATAGCTTCCAGAGCCAAAACCTGCATCGTAACCAAGCTCTTTTGCTAGTTCATGAGAAATTCTTGGTCCACCACCAACGACGATCAGCTTATCTCTCAAACCTTCCGCCTCTAGTAACTCTACTAGGTTTGTCATATTCATGATATGAACATCTTTTTGCGTAACTACTTGAGAAACTAAAAGGGCATCTGCCTTTAATTCAATGGCCTTTGCAATTAATTCCTCATTTGGCACCTGGCTACCCAGGTTATACGCTTCTATTCCTTTATATCTTTCTAATCCATAGTGTCCAGCATAGCCCTTCATGTTCATGATGGCATCGATCCCTACCGTATGGGCATCGGTTCCTGTACATGCACCAACGATAACCACATTTCTTCCAATATTTTTTTCAATATATTCTTCTACTTCTTCCTTTTCCATAACATCCCCTTCAACCTTTGGAACTACGATGGAAGTATAGTCTACAGAATGCTGACATTTACCGTATACGATAAAGTAGGTGTAGCCGTCTCCTAAATCTTGCATGTTAACTACACTTGGCTCTGTTAAGCCCATTTTTGCAACGAGTTGTCTTGCTGCTTCCTTACCCTCTTCACCAAAAGGTACAGGTAGTGTAAAGCTCAGCTGGGTCATGCCATCGTTTAAGGTATCCCCGTACGGTTTTACTTTGGTTAAATCGACTTGTTGTACCAACATATTATCGCTCCCCTCTTAAAAGTAAATCTATGAAAGGATTAAAGTAGCCTTCAGTTTTTCTAACTACACCATGTAAACCTTTACCACCTGTTCTGGATCTTTTTACGCCACCAAATTTACCACCCTCGATGGTAACAAATAATCCATCTTTTTCGATTTGCTCTAGTAAAGCGGTTGCGTCCTTCAGAACTTCTTGTGCTCTCTTTTGGATTAGCCCATCTTGCTTAAACTCTATTTCTTCCCCTAAATCTCTACAATTATTAAAGATATATTTTGCATTATCGATGGATAACGCTCTATCATGCATATGTGGCGTATGAATGGCTTCTGTAAGCATTCCCAATAATTGAATTCCTTGGTTCGTCCAAATAGAAGTAATATTGAATAATGCATTCTGAATATGCCCTTTAAATATATCGCCTGTCATAAACTTAGTTGGCGGCATATATTTTAGTGGTGCTTTCGGGAATATTTCTCTCGCCATTTGAGCTTGTGCTAATTCAAATAAGAAACCATTTGTAAGATTTGGATCCATTTCGAAAGCATGGCCAAGACCCATTTGCTCCTCTGGAATACCAGCTTTTAAAGCAAATTGCTCATTGATGAATTGGGAAGCAAGAACTGTATAAGCTTCTTCAACGGCATCGGCTGTGGTTAAATAATTGTCTTCTCCAGTATTGATGATGATTCCGGCAAATCCATTGATTATTCTTGAGAAATATTGATCGACTAATGTTCTTTGCATGTTGATATCTCTGAATAAAATACCGTATAGGGCATCATTGAGCATCATATCCAATCTTTCCATGGCACCCATGGCAGCGATTTCTGGCATACAAAGTCCGGAGCAGTAGTTACAAAGTCTAATATAGCGACCTACTTCTTTTCCAACCTCGTCCAATGCTTTTCTCATGATTCTAAAGTTTTCCTGTGTGGCGTAGGTTCCACCAAACCCTTCCGTTGTAGGCCCATAAGGAACGTAGTCCAGTAAGCTCTGTCCTGTGGTTCGAATAACGGCAATAACATCTGCCCCTTGTCTTACAGCAGATTGTGCTTGAATAACATCTTCAAAAATATTTCCAGTGGCAACAATTACATAGAGGTATGGTTTTTTTCCTTCGCCTAATGTATCGATATAGTTTTCTCTTGTTCTTCTATTTTCTCTGATTCTATCTGCAGTTTTTACTGCAATTTCGTTGATAGCAGCTGCAATGGCACTACGATCTCCAGCAGAAAGCTTGATGAGATCCAACTCTCCCTTTCCAACAGCTTCAGCAATTTCCTGTGGCGTCTTTCCTGTTTGAACCATAGCATTCCCGATCCAATAAGCTACACCTTGTGAAAGACCACCACCTTGTACGATGTGGTCCACGATAACATTTGGCAGAGGTGTTTCTGTTTCGTCCACTCCGTCGATCCCTAATAGTCTACAAATCGTTCTCTCTACTGCAACAGTTGTATGAGATTCTATAAAGTCCTGCACATCGTTTGTGATATGAAACGCTGCATTCCTTGCTTTTTGAATTAAATTTTGATCTAAATTTAATTTGCTCACGCTTGCTCCTCCTATCTATTGGCTTCTGATACTGCTTCTTTTGCAATATTTAAAATCTCTTCGTTCAGTCCCATCAGTCGTGCTACTAATATGGCGTCTCGAGGTACCTCCGCCGAAGATTTCATTTCTTCCAGCCTATAATCCATGTATTTCTCTAATACCTGCTTCTTTCCATCTACTTTGGATAGCTCCCTTTTCATTTCTTCCAAATTGATGTTTTTTAATCCGACCACTTGGAGATGCTGAATATCTTCCATATTACTCAAACCATCAAAATGTGTGGTTATAATGGATATGAAGGTGGATTTCTTCAAATACGTAATGATCCCTTTCGAAATCCCGTATCCCTCCATAGGGTTCGTTCCTCTTGCCAGCTCATCGATGAGCAAAAGACCCTTTTCTCCATTTCTGCCTAAAACTTGGCTGATGCCATGGATCTCTCCTCCAAAGGTAGAAAGTCCAGATTGCAAGGATTGTTGATCCCCAGAGGAAAAATAAATAAAGTCGAATAGTCCTACGGTAGCACTTTTTGCAGGAACATAGAATCCTAGCTGCGCCATGGCTGTAATTAAGGCGATTAATTTTAAAGAGATGGTTTTCCCACCCATATTTGCCCCCGTAATTACGGTTACACCTTTATGAATTTTTATATCCACCGGAGTGTACACAGCACCTTTTTCTTTCAAATGGCTCTCTAAAGGAATATGCCTCCCCTCTACAAAGCGGATCTTCTGATTTTGGATTATCTCCGGTCTTACAGATTTGCTCTCTATGGCGAATCTCGCTTTCGACAATATGAAATCCAGTTCACCTATTGCATGGATGTTTTGAAAAATAATATCATAATGATTCTTAATCTCCTGAGATAGCCATTGGCGAATTCTCAGTTCTTCCTCTTCTTCCTGCATTTTTAGTTGATCCAGCGCCAAGGTCAAACGATTCAAATCTTCATCTATATATTCAGGGATTGAAGCCTCCGAGTCTTTTTCTAAAACCCGTTTGTTTTTTTTCTTCAATATCCACATTTGTTTCTCTATATTTGCTATTTTATCCCGAATATCTGTTAATAAGGTGGAATACTGATCGTAAATATAAAAGGTTCTCATACCAGAGTTTTCGGGGTCTAAAAGCTTTACTATATCGTCCATTTCCATCAACTTGACTTTTTCAATAGAGATTCTTTCCTCTTTCAGTAAAAGCTTTCTAATTTCCATCATTACCATCAGCTGATTTTTAATCTCAAATAACTCTACTTCATTGAGTATTTCATCTCTTATAGACCGTTCTAAGGAACCTCGAACATCCTTAATCTCTCTTAAAAGTCGAATGATTCCGTTCGAAACACTGGGACTGTTTTCAATGAGGCCCTTCATTTGAGCTACGGCTTCCAGCTCCCCATTTAAGCATTGTATGCTGTCAGGGCAAAATGGCTGAAGGCTATTCTTCTTCCACAACCCATATGCTGAAATAATCACCAGCTTCTCTAGAACATCCACAAGACCGATTTCCTTCTTCGTTTGAATACTCATCCAATGATCCAACATATTCTATCCCTCCAGCTTTACGTCAATAACAGGCATAGGGTCTAGTGCAGTCCTCATTAATTCTACGAATGCCCTAGGTTCAAAAAAGTATCCTTCCGGCCCGTATGGATTCGTAGTCACGGCTAAAAGATTGATGGGGTGCACGACCTTCACTTTGACTCCTCTCATTCGAAAAGCTTTCCAATACTTTCGGTCAATAAAAATCCTCGTAGCATCTTGGACGATAAAGGTAATATCCCTATAATAAGGACAGACCTCCATCATATCAGCTAAGGTTCTCGCCACTAAGGAACCACTGACGATGACATATTTTGTATGCTCGTTAATTGCACTGCCAATAATGCATCCTGAATTTAGTGCGGTCTGTATGGATAATTCCTCTACAGATCCGTCTTTATTGATAAAAGCATATCCTTTTTTTTCATGTATTTTCATTGCAATTTCTTTAACAGCTTCGTCCTCAATTTGTTCTAATCTGAAAAGCTCTACTTGATGGAGCGTTTCATTTTTTACCACTTCAACACTTCGGCTGATGGTAGCTCCTGTAGATAGGACCGCTGCCTCGGCCAGCCAAGGAGACGCTGCACTTTTCCGATCGATTGCACCATCAATCAGAACAAGCTCCGCTCCATAACCTCGTATTTTATCTACGACATCTTTCATATAGGCATTGACATCGGGTCCTGCAAGTTCTATCAATCCAGCAGAACGAACCCGCCCTATAACCACACTTCCTAAAGAAGTATTATATTCCGTAACTTCGAGGATCTCTATTTTTGCTTCACACTTTAATAGAAGCTCCTTTGCGGTGGCAATAATCGTACCTCTTTCAACGTAAATCGTTGGTTTTTCCGTTCTAGTAACGATATCTTCCTTCTCCCCATCCCTACCCGTTGATGTCAATCCAATGGTTACATTTTGCTCCATTGCAGATTCTATGATATGGTTCAGCGTCATGGTTTTTCCTGCATTCTTCGCCATACCGATGAGAGACACCACCTTATAATGAGGGTATATTAAATTAAATAACGCCATGGAATCACCCTTAAATATAGGAGGACCTAAGTCCTCCTATTTATTTGTTATGATTGCTTTATATAATCGGTGATAACGCTGTTTTATTTATTACCACGATTATGTCTGTCAAGCTCGGCAGGTTCAAGGGCAATTGCATTTCCTTGCATTAATCCTGCTACACCGTGAAGCTTTACTTTTTTCTCACCTTTACATACTGGACAAGTACAGTTTTCTACGTACTTCTCTGGCTCTGTATAAGTCGTAATCACCCCTTCATAGTTTCTAAGAATCACTTTATTGTGAGATTGAGAAACTACGTAGTTTGGCATTACTGGAATCTTTCCGCCACCACCAGGAGCGTCTACTACGAATGTAGGTACTGCATATCCTGATGTATGACCTCTTAAACCTTCAATGATCTCGATTCCTTTTGAAACCGGTGTTCTAAAGTGCTCGATACCCATGGAAAGGTCACATTGATAAATATAGTAAGGTCTTACTCTATTTTTTACTAATCCATGAACTAAATCTCTCATGATATGAACACAATCATTAACGCCTCTTAAAAGTACAGATTGGTTTCCTAGAGGAATTCCTGCATCCGCTAATAAAGTTAGCGCTCTTTTCGTTTCTTCAGTTAATTCCTTTGGATGATTGAAGTGGGTATTCAACCAGATTGGATGGTATTTCTTCAGCATACCTACAAGCTCTGGTGTAATTCTTTGTGGCATAACTACAGGTGTTCTACTTCCTAAACGAATAATTTCAACGTGCTCAATTTCTCTTAATTTACTGATGATATATTCTAATTTTTCATCAGATACTAATAGACAGTCTCCACCAGATAAAAGAACGTCTCTTACCTCTGGTGTTCTTCTGATGTACTCAATGGCAGCGTCGATTCTGTCCATTGGCATGGCTGTATCGTTTTGTCCTGCAAATCTTCTTCTTGTACAGTGTCTACAGTACATAGAACACATGTCTGTGATTAATAACAATACTCTGTTTGGATATCGGTGTGTTAGTCCTGGTACTGGAGAATCCGCATCCTCATGAAGAGGGTCATCCATATCCGCATCACTTTTATGAAGCTCTGTCATAATTGGAACTGCTTGCTTTCTAACTGGACAATTCGGATCATCTTTGTCCATTAAAGAAGCGTAGTAAGGGGTAATTCCCATTCTTAATGTTTTAAGACATTCCTTGATCCCTTTTTCTTCTTCATCAGTTAGATTGATTACCTTTTTTAAGTCCTCTACATTTGTGATTCTATTTTTAACTTGCCATTGCCAGTTATTCCATTCTTCTTCCGTTACATTTGCCCACATTTCAATATTTTTATAATTAGACATACCAAATCCTCCTCGGGTAATTTATTCTATCAATTTATACTTTAAATATAGATATCAAATAATTAAGCGTATAGCTCTTGGTACATTCTATTTAGAACTTCACTCTCTCTCATGATTTGAAGGGCGATTTCACCGTGTCCTTTGGTGTATCCATTCCCCATCATCATGGTTGTATCTTGCCCTACACCTTCAGCCCCTAAAGATGCCTTTGTGAAGCTTGTCGCCATACTAAAGAAGTAAACCAGTCCATCATTTTTAGCAGATAAAATACTGCCCATTTCTGTATTGGGGATGTTAACGCAATTGATTACGATATCTGCCATCTCTCCATTTGTT
The DNA here is from genome assembly GCF_000018325.1 of Alkaliphilus oremlandii OhILAs. Lineage (GTDB taxonomy): Bacteria > Bacillota > Clostridia > Peptostreptococcales > Natronincolaceae > Alkaliphilus_B > Alkaliphilus_B oremlandii. Next base: position 471,234 of record NC_009922.1, on the reverse strand, counting down.
GCAGCTTTAATTTTTTCCATTAAACCTACTGCATCCGTAGCATCTGCTGCAATATATGCATCTGCTAAATTCGCTGATTTTGCTCTTTCAAGATTCTTCTCGCTGTAGTCGACACAGATTACTTTGCCAGTAACGCCGGCACGTTTTTTTGCTTCGTATAAACAGAGCATTCCAGACTTTCCTGTTCCACCAATGATTACTACAGTATGTCCTGGTCTTACCAGCTTTGCAGTTTGCGCAGGAGCTCCTGCAACGTCTAATACAGAAAGAACTAGGTTCTCTGGAAGATCTTCAGGAATAACAGCATAGATGCCACTTTCAAATAAAATTGCCTTGCCCTCGATATCCACTTGATCGATATCTTTACGAATTTCTTTAATATGATCTATTCTCAAAGGTGTTAGGGATAAGGATACTAACGTAGCAATTTTATCGCCTACCTTTAAATTTGTTTTTCCTTCCATGGCTGGTCCAATTTGTTCTACGGTTCCAATCAACATTCCACCAGAGCCAGTCACAGGATTCTGATGCTTTCCTTTTGTCTCAACAATGTTTAGCATAATTTCCTTTATTTTTTCTAAATCACCATTGGCTTCCTCTTTAATTTGAGTAAAGCTGGCTGAGTCTATATTCAATGTCTGTACATCAATTAATATTTCGTTATCATAAATCTCCATATCATTAGAAATCTTAAGCGCTGGTTGCGGTAAAACACCTTTCGGCTCAATTACCCTATGTGTTCCGTAAGGACATCCTTTTTTCATTTTTATCTCTCCTCACATTAATTTTTTAATGCATTGTAACCACATTATTTATGTGCAATTCCTGTGCCAAAATCTAAAATGAATCCCATATAAGTGAATAAATTCTTTTTATTTTTTATAATGTTCATTTTTACATGTAATTCCCTGATTGCATTAATTAATAGTGGGTATTTAAAAATAATAATATGCTTTTATAGAGAAACAACTGCCCAAAATTGAGCAGTTGTTTTTTTAGGAATCTTTTTTATAAATCATATTTCATCTTTTTATATTGTAAGGTTTGCCGAGGTATGCCCAATATTTTTGCAGCAACAGTAATATTGCCATGACAATCCTCTAGGGCATCTCGGATATACCTTTCTTCCATTTTCTCAAGCTTGCTCTTTAAGTCCAATCCCTTTGAATCTAAATTTTCCGTATTACAATCCTCTTTCTCCCTCAAGTCGATACCCTGCAATTGATAGGATATGTCTTCTGCCGTAATGAATCTGCCTTCCATTACATTCATTGCCCCTTCAATAACGTGCTCCAGCTCTCTGACATTGCCAGGCCAATCATACAGCATGAAAATCTTCATCACTTCATCCGTCACACCAAGGGCTTGCTTATGCAGCATGTAGTTAAACTTCTGTATGAAAAATTGAACCAAATCCTTAATGTCTCCTTTTCGCTCCGATAAATCAGGGACTTTGATAGACACAACGTTTAAACGATAGAACAAATCCTTCCGAAGCCGCTCAGTTTGAACTGCTTCCACGGGGTCCATATTCATCGCCGTAATGATTCGAACATCTACATGTTTCGTACGAACATCTCCTACTCGTCTTATATAGCCTTCTTGAAGTACCCTTAAAAGCTTTGCCTGTAGCTCTAGTGGCATGGAGTTAATCTCATCTAAAAACAAAGTGCCTCCATTTGCAAGTTCAAATAAACCGATTCGATCCTCTGCACCCGTAAAGCTCCCTTTCACCGTACCGAATAGAATGCTCTCCAGAAGGCTGGCAGGAATAGCTGCACAGTTTTGAGCGATAAAGGGCTGTTCCCGTCTTTTGCTGGCATTGTGCACAGATTGAGCAACCAATTCCTTACCCGTACCAGTTTCCCCAAAAACCATAACAGGAGAACCTGTTTCTCCAGCTTTTAAAATCCTGTTTTTAAGCTTTACCATGATATCGCTGCTACCAATTAGGTCCTTTACCGTATATTTTGCCAAGCTATTTTCTCTGGCATTTTTAACGGACTTCGTATTGGCATATAGCTTTTCCTGGAGATCTAAAAGCTTTTCCGACAGTGCCTTTACCTGAGTGATGTCTCTTGAAACCTCTAAAGCACCTAAGATTCGATCTCCGTCTAGAATTGGAATCGAGGAGTTCACTGTCGTAATCTTATGCCCTTTATAGTTAATGAAGCTTTGCTGCACATTTAATACAGGCTCCTTGGTTCGAATGGCCCTCATAATGGTACTGGTTTCTTCCGTCAAGGATGGATAAATATCTAAGATATACTTTCCGATGGCCTCTTCTCTTTGTATATTATCCAATTGCGCTGCCACGGCATTACAGAATACAATTCTACCCTGTGCATCGATCAGTTGAACGCCTTCTCCCACATGGTTCAGTATCTTTTCAAACTGCTTTTTTGTGAATAAATCCTTCAAATCATCACCGCCCTTTTTTCAGCATCATCTGCCTATTTTTCGGCACCTTTCTACTCTATTATATCACAGTCTTAATTTTCAACACCTTAAATTTTAAATTTCATTTTATTTACTCAAGAATTTAAGTTACGCTTCAGTTTAATATGGTGCAAGTTATAAAATTAAGCGGATAAATTCTATTTTAGATTTAGAACAATAATCTCTGGTCGATTAAAAATTCGAATGGGCACAATGCTATTTCCTAAGCCTCTGCTGATCACCATGGTAGTATCTCCTATGGTATGAGTACCACTTGTATATTTAGGAAATAAACCTTGATCCGGAGCTATCATGCCGCCTAAAAATGGTAGTCGAACCTGCCCACCGTGAGCATGGCCAGAAAATACTAGATCTACCTTGCTTTCTGCGTAGATTTCCATAAAGTTCGGTCGATGAGATAATAAAATTCTCAAAGTATCACTTTCTTCCTTCGTTAATTCTTCTAAATTATTTTTTAAATAAGCACGCCCTCTATAAAGAGGATCCAGTAACCCAAGGAGCTCTATTTTGCTATTTCCTACTTCTATTTCTGTTTTGGCATTATCCATTACAGTTGCACCAACAGCCAATAGCTGCTCCTTTACTTCTTCATATATTCTGCCCCGAATTTCATGATTGCCCGATACGTAATAAACAGGAGCGATTTCTATTGCTCCCTTTACAAATTCCATAGCAACCTCCATATCCGTTCTTCTAGAATCCACTAGATCCCCAGTGATGACGATCATATTGGGATGGATACTTTTTATTTTATTTAATATTCTTTTCTGATCTTTTCCAAACCTTTTATTATGGAGATCTGAGATTTGGACAATTTTATAGCCTTTCAAGTCCTCTTTTATTTTCTTATTTTCATAGTTGATCTCGGTTATTTGAATATGATTATTCTGCCAAACACAGAATATGGTAAAAGCGAGTACAGCCAATACACCCTTTACAATATGTCGATTCATTCTATGCACCCCTTTTCTAAGCTGTCTTTTCTAAGTCCATTATATCTTTTTTCATTGCTTTATCAAATAACAATAGGGTTACAATTTCTTCATTTAAAATACAAAAAACTACTAAAGAGGTTTCCTTAGTAGTTGTTATTTGCATGGAATGAAGCGGTCAGTCCAAATCTATCCTATTTTAAAATTATTGAATCTTCTTTGCCCAATCAATAAATTGTTCTACCACAGTATCTAAAAATTGAATGGTAGACTCATCATTTAGATATCCTTCTTCATCCACCTTATCTTGTATACTGCCAATAAAAACTTCATTTCTAGGAAGAGTAATGGCACCTACGCCACCAGAATTTAAGATCTCTCTTAAATGAAGCTGCGCCTTAACTGTTCCCAGTGCGCCCATAGAAGCACCCACAATCATTGTCGGTTTATTTAACATCACTCGCTCAACTCTAGAGAACCAATCCAGTGCATTCTTTAATACCCCTGGAATGGAGTGATTATATTCTGGTGTTAGAATAAGGAGTCCTTCACTTTCCCGAATCTGTTTTCTCATTTCATCTACCACTGCTGGTGGGTTCAGCTCGATGTCCTCATTATACATCGGCATATCATTCAATAGCATGATTTCAATATCCAGCTTATCTTTAAATCTTTTCTGCATAAATTCTGCAAGCTTTTTATTCTTAGATTGTTCACTGATACTTCCTACAATTGCTACTACTTTCATAACAATACCTCCATCTATCTATTATTCGTTTTTATACAATTTACTAGCTTTTTTAATTATACCCATTGAATAGGCAAGTTAACCTTTTGTATACCATATAAAAATAATATCGTTCCATTGTTAAAAAACTTCTACATCGAATTTTAATTCTCCATTCTGGTCAATTGAAGTAATTTCAATATGAATCTCAGTGTAAAGTCGATGGATGTATCCTATAATCGAGTAGCTTCTCCTGCGACCCGACGGATCGATCTGATGAAAACTGGCGGCGTTTTCATTGAATCCACCTAAATCATATTGAAATGAAACTTTGCTATGGGGGGCTAATGTGAATATCCGATCCTTTTCCCCAGCATTTGAAAGAAACATTAAATTCTCTAAGGTTTGATCCGTTTGATTGTTTATAACAACAGTGGTTTCGTTGTTGGAAAAAAGGAACATCTTTGTTAGCACTACTGCCACGATTAAAAATAGAATTGTCTTTCTATTGCTTTTTATTCCCATAATACCTTTTCTCCTTTTTCTCTAAATAACTTTAAAGGTTACTTTTTGATGAAGTTTATAACGAGGCTAACAATAATTGAAATTACAGTATAGACAATTGTCCAAAAAAAGAATGATTCATTGAAAATAGTAAAAGTCAAGATGGTAAATAGGAATAATGTAAATATGGGCATTATAAACCATTTTTTAGTTAAAGAATAGCCAATGATGGAACATATAATTGTAATTACTGGGCAGATAAATAATGCTACAATAAACGCCATGTTCTTCATCCCTTCCCTCTCTTTAAAAAAAGCCTAATAACTAGAGCCCAGCTTCACTCTAATTACTAAGCTTTTGTATATGCATCCTACTCTTCTCTTCTCGGTGGTCTCGGTCCTTGGTATTGATAATACTGGCATTCTAACCTTCCGTTATAAAGCTTTCTTCTTCTGTCTGCTTTTGTTCCGTAAAGCTTTTCAAAATCACTATTGGAGGTAATAATGTATTTTGACCAAGTTTCCATTTCTCCAAAAACCTTCCCCATGGTTTTATAGAGTTCTTCAACTTCATCTCTTTCTCCGATACGCTCTCCATAAGGCGGGTTTGTGATAATACAGCCGTATTCAAATCTAGACCTTAGGTCTGCGACGCCTAGCTTTTGAAAATGAACGTCTTCATCCACCCCAGCTTCTCTGGCGTGGTATCGAGCGATGCTTAAAACCTCTCCATCCACATCGGAGCCATAGATTCTTAAAGGTCGGTCATACTTTGCTAAGTCGTGGGTTTCCTTTCGAGCATTTCTCCAAAGTTCCTTAGGGATGAGCCCCCAATCTTCAGATACGAAGTTTCGGTTGATGCCTGGGGCAATATTTTTACCGATTAAAGCGGCTTCTATTGGAATTGTACCAGACCCACAGAAAGGATCGATCAATACTCTGTCTGGATTCCAGTAGCTTAGACTAATCAGTGCCGCTGCTAAGGTTTCTTTTAATGGGGCTCTATTGGATAAAGTTCGATAACCTCTTTTGTGAAGGCCTGCACCGCTGGTATCGATGGTTAAAGTGACCACATCTTTTAAAAGCGCTACTTCAATAGAATAGGTAGCACCATTCTCTTCAAACCATTCTCTCTTATATTTTTGCTTCATTTTTTCTACGATGGCTTTCTTTACAATGGCCTGACAGTCCGGCACACTGGAAAGCTTAGAGTTAATGGACTTTCCATTCACAGGGAATATTGCGTTTTCTGGCAGGATATCTCCCCAAGGTAGGGCTTTTGTTTTTTCAAATAGCTCATCAAATGAAAAAGCTTTAAACTCCCCTACCTTTAATAAAATTCTGTCCGCAGTTCTAAGCCAAAGATTCGTTCTACAAATCGCAGACGCATCTGCTGTAAAATCAACTCTTCCGTTTTCTACTTTCACATCCTCATAACCCAATGCTTTAACTTCCCGCCCTACAATTGCCTCTAGGCCAAAGGTAGCCGTCGCTATTAAATCAATCTTCCTCATAATATCTCTCCAATCTATTGACTTGCTTATATCATTTACATTTTTTCAAGATTTTAGTTGTTAATGATGTCCGCTCTTATTATATTTTGTTTTCATCAAATTCACAACAAAAAAATAGGTCTAGGGAAATCTCCCTAGACTTTATGCCGCACTCTATGGTTATGCAATTACACCCATATTCGTAATAATCGCGCTACATTCCTTTTCCTTCGCCTTTGTAGATAATAAACTGGCATCGTTGATCATATTCATGATGGGTTTTAAAGTATTCAGTGAATTCTCCTTATCTAGGGTATATCCTGAAATCCCAATGGAAACGGATACCTGGATGTCCTTTGGAAAAGTATACGAATGGATCGCCTTTATTATATTTTTCGCAATCCTTTCACTATGCTCCATAGAATAAGGCGCTACAATTGCAAATTCATCCCCTGCATACCTACATAGGAAAGACTTTTGATCCGTATTTTCTTTTAGTATCCTTGCAATGCTCCGTAGGATATCATCCCCTATGATATGTCCATATTGCTTATCGATACATCCAAAATTATCTACATCCATAAATATAACTGAGACTTCCTGGGCCTCCTTCAAAAGATTATATGCATTATAAAAAATATAATCGCTCCTATATAAGCCTGTTAATAAATCGATGGATTTATTTAGCTCCATATTTAGGATGGTTCTCGTTACATATCCCACCAATTCGCCTTGATCTTCTAGTAGAATTATTTCTATATTCTTGTATGTATCAAAAATCTCTTTCACCTTCCATATGGGTGTAGCAGAATCAATGCATCGATACCGATCGGACATAATATCAGCAACAATTCGATTTGGATGCGCTACGACCAGTTCTTTTTTTGTAACGACACCAACCAATTCATCGTGATCATAAGCACAAAAACATTCGATTTCTTCCTCCGAAAAAATATCCTGTATTTTCTTTGCACCATTTAAGATATTTATTTTTTTGAATCCTTTTTCAGCAATATCCGATACATTTTTTATCATAAGTCAATAGATCTGCTAACATTAAGCGTTATATTTACCTGCGCTCTGATAATCATAGAATCGTTAGCAATCTTTCCTCCTTCATCCATAATGATTGCAATGAGTTTCTCTTGAGGAAGCATATTTAATAAGGACCTCCTCACCACGATTGCTTCAAAATAGTCATGTTCAATTTTCAATATCTCGTATTGATCCGGTGATAATATATCCACCATTCTTCTTGCCGCTTCTGGCCCAATAGGCGCCCTCTTTCCAACGATTAAGACGTCCTGCATTGGTGGTACTTCAAACTCCGAAAACCTCATATTGATTTCCGCCTTTTTATTTCCCTCTATTCTATTTTCCAAGTATCTATCACCTTCTCTGTCGTTAGCCATTTTCTATCAACCTTTTCAAATACTTCTTATACAGATATATTCACTAAATAGGATTTCACTATTCAATAGGACTTTTATCTTATTTTATCAAAAATTTCTTTATTTTTGTATGTTTTATTTCCCTATTTTTCGACATTTTACGACAAAATAATGTTCATGCTTCTATTCAGGAATGCTTATTTTTCCCTCTGAGAAATCCACGATACAGATACACCTTATGGTCCTACTGAATATAATAATTAGTATCTATCTAAAAGGAGAGTGAAGCTATGTATATTCATATAGTGCAGCCTAGCGAAACAATTTGGTCTGTTTCAAATTTATATGGGATCAGTACATACCAGCTGATTGGTGACAATGGATTAGAAGGGTTGTCCCAATTAGTTCCTGGTCAATCCTTAGTCATTATTCAAGATCCGCCACCCCCTCAGCGTAAAAACATTGAGGTCAATGGTTATATTGTACCGAATACACCGGAGGCAGATACTGCTACAGTAAGTGAAGTTGGACAATATCTAACCTATATCACCCCTTCCAGCTACGTTGTGAATCCAGATGGGAGCATTCGGCCCCTAAACGATGAGGCCGTTATCAGTGCGGCTAAGAGCTACCACGTTGCGCCTTTACTCAGCATTACCAATGAAGGTGAATCTAATTTTGATCCAGCACTTGCCCATGAGTTCTTTATAAATCTACAATTGCAATATATACTTTTTAATAATGTGCTCCATGTGATGCAAAGTAAAGGATATTACGGATTGAATATCAACTTTGAACGACTTTATCCCGAAGACCGTTATCTTTATAATGATTTTCTAAGAAATGCCGTTGACTTCTTCCATCAATATAATTACCCAGTTTCAACAGCATTGGTATCAAAAACTTATGACATGACCACAGGGGAGTGGTGGGGCGGTCACGATTACAAGGCCCAAGGTGAAATTTTAGATTTTGTCATTATTATGACCTACGACTGGGGTTGCGTTGCCTGCCCTCCAATGGCAGTAGCTCCCGTTAATGAAATCAGAAAGGTTTTGGACTATGCTGTAACCGTTATTCCAAGAGAAAAAATATTAATGGGAATGCCTTTCTATGGATTCGATTGGACCCTTCCATTTGCACCAGGGGATAGAGCCAACTTAGTGAGTTACAGAGAAGCACTTCAGCTTGCCATCCAGTACGGTGCCACCATCCAATACGATGCTCTATTTCAAGCGCCATTTTTTTATTATGTAAGCGAATCTCAAGAGCAACATATGGTTTGGTATGATGATGCCAGAAGCTTCCAAGCGAAGTATAATTTGGTGATGGAATACGATCTTTTAGGCGTCAGTTACTGGTCTTTGAACACATCGGCTCCCCAGAATTGGCCAGTTCTCAATTATATGTTCCATATCGTCCAACAAATATAGCAGCACCATTGATTTGACTTCATCCTAAGTCTCAATATTCAGTATTATCTTAATAGTTAAATCTTTTTCTAAAACTTGTAAACCCCTTCTAAAGATTTTATAATAGAGTTGTAGGAATTAAATCAATATATTATATAGGAGGATTACACATGAGTAAAACTGTGGATATTGATTGGGGTAAACTAGGATTTAGCTACATGAAAGTTGGACTACGTTATATATCTAAATGGTCCAATGGCAGCTGGGATGAAGGTAAATTAGTAGAAGATAACACATTAGCAATCAGCGAGGCATCTACTGCTCTTCACTACGGTCAACAATGTTTCGAAGGAATGAAAGCTTACAGAACAAAAGAAGGTAAGATTCAACTTTTCAGACCAGATCGTAACGCAGCAAGATTAAACGATAGCTGTAGACGTGTTTTAATGCCTGAAATACCTGAAGAGAAATTCATCGATGCTTGTATTCAATTAGTGAAAGCAAATGCTGAATATGTTCCACCATACGGTTCAGGTGCTACGCTTTACTTAAGACCGTTTGTTATCGGTGTTGGAGACAACTTAGGTGTAAGACCAGCTCCAGAATTCATATTCTCTATTTTCGCAGTACCTGTAGGACCTTACTTCAAAGGTGGTATGGTTCCAGTAAACTTCATAACATCTGATTTCGATAGAGCAGCGCCATACGGTACAGGTGCAGCTAAGGTTGGCGGAAACTATGCAGGTAGCCTTATGCCTCATAAAGTAGCTGTTGACAAAGGTTTTGCAGATTGTATTTATTTAGATCCTGCAACTCATACAAAAATCGAAGAAGTAGGTGCAGCAAACTTCTTTGGTATCACTAAAGACAATAAATTTGTAACACCTAAATCTCCTTCTATATTACCAAGTATTACAAAATATTCTTTACTACACGTAGCAAAAGAATATTTAGGATTAGAAGTAGAAGAGAGAGACGTTCTTGTTGACAATTTAGATGAATTTAAAGAAGCTGGTGCTTGTGGTACAGCAGCAGTTATTACTCCTATTGGAGGAATTGAGCATAAAGGTAAGTTCCACGTATTCCACAGTGAAACAGAAGTAGGTCCTGTTACTAAAAAATTATATGAAACACTTTGCGGAATCCAATTCGGTGATGTTGAAGCTCCAGAAGGATGGATCGTAGAAGTTAAATAATATGAACAATTAAAATAAGTTGTAAAGACATAATGTCTTTACAACTTATTTTTTAGGAATAAATACTTAAGTTTTATTTTAAGCGCTTGAAAGTTAAAACAGGGTTTTAAATTGAGTGCGCCATAAAATTTGTGGCTGTGAACGAACAAATTTTATTTTTCCAATAAAAATTTTGCCAAGTGTTTATCGGACTCGTTGATATGATTTACCAGCCACTCTATTACAAGGAATTTAAACTGATCGATCAGTTCTTCGTTGATCCCTGTATCTTTAATTTCATTGCCCAGCTCGTATAGCCTATCCACAAGGTGATTATGCTGTGCTCTATGTCCTTCGAGAGATTCATAGTCTGCATCCATCATGATCTGCTCTTCCTCTGTAAAGTGATTAATACAATAATCCATCAAGAATACAAATGCTCTATGTATTTCCTGAAGATCCGTGGATGAATCTAAGGATAAAAAATCACCCGCTCTATTAAAAATAGTTCTATGCTGTTCGTCTATGCTTGTAATGCCCGTCTCTAATTCAGAACTCCACCAGAACATAAAAAGCCCCCCTATCCAATATTTATATTTATGACTTAAATTTATTATATATGGACTGGATAATAATTTCTATAGCCAAAGCTTTTATAATCACCATTTTATTTTCAGCGCATAAAATAAAAATGTAAATACCTTTTAGGCGGTGATTATCCATGGAACATATCAATTTCTTATCCCCTTATAAAGACTTCGTTGTAGGTGTGGATACAAAGGTTCCTCTAGCAGATCAAACTTTTACAACTGCAATTAACTTCGATAATGCAGCTACAACGCCCCCTTTCGATTGTGTTATGAACGATCTTGTTGAATTCTCTCCTTGGTATTCCTCCATACATCGTGGTGCAGGATATAAATCTCAATACTCCACTAAACTCTATGAGGAATCTCGGAAAATTATTTCCAGCTTCATAGGTGCCGATATGGACTACCATTCCATTATATTCCTTAAGAATACTACGGAAGCCATCAACAAACTATCGAATAAATTGCTGGCCTTACATAAAGATGGTGTCGTGCTCTCTACCTGTATGGAACACCATTCTAACGATCTTCCTTGGCGAAATAAATATACTGTAGATTATATTGCAGTAGATAAATATGGCGAATTATCCATGGAAGACTTAAAAAATAAATTGATAAGCTATGGGAAAAAGGTGCAATTGGTCACAATTACTGGCGCTTCCAATGTCACGGGATACATCAATCCCATTCACGAAATAGCCGAGCTGGTCCATCAGCATGGCGCTAAACTTTTGGTTGATGGCGCGCAGTTGGTACCCCATGGTCCTGTCAATATGAAGCCTGTAGAACACCCACAGCATATCGATTACTTAGTTTTTTCTGCCCATAAAATGTATGCTCCCTTTGGCACCGGGGTTTTGATTGGTCCTAAGGATACCTTTAGGGAAAGTCCGCCGGATTATACAGGTGGTGGGACTGTACAGTTTGTTTCTCACGATCATATCAAATGGCTGGATCCTCCCGAAAGAGAAGAAGCCGGCACACCAAATATCATGGGAGTTTTAGCGCTGTCTTCCGCCATTAAAAAACTTCTCAGCATTGGCATGGCCCAGGTGGAATCCTATGAAAGAGCTTTAACACGACATGCCTATGAAAGCTTAAGTAATATACCGAATGTAGAACTGTATACGAATAAGTCCCATCTCCACCGTACCATCAGCATTATCCCATTCAACATAAAAGGTCTCCATCACAGCATCGTTGCTGCTGCACTATCTAAAGAATTCGGTATTGCCGTAAGAAATGGCTGTTTCTGTGCACAGCCCTATCTGCAAAGGTTATTAAATGTATCTGCTGAAGACAGCGAGGAATATATGAAGGATCCAACATTGCCCATGCCTGGAATGGTTCGCCTTAGCTTTGGTATCTATAATTCCATAGAGGAAATCAATATCCTCACCAAAGCACTTTTCCACATTTCCCGCAATCGAGATCTGTATCTACAAAAATATAACATTCAAGAAATTTGATGATGACGAACCTTCACAAGGTTCCAAGGAAATTCACATATTTTTCTCCCACGTCCATATAATCTTCGTATCTTTTACTTTATTCTACATACAATATGTCTACGGTTGGTTATATACTTTGAGGAGGAAGAATCTTGGAAAATAAAAAAATGAACCTGCTGATGTTCAGCGGGGAATATGATAAGGCAATGGCAGCGCTGATATTAGCGAATTCCGCAAGAGAAATGGATATTGAGGTGACCATGTTCTTTGCTTTTTGGGGACTGTGTCTCTTGAGAGAGCCTGAAAAGGTCTCTTCGGATGATAAAAGTATTTATGAAAAGATGCTGGGTGCTATGACACCGAAAGGGCCAGAAGATTTACCTCTATCTAAAATGAACTTCAGCGGCATCGGAAAAGAAATGATGCTGGATATGATGGCGGATAAAGAAGCACCTCGTTTAATCGATTTTTTAAACGGTGCCAGAAAAAAAGGCGTTCGTTTTCGTGGTTGTAAACTATCCATGGAAATTATGGGTTTTAAAAAAGAAGAATTGATCCCAGAGCTAGAGATTATAGAGGCAAAGGAATATTTAAAGGATGCTATGGCATCGGATATGCAATTGTTTATCTAAAGGATGGAATGCCCTCTTAAAATAAATTTTAGAAGGGCATTTTTTCATCTGCCATCAAGGATAATTGGGCCAATATATGTTCGGCGAATTTTTTATCCTTTACGTAGTTTAAATTAAATTTGATATGGTAGACCAAAGTGTTCAACGTCACCTTTGCCATAAGTAACGCAGCAACGCCATCTGTAACTAGAATCTCACTTCCATCCTGAGTCGTTTTCCTTATGAGATCGATCATACGAAATATTTCTCTTGCCATTTCAAAGGGTACACGAACCGAGTCCTTATGGTATTCTTCCATAGGACCCTCCTGATCTTTGGCATCAATCACCTTCATATAGGCCTCCGTGTCTTTATCCATATAGGCTAAAAAATTCTTTCGAGTCGATGCGGCTATATGGACAACCTCCTCCATAAAATCTACCACCTCACTGGATGCCTCTTTGTTCCTCAGCGTATGCCGCGCCACCATCTCCATTAGAGCAGAGGAAGAGGCTGCACACAGGGCAGCAACACATCCACCTGCAGGTGTACATGGCTTCGTAGCAATATCCTCTAAAAACTCGTCGATGGATTTGTCTGCGATTTTCAACCAAAATCTCTCCTTCCTTGGTAATCCTCTATCTATTTATTATGCCAAAGGAAGGATTTAAAATTCTTTGTCCATTAATTTTCTTCTTTTAAAAATGTGAGCACATTTCCTACCTGCATGGCAACACCAACAGAGAGACATTCTTCATCAATATCGAAGAGACCGTAGTGGGCTTCATGGATGATGCCCTTTTCTTCGTTTCTACAGCCCAGTATATAAAAAGCGCCGGGAGCTTTTTCTGCAAAATAGGCAAAATCCTCTACACCTAAGCTGGGATGTTCGATTCGATGAACCTTGCCATATCCAAGGATTTTTTCTCCATTGAACCGCACCATATCTACAATAGAATCTGTATTTATTAAGGCCGTGTATCCCTCTTCTCTAAAGAATTCTGCCTTTCCACCCATGGCAGCCGCAATATTTTTTACAATGGCTTCAATTTTATTAATGACGAAAACTCTCGTTTCAGCCTCTAACGTTCTTACGGTTCCAATGAGCTCTACCCGATCCGCTATAATATTCCCTTGAGTTCCACCGTGGATTACGCCAATGGTGATAACTGCCGACTTAATTGGACTCACATTTCTACTTACAATGCTCTGTAGGGCGGTTAGAACCTGTCCAGCCATAAGGATGGCATCCACACCTTCCTGGGGATAAGCGCCATGGCTGCTCTTTCCGTGAAGCACAATTTTAATGGTATCGGAAGCCGCATTCATCTGTCCGTATCGGATCCCAATTTCTCCCGTTTCTATTTGGGAGGATACATGGAGCCCGATCACACAATCCACCTTGGGATTCTCCATGACACCAGCTTCAATCATGGGCTTAGCACCGCCTACGGTTTCCTCTGCTGGCTGAAAGAATAGCTTTACTTGGCCCTTTAGTTCATCCGCTCTTTCCTTCAGTAGCCTTGCCGCTCCTAATAGGATGGTCATATGGGCATCGTGACCACATGCATGCATCTTCCCTGGAATGGTGGAGCCATAGGGTACCTCCTTCCGATCTTCTATGGGCAGTGCATCCATATCTGCCCGGAGAGCAATGGTTCTTCCTTCTTGTTTGCCCTCTATAAAGCCTACAACCCCTGTTCCTGCCACATGGGATTGATATCTTATGCCCAATTCCTCCAAATATCCTATGATTTTTTCTCTGGTTCGAAACTCCGCCATGCCCAGTTCCGGATGCCTATGAAAATCTCTTCTGATGGAAATCAGCCAATCCTCTATTTTTTTAGCTTCATTCAGTAAATCATGGTAGTCCCTCATTAGACTGTTCCGCCTTCCTCAATAATCAACCGACCTTCCTCTGCATCAAGAAAAGAACGGACACCAAAAGGTAATGTGATCATAGGACTACAGTGTCCTGCCTCTACATCGTAAATCGTAGGTTTTCCTAGAGGACCGATGATTTCTTCAAAAACCGCCATGAGGCTTAAGCTTTTCTCTGGTTCTTCAGGCTCACAATCCATCCAGTCGCCTAAGAGAATTCCTTCTGCATCCCCCAGCTTCCCACTGAGCAGTAATTGTGTCAGCATTCGATCCACACGATAGGGCTCTTCTCCAATTTCCTCTAAAAATAGAATCTTTCCTTTCGTATCAATTTCATAGGGTGTGCCCATAGTAGCTGCAATCAATGAAAGATTACCACCAACTAGGATTCCATTGGCTTTTCCGCCAACGAGGCTCTGCATTTTCTTTCCCTTCGGATTTTGTATTTCTCCCATGGGCGATGACCCCATCACTGCCTTTAAAAATCCTTCTCTGGTAAAATCATCCAAACCACCGGCAATGTCGGAGGACCCCATAGGCCCGTGGAATGTTACAAGCTTACTGATTTGGTTCATAGCAAGATGAAGGGCTGTAATATCGCTATAGCCCACAAATACCTTCGGTCTCTTAGCGATCTGTTCAAGGTCGATCCTGTTCAATATCTTAGAGGCTCCATAGCCCCCTCTTAAGCATATAATTCCTTGGACTTCCTGATCTTCAAACATATGATTTAAATCCCGTGCCCTAACTTCATCCTTTCCAGATAAATATCCATGTTTTTCGTAGCAGCTATGCCCCAGTTTCACTTGAAAGCCCAGCCCCTCTAATTGATCCTTTGCAAGCTTTACCCTTTCCTTCGTCGTAGGTCCCGATGGTGCTACGATACCGATTACATCACCAAACTTCAAGGCATTTGGTTTTATCATATACTTTCCTCCCAATAAAAAAATTAGGACTGAAACCGTCCTAATAATGTTTATGCTTCAACTATTGTTTTTTTGCTTATACCCTACAAATTTATTGGGTTTCTTCTATGGCATGTGTTTTTTCATAATGAACCATATACAAAGATCTTGCCGTAATGGCTATAATAACAATGGCCCCTCCTATGATTGCACCTTTTTTGGGAACCTCTCCCACAAATAGAAATGTCCAAATCGGGTTTACAATGGGCTCTAAAACAGGGATCAAGGTAGCCTCCAACGCTGAAACCGATTTAATAGCCTTAGAATATAGAATATATGGGAACCCTAGTTGAATCGTTCCCATTAATACTAATCCGATCCAGCTATTCCCCATAGGCGCAGTTTGAAACATAAATGGCAGGCTGATGATAAAGGCTAAAATATTCCCTAAAATAACAGATTCTACGGGAGAACCATCCTTCTGCATCCTTAAGGATAAAGCCACGCCGGCAAAGCTGATGCCACTGATAATGGCCCAGAAATTTCCCCACATATTTCTCGTATCTAAATCTCCGATAAAGAAGAGCACCATTCCTACAATTACTGCAAAAATCGTTAACCAATCCACTTTGCTGGTACGTTCCTTCACTAGAAATATACCAAATATAGCCACATAAATCGGTGCTGTATATTGAAGCAGTATGGCATTTGCACTGGTGGTCATCTTATTGGCTACAACGAAAGAGATTACCGTAGTCGCATAGGAAATCGCACCTAAGATTTGTGCTTTACTCCAATTAAATTGTGGCTTTTTTACGTAGGCCCATATAAATAAGGCCGATATGCCACTACGAGTACCTGCGATGGCAATGGGATGCCAGTCAATCAGCTTAATAAAAACCCCACCGAGACTCCACAGAAAAGCTGAGATGATGAGATAGAATGTGGCTCTTTTTTTCATCTTGTTTGATTCTAATCCTTGGTCCATCCCTTATACCCTCCCTAAATTTAAAAATTTTCCCTAAAATTGACTCAAATCGTATATAATAATTATAATGAAATATTTTTTGAATAGCAACCAAATATGAAAGAGCGGTGATTTAATGAGAAATACCTTAGAAAATGCAACACCCATCAAAAGATACTCGATTAAAGAAGAAGTGGCAAACGGTATCACCCACGGTCTTGGTGTATTGTTTGGATTTGTGGCCCTGACGATCCTGTTGGTTCTGTCTATTATGAAAAAAGAGCCTTTATCCATTGTTTCTTTTAGCATTTATGGATCTTGTATCATTCTCATGTATCTATCTTCTACCCTTTACCATAGTATTCCACATGAAAATGTCAAAAAAATATTGAGGGTCTTTGATCATTCTTCCATCTATCTGTTTATTGCTGGAACCTATACACCAATTGCGCTCCTCACCATGGATGGTGCCCTTAGGATCGGAGTTTTGGTAGCCGTTTGGTCCATCGCTTTATTTGGCATCACCTTTAAGATCAGTACCTATAAAAAAATGGATCGATTTAAAAAGCTATCCCTTGGCCTTTACTTGTTTATGGGCTGGATTGCAGTGTTTACGGTAAAGCCCATCATTCAAACCACTTCTTTCCGGTTTTTTGTATGGATTCTAGTGGGAGGATTGCTCTATACACTGGGCACCATATTCTATGCCATGAAAAAGATTCCATACAGCCATGCGGTTTGGCATGTATTCGTTTTAAGTGCCAGCGTCGTACATTTTTTAGGGATATTTTTATATCTAGCATAGTAAAACTTTTGAATCTTAAATTCTTTCATAGGATGATTCTTTTGTAAGCAAAAGGAGATCCTTACTCAAATTATTCAATACAGTGGAGGTCATTATGAAAAATATCGTGTCTCAACAATGGCTTAAAAACAATCTGTCCTTAGACCATCTCGTTCTATTGGAAGCGAGAGAAACTTTCGACGCAACGGATTCTTCTGCAAATCAACACATTCCAAAGGCGCAATACGTTTTATTAGAGGAGCATATGTCGGGAGAATTGCAGCCACACGGAGGCAGACATCCCCTTCCGGATATGGAAAAATTCGTAAGGGATATGGAAGCTTTCGGCATTAACGATGAATCCATTGTCGTGATCTACGACAGCGGAAGTATGGCACCTGCCGGCAGGCTGTGGTGGCTTTTTAAGTACATCGGCAAGGATCAAGTATTCGTTTTAGAAGGTGGTCTCACAAAATGGATGGAAAATGGCTTTACAGTCACTACTGAACAATTTGTTCCAAAGCCATCCGGTCACTTAAGTCTGAACATCAACGACGCTATGCTGGTGGATATGCAGTATGTAAAGGATACCATTGGCTCTAAGAATATTGCCCTGGTCGACGCCAGAGCATCGGAGAGATATGCTGGAGAAGTGGAACCCATCGATAGGGTCGCAGGACATATTCCCGGTGCTATAAACTATCCTTGGATGAACCTCACAGTAAACCAAGAAATTATGGAGAGGGAAGCATTAGAAAAATACTTTGAACCGCTAAAAGAATTTGAAGAAATTATTGTATACTGCGGTTCTGGTGTAACCGCTGTCGTCGATATTTTATTTATGGAAGAAGTGGGCTTAAATCCTAAGCTTTATGCAGGCAGCTACAGCGATTGGATCAGCTACGAGGACAATGAAATTATTACAAAATAAAATTTGTTCCCTTCGACTCACAAACCTTATGGCGCACTCAACTTTAAACACCACTTAAAGTTTCAAATGCTGAAAATAAGAAAAGACAATGGTGCCGATACTGGCACCATTGTCTTTTCTTTATTTATATATGGAAGGGGGATGACACATAATATTATTCTATTCCATAGGAGCGTTTTATATTCAATTATTTCCAAATTCCAATATTTCTAATTTTTGTATATCTTTTTTCTAAAAGTTCTTCCGTTTTTAGCATTCTAAGGTCTTTCAATTCCTGCAACACATAGGTTTTAATCTGATCTGCCACAAGATCCGCATTTTTGTGGGCGCCGCCTAAAGGCTCTTTGATCACTTGATCGATAACCTTCATGGACCATAGGTCCTGTGCCGTCAGCTGCATCATATCTGCTGCCCTTTGTGCAAGGGTAGCATCCTTCCAAAGAATGGTGGATAAGCCTTCTGGCGATATTACTGAGTAGATGGAATGCTCCAGCATACAAACTCTATCGCCAATTCCTAAAGCTAAGGCACCTCCACTGCCACCTTCACCGATAACAATCGCAATAATGGGTGTTTTTAGCTTGCTCATTTCGATGAGGTTCACCGCGATGGCTTCTCCTTGGCCTCTTTCCTCTGCACCGATACCACAATAGGCACCGGATGTGTCTATAAAAGTTAGGATCGGTCTTTTAAACTTCTCTGCCTGTTTCATTAATCTCAGGGCCTTTCGATATCCTTCTGGATGAGGCATCCCAAAATTTCTTCGGATATTATCCTTTGTATCCTTTCCCTTTTGGTGTCCTATTACAGTTACAGGAATTCCTTCAAATAACCCAATGCCGCCTACGATGGCCGTATCGTCGCCATAGAACCGGTCTCCATGGAACTCCGTAAAGCCCGAAATTAATTTCTCAATATAATCTAAGGTTGTCGGCCTTTCTTGAAGTCTAGCAAGCTTCACCTTGGACCAAGGATTTAAGTTCTCATACATTTCCTTTTGCATCTGCTCTAATTTTTGAGATAGGATTTCTATTTCATAAGTAAGATCTACCTTATTTTTATCAGCAAAATTGATCAATTCGATAATTTTACCTTCAAGCTCATGGATGGCTTTTTCAGATTCTAGGAAATTATGCATGCATTTCACCACCCAATCTATGAATTCTCAAGAGGGAGGCCAATGTATTTCGCATATCCTTCCGACTGACGATCTGATCAATAAAACCCTTCTCCAATAAGAATTCTGACCGTTGAAATCCTTCCGGTAGCTTTTGTCGAATGGTCTGCTCAATCACTCTCGGTCCTGCAAAGCCAATTAAAGCCCCTGGCTCTGCAATAATAATGTCGCCCAGCATTGCAAAGCTGGCTGTAACACCGCCCGTAGTAGGGTCTGTGAGAACGGAAATATACAATAGGCCGGCTTCTCCCAATCGACCTAGGGCTGCCGAGGTTTTAGCCATCTGCATTAAGGATAAAATACCTTCCTGCATCCGGGCTCCACCAGAGGCGCAGAAAATAATTACTGGAAGCTTCTTTTCAATGGCCTTTTCAATGGCCCTCGTAATTTTCTCTCCAACAACGGAGCCCATACTACCCATCATAAAGTCAGGATTCATAACGCATAGGACACAACTTTCCCCCCTTATGGTTCCTTCCCCAGTAATTACAGCGTCCTTTTCCATGGAAGTTTCCATTGCAGCTAAAATTTTTTCTGCGTACTTTGGAAAGCTTAAAGGATTACAGGATTCCAGCTCTGAATCGTACTCTATAAATGTATCTTTATCTATTAGTGCAGCAATTCGACTTCTTGCCCCCATTCGCTTATTTTCTTTCATCTCAGAGACAGGGTTTCCATTGGATTTAGAGCTATGCGTATTGGAAGGCACTGCTGGCCCAGCATTGTCTTTATATAAGGTGATGGTTGCATATTTTTTCTTTCCAAAAATGTCTTTTAGCACTTTATCCCTCCTTTACATTCAGGCTATTGCTGAGTATTTCTCTTTCTATAAACGATGTATCGATCTGATTTATCAAGAACTTGTCATTATTTAATATGGTCTTCTGAAAATCGATATTGGTTAGGATTCCTGTAACTACAGTTTCATCCAAGGCTCTTTTCATTCGCTGGATGGCCTCTGTTCGATTCTTTCCCCAGACGATAAGCTTTCCTATCATAGAGTCATAGGTTGGCGGAACCGTGTATCCACTATAGATATGACTATCTAAGCGAACTTGATATCCTCCCGGCGAAAGATATCCTTCGATTTCACCAGGACAAGGTCTAAAGTTCTCCAAAGGATTTTCAGCATTGATTCTACATTCAATGGCATGGCCTTGGATCTTGATCTCCTCTTGGGTCCTATTTAATTTTTCTCCATAGGCAATTTTAATCTGCTCTCTTATCAAGTCTATGCCCGTTACCATTTCCGTTATGGGATGCTCCACCTGTATTCTCGTGTTCATTTCTATGAAGTAAAAATTATGATGCTTATCTAAAAGGAATTCTATGGTTCCAGCATTCACATACCCTACTGCCTTTGCTGCCCTCAGGGCCATCTGTCCCATCTTATTTCTCAATTCCTCACTGATTATCTGACAAGGTGCTTCTTCCAAAACCTTTTGATTCCTTCTCTGAAGGGAGCAATCTCTTTCTCCCAAATGAATAATATTGCCAAAGGTATCTGCCAGTATCTGAAACTCAATATGTCTTGGCTCTTCAATGAACTTTTCAACATACATCGCATCATCATTAAATGCCGTAGAGGATTCTGATTTTGCCATATTAAATTTATTGATAAATTCATCACGGTTATGAATGACCCGCATCCCTCTTCCTCCACCGCCGCTGGCAGCCTTGACCATTACGGGAAATCCGATTTCCTCTGCAATTCCAAGAGCCTCTATGGCCTCATTGGTAGCATTTTTCGATCCAGGTACAACGGGCACACCGGCTTCTATCATGGTCTTTCTGGCTTCCGCTTTATTGCCCATTTTTTCGATATGCTCTTTATAAGGTCCAATAAACCGGATACCGTTGGATTCGCAAGCATCTACCAGTGCAGGATTCTCTGACAGAAAACCGTAGCCGGGATGGATGGCTTCACATCCTGTAACTAAAGCGGCGCTTATAATATGATTTAGATTGAGATAACTCTTTTTAGATGGTGCCGGTCCTATGCAGATGGCTTCATCTGCAAAATGAACATGAACAGAATCCGTGTCGGCTTCAGAGTATACCGCTACGGTTTTTATTCCCATTTCCTTGCAAGTCCGAATGATTCTAAGAGCAATCTCTCCTCGGTTGGCAACGAGTATTTTTTTAAACATATGGCATTACCTCCTAATCTTCATTAAAGGCTGACCGTATTCAACGATGTCTTCATCCCTTACAAGGATTTCAACAATTTCTCCTTCTGCTTCACTTTCTATTTCATTCATTATTTTCATGGCCTCGATAATGCATAAGCTTTGCCCTTTTTCAATGACATCCCCTATTTTAACAAAGGGAGGCGCATCGGGGCTGGAAGCACTATAAAAGGTTCCAACAATTGGAGACTTCACGATCCAGGTATTTTCATCATTAGTTGTAGTGCGCATCCCTTCTCTATGATCCATCTCCTCTTTCGCCCTTTTAAAATTCTCTGCATTGGATGGTGCTATTTTTTCTTCTAAGTTTTTCATATCTGACGTTATACTGTTTTGACTTTCATTGAATGCTTTTTTTGTGATTACAATTCTAATATCGTTTTTTTCCAACTCTAATTTTTCTATACTGGTTTTATCTATAGTTAAAATCAATTCTTTTATATCCTTGGCATCCATTCAGCATCCTCCCTAAACTTAATATTTAATATTAGTATCAGGTACTAATATTAAATATTATAACAAACCATAAATTCAAATGCAATTATTTTTAAAAAAATTATACAAAGTATGTTTTTCAAATAAATTCTGCTCTTCTTTTTTCATACGTTTCAACAAACACCCTCTATAAGCTTTCAGTACCCATTCCTACTGGCTATTGCTATTTTAAATATCAATATATAAAATTTTCTCAATTTTTATATATTGACATTTAAAATAAAGTGTATTAGAATACTAAATTAATACAGATAAATTCAGTGCGTAGGAGTAAGTAATTAATCATGGATGGTTTCAGCGAGTCGGAGTTGGTGTGAGTCCGATACCGAAGTATTAATGAATGGACCTACAAGAAGCTTAGTGAAATGGTATCTACCAAAGTATCTAATGCCGGGGGTTTCCCGTTACAGAAACAGGATATCGAGTTTTTGTTATGCTCCGTATCTGCTAAGTGAGATTATTTAATTGATAATCTAATTAAGGTGGTACCGCGAAATATGTCTTTCGTCCTTATTTTTATAAGGATGAAGGGCTTTTTTTTATGACCTAACCCGATTTATGCGATCGGAGGAAGTGAACAAATTTGAGTTGTGAGACTGCGAATAACCCAATTTATGCGACCCAAGGAAGCAATAAATCGATGGTAGGTCAAAGGCAATAAATGCCGATTTTGTCCACTGTAAGGAGGATAAAATTGTGCGATGAGACTGGAACATATTCAAGAAAAATAGTACGGATCTAAGAAAGGTGGTGAATGGTATGTTGTGAACAGAAGAAGGCGACTGGCAAATTAAAAATATAAATCGATTAAAAGGAGAGATTTCTTATGAAATTAAAAAACAATATCTTTACAGCATTACTATTGGCCATCGGATTCATATTACATCAAATCACACCGGGAATATTAGGGGGCATGAAATTTGATTTTCTGCTATCTTTCCTATTTATTTCTTTAATCGTCAACACCTCTTTTAAAAATGCGGTTTTAACAGGATTGATGGGTGGCTTGCTTTCTGCAATTACCACAACATTCCCCGGCGGACAAATACCCAATATGATCGATAAGCTATTGACTTCCATCCTCTTATTTCTAATCATTCAGTTTATCCGTCGTTTTTCAATGAACACTTTGGCGGTGGGTACCATCAGTATTTTAGGAACATTGATCAGTGGTGCTACATTCTTACTTTCTGCCTTGATCATCGCCGGGCTTCCTACATCCTTCTCATTCTTATTCAAAACCGTGGTCCTTCCTACAGTATTGGTCAACGCAGCCCTTACCATATTTATTTATCACATCATAGGCCAGGCCATGAGAGTATCTGGGATTCAAATAGAATAAATTTTGTTATCAATTGATAACATTAATTAATAATTATGAACTAAAAGTGTTAAAATTTAAATAACATTTTTAATCCATATGCATATACTGCTACTATACTATTTCAATTGATAATAAGTGAGGTGTCATGCATTGGATAACAATCAATCTAAGATCCGGTCAATTCATAGAATCGTTTTGATCACCATTGCTTTAAATATTTTCTTACTCTTAATTAAGGTCATCGCTGGGATAGCCTCCAACAGTACCGCCCTCATCGCCGATGGACTTCACTCGGGTTCCGATGTTATAACCTCCGTTGGTGTTATTATCGGTATGGCCATGGCATCTAAACCTCGGGATGAACACCATCATTACGGTCACGAGAAAATAGAAACCATCACCACATTCCTCTTATCCATCGTTTTAATTTATGTCGGTGCTCAAATTGGATATAGTGCACTCAGCGCCATCCTGAGAAAAGAACAGGTTCTATTTAGCTACTTCGGTCTGTTTGCTGCCCTTGTCTCCATCATCATCAAAGAGATTCAGTATCAAATTGCCTATAGAGTCGGCACTAGAGAAAAAAGTGCTGCACTAATTGCCGATGCCTGGCACCATAGGTCCGATGCACTTTCATCCATCGCTTCGTTTATCGGTATCTTAGGTGCCAAATTTGGCATATCGATCTTAGATTCCATGGCAGGTTTCATTGTATCCTTAATTGTCATCAAAGTTGGCGTCCATATATTTAAAGAATGCTTCCAAGAGTTGATCGATGTTTCGATTCACTTAGATGAAGTTTCCAACCTGAAAAAAATAATATTAAAGGAAACTTCGGTTAAATATATCAGCGATTTAAGAACAAGAAAACATGGGGCTAAGGTTTTAATCGATATTCGAATCTGTGTGGACCCTACCATGGATGTACATCAAGGCCATGAAATTGCTGAAAAGGTAGAGCGGATCATCAAAAGAGAAATCGAAAATGCAAAAGATGTGATCGTCCATGTAGACCCTTGTAAGTTTAATATTTTCAATCCATAGGATAGGAACATCACCTATGGATCCGTGATGAAACCACTTCTTTTTTGTTTCTAAATAACCTTCTTGGTAAATATCTTTTACCAAAGGGTATAATACACAACAAGAAAGGAGTGTTTCTATGTCTAAATTGTTTCATCCTTATACATTAAAAAACTTAGAACTCAAAAATCGTATCGTGATGGCACCAATGTGCCAGTATAGTGCTGACGAAGAAGGCTTTCCAACCAGTTGGCACACTGTTCATTATGCTACTCGTGCAATTGGCGGTGTTGGGCTCATCATTCTTGAGGCTACTGCGGTAGAACCGCGAGGGCGTATTTCTGCGAATGATCTGGGCATCTGGAAGGAGGAACACGTGGATGGCTTAAAAGCTTTAGTAGCAGAATGTAAAAAATATGGGGCTCAAATGGGAATTCAATTGGCTCACGCCGGAAGAAAATGTAGCATCAATTCTGAAAATATTGTTGCCCCTAGCCCGGTTGCATTTAGCCATGACTATCAAACGCCTAGGGAATTAACAAAAAAGGAGATTCAAACCATCGTTCAGTCATTTAAACTAGGCGCTCAACGTTCTCTAGAAGCAGGCTTCGATATCATAGAGATCCACGGTGCCCATGGATACTTAATTAACGAATTCTTGTCCCCTTTATCCAACCAGAGAACGGATGAATATGGTGGCAGCTTGGAAAATAGAGTTCGGTTTTTAAAAGAAATCCTTGAGGCAGTAAGAACAGTATGGCCCAAGGAACTGCCTATGATCCTGAGGGTTTCTGCGGAAGATTATGTGGCGGAGGGCAATCATCCCGAAGATTTAGCTGCTATGATCAACCTATTGAAGGATTACGAAGTAGACATTGTCAATGTAAGTTCTGGAGCCGTGGTGCCCGCTCCAATCAAGGCATATCCAGGCTATCAGATTCCGTTCTCAGAGATCATCAAAAGAGAAACTAATTTACCTACAATCGGTGGCGGCCTAGTTACAACGCCTCTAATGGCAGAGGAAATTTTGCAAAACAACAGGGCAGATCTCATCTTCTTAGGTCGAGAGCTCCTCAGAAATCCTTATTGGGCTCTTCACGCTGCCAAGGAGGTTCGTGATGATGTGCCATGGCCTGTACAATATGAAAGAGGGAAATAGCATCTTCATTCCAATCTTAAATATTTAAAATAAAATTTGCTCGTTTACGCTGGAAAGCTTTATGTCCTATTAAAAATAAAGCAAGGGAAATCGATAAAGACCATCGATTTCCCTTGCTTTATTTACTACTCTTTTACAAAGCTTGCGGCATTCTCACCTGCAATTTTTCCAAATACAGTGATATCGGTCACTGCATTTCCACCAATTCTATTTCCGCCATGTACGCCTCCAGTAACTTCTCCAGCCGCGTATAGACCTTCTATAACCTCACCAGAGTTATTAATTACCTCGGTTTTCGTATTGATTTTTAATCCGCCCATGGTATGATGAATCGCCGGGGATATTTCTACACCATAAAAGGATGGCTTTGTAAGTTCAACAGTTAAGGTTCTTCTGCCAAACTCTTTATCATTCTGATCCTTATAATATGCATTATAAGTATTTACAGTGTTTTCTAGCTCTGTGGCATTTATTTTCAATTTTTCTCCCAATTCTTTTAAAGAATCCGCTTCTGTTAATAATCCAGCATCTTTATACTTTTTAATAGCGCTGGCCGTATCCACTACCTGCTGATCGAAGATTAAAAATGCGGTTTTACCTTCTTGAGACAAGATGGCTTTAGATACGGTGTCCCTAGTTTCAAGCTCATTTATAAATCTTTTTCCTTCCCGATTTACTAGAATAGCACCGTCTCCTCTTACACCTTCAGTGATCATCTCATTTATTTTAGGCACTACGGTAGGATGTGTTTGTATTTCTTTTATATCCGTTAGAGCCACGTCTAGTTTTTCAACCATTGCAAGTGCATCGCCTGTTGCACCTGGTTGGTTCGTTGTCCCAAAGCCTTCTAGCTCTGGCTTATATTTTGTTACCAGTTCTGGATTCGCACCAAATCCACCTGTAGCAAGTATTACAGCCTTAGCATTGATATTGTAAGTATTTCCATCTCTGTTTTGTACCTTTATACCAGTTGCTTTGTTTCCTTCGGAAAGTATTTCTATGGCTTTTGTATTTAATCGAACGTCGATGTTCATTTTTTCTACTTGCTGGTCAAATACATCCATGAGATGTGTTCCTACAGGCATACCTTCTGGCCCCTTATGAATTCTATCTACACTTTGTCCACCAGATCTTCCAACTTGAGATAAATTGGCGCCCAGCTCCTCTAACCAATAAATCGTATCTGCTGATTTTTCTGTTAATACCTTTAATAATGATGGGTCATTCTTTTTATGTCCACCCTCCATTGTATCTTTGTAATATAGCTCTGGGCTGTCTTCTATCCCTTTTTCACGCTGATACTTTGTATTGGCAGCATTCATTCCACCTGTTGCATAATTTGTATTGCCTCCCATAAAGGCATTTTTTTCTACAACTATAACTTTAGCACCTTGGTTGCTTGCTTCGATGGCGGCTGAAAGTCCAGCGCCTCCAGTACCAACAATAACGATGTCCGTTGAAACATCTTCTGCCTTCTCCGCTAAATTAGTTCCTTCTTTAGCAACTAAGGTGGCACCAGACTTATTAATAGCATCTTTTACAGCATTGATTATGGCGTGACTTGTTAAAGTCGCACCAGAAATGATATCTACATTCGTAGAGTTTGTATCAATAATTTGATTTTTTAGATCTGCAATTACTGGTTTTGTATACGCAGATTCCTTCTGCTCTAAGACCTTTATATCTTTAATTTCTGAGTTTTCAAGAGAAACCTCTAGCTTTACGACGCCCCCTTTACCTCTTCCTTCACCTTCAAAGGTGCCTGTTATTAAATCCTTACCTTGCTCTGGCTTATTATTTTCATTATTATTACTCTTTTGGCAGGCTGCTAAAGATAATATTAGGACTAATGTTAGCAATACCGCCAATGATCTCTTCATTCTTTTCATATACATTCTCTCCTTTACCTTAAGTATATTGTTTGATATTTAACGAACCTAAAATAAAGTATAATATACAAATCTTAAGCAATTCTTAGAAGTTCTTAAAATTCTTTAAGAATTTCCATATAATTTTTATCTACGGCTTTGAAATATACCTCCACTACAGTTCCAATCCCCACTTGACTTTTTACAACGATTTGTCCTTTATGATTCTGCACAATACTCTTTACAACGGCTAAACCTAAACCTGTACCTTCTTCATTTCCCTTTGTTGTAAAGAAGTGTTCGAATATTTTTTCCAAGGTTTTCTCATCCATACCAACGCCATGATCTTTCACTTGAATTTTTATATAGTTTCCCTCATGTAAATTTAGTTTCTCACCATCCTCTTTACTTATACATACATCTTCACTTGCAATTTCCAATGTGCCACCCTTCTCCCTCATTGCATGGTATGCGTTTGTATATAAGTTGATTAATACCTGCTGAATTTGAACTGAATTTCCATATAAAATTTGACTGCTATTTATACACTCTACTATTTGAATACGTTTTGGCAAAATGGATCGAATGAGATGAATACTTTCTCTTATAACTGAACTGGACTCTAAATAGGTAAATTCAGGGGAACTCCCATCCTCTTTGCTAAATCTTAAAATCTGCTTTGCGATTTCCTTCGCAGCCAAAGAGCTTTTATTTATTTCTAACAGATCTTCATATATGGGGTGATGTTCTTCTATCTGTCCTAATAGAATTTCGGAATAGCCCAATATAGGAGATAATAAATTATTAAATTCGTGTGCTATACCACTGGTTAAAACACCAATGGTTTGAAGTTTTTGAGAATGTCTTAACCTGGATTCACTTTTGATTAATTCTTCCCATGTTTTATTTAATTCTTTTAAATATTTCGTCTCAATTTGTAGCTCTCTTCTCTTCTTATCTACCTTGAAAAATATATAGAATCCACCTACGATTATAAAAATAATCAGTAAAGAAATTAGCAATATGTTAATCAGTGCCCCTTTAATAGGCTTTTCAACTTCTTTGTAATCCATTTGAACAGATATAATCCAAGCAATATCCCCTTGTTTAAAGGTAGTATAGGAATTTATTTTTTTAGTTAAACTTCCTTCATCATCTTGCCACCATTTAGAATTATAAACAAAATACCCTTCACCGTATTCCACCTGCCTCCTATTCAACTCTTCCAGCTCACTCCAATCCAGCTGCGGAAATTTTTCTTTTCTCACTTTGATTGATTCAATACCTACTTGATTTATGACAGGATGCATGACAATAAAGCCTTCTCTATTTTTTACCATGGAGTATCCTTTTTCACCTGGCTGTACAAGGTCTATTAAAACCTTATATATCTTATTTAAATTAATAGTATTCATAATAAGCCCTATTACCTCATCCTTTTCTATGACGGGCTGTATGATGTCAATTGAAAATTGGTTCGGCTTAGATAAATATTCTTTGCTTATATGCACTTGCTTGCTATTTAAAACATTATTGATAGTAGACATTTCTATAGATGCTTCTTGAATGGCGTCTACGGATGGATACCCATATATGAGGGTTCCCTCCTTATTCAATAGGGCTACGCCATCCATTTCCTCCCTGTATTTTTCAAAAAAACTTTTTAAAACGTCTTCATGTTGATTATAAAGTCCACCTTCATTGTTCATCTTAAACGCCTTTAAGACCACTTCATCTTTAGATAGCATCGATAAATTGTTCATTTTATAGTTCAGGAATACATCAAAGCTTCTAGAAATGGATTTTGCTATGGTTAATAAGTGTTCCTGTTGCTGTCGAATAATCGTCTCCTTATGATTTTGAAAGTTATTATATCCGATTAAAACTATGACAGTTACTAATATCAAACATAAAAATATGCTGAATATCATTTTCTTAGATTCATGGCTCAGCTTAATAATCGTCTCCCCCTCTCGGTGAAATACTCAGATCATTGAAGTTATGAATAAATTTTGTTATATTTATTATAACAGATGGATTTAAAGTTACTACATGAACAGGACTATAATTCCATGAACTTTCTGTTTACGATCAACCCTTTAGTTAAAACATCCAATATACCATATCCATTTATTTCTGAATAATGAAGACTGAGGAGAATACCTATGGCCAAAGAAAAAATCCTTATAATTGATGATGAAGAATCTATCCGAAAACTTGTCAGAAGAAGCTTAATAAATGAAAACTACTTAATTGAAGAAGCTTCAAATGGAGAAGAGGCACTTGAGCGATTAAGAAATAACACCTTTGATTTAATTATCTTAGATGTTGTCTTAGGCGATGAGGACGGCTTTGAATTAATTCAAGAGATTAAAGTTCTAGGAATTAAGACACCCATTATATTCGTGAGTGGCAGATGTGAAGATCATGACCAGATTTTAGGCTTAGGTCTCGGTGCAACTAATTATATAACGAAGCCCTTCAGTCCAGCCATTCTATGTGCTCATGTAAAAGCTCAGTTAAGAACCTCCAGAGAATATGTTGCAGAAAAAACGAGATCATCCAATTATATTATGGAAGGTCCCTTTAAATTTGATTTAAAAACATATAAATTATATAAAAATAATGAATTCATTGAGTTATCCTCGAAAGAAAATTTATTGATTAAGTTTTTTATGGAAAACCCTGGGCAGGTTTTTACCAAAGAACAGCTTTACGAAAATATCTGGAATAATTCGATTATAGATGACAATGCCATTATGGTTTATATTCATCAACTACGAAAAAAGCTAGAAGACAATGTTAAATCTCCAAAACATATTGTCACAGTCTGGGGAATCGGCTATAAGTTTATTGCTTGAAAAAAGACCTCCTGTGGAACTAAATGTTACAACGCATCGTCTAAGTAGTATCTATTTAATAAAGGGGTGCATGGTATGAAGATTAAAAGGTTTATTGGATTGCCTAAACTGGGCATTTTGGGGATGATTCTTTTATTATTTTTATTCAACATGGGCTGCTCTGCAAAAAGCACAGAATTTTCACGAGATATGGCTCCAAATATGGATTTGGCTGAATCATCTTCCCACTCAGAAATGTTGAAATTGGATGGTGACGCAAAGAGAAGTAGTCTAGAACCAGAAAAGGTGATCACCAATGTTTATCTCACTTTAGAAACCCTCGAATTTGAAGCCACAACGAATCAATTGGGGCAGCTTATCAGCAAATACAACGGGTTTGTAGAGAATTCAAACATTTACTCCAATCACCATGTAGGCGATAAAATCCTGAAAAACGGTCAATACACTGTAAGGATTCCGAAAGAAAATGTGGAGCCTTTTATGAAGGATACACAAGGTATTGGCAATTTGGTTTCTCAAAATACATCGAAACAAGATATTACAAAGCAATACTACGATACGGAAAGCAGGCTGAATGTACTAAAGATTAAGGAAGAAAGAATTCTCGCTTTATTAGAAAAGGCAGACAAAATAGAAGATGTTATTGCCATAGAGAATCAATTAAGCGACATTATCTATCAAAAGGAAGACCTGACAAAAAGTATTTTAGACATGGATGATCAAGTTTCTTACAGTACAGTATCGCTGAATATTTCTGAGGTTGAAAAGCTTACAAATGGTGTTACGAAGGAAACCAGCTTTGCTACAAAGCTTGCCAACGCATGGAAGGATTCACTCTATTTCTTTAAAATAGGAATAGAACAGTTTATTATTAGTGCGATATTTGTTCTACCGTATCTATTTCTGATTGCTCCTTTCGCCTTTATTGCTTATAAAGTCATCCAAAAGAAAAACAACAGCAATCGAGAATAAATATATTTTGAGAGAATGAATGTACCAAGATATTCGATCTCCAGAACCTTTATATATTAGAACCTTTTAAATAAAAAGGATGGGCTATATTCTAGCCCATCCTTTTTATTTATGTATTTTGGGCGTCTTTAACCCTTTAAAGATTTAAAGCCTTTTCTCTTATTTCAATTTCTTCTGGATCTGCAGCTTCGTCCAGTACAATACTGTGGGGTATTGGCTTCCCATTGCTATCTACAAATACAAAGGATATGAATCCATCAGATACGGTATCCTTTGCGTTGTTTTTCGTCACCTTCCCATAAACCGTAAAGCTGGTTCTACCCACTTTTGCAATATAGCTTTTCATATTGATAATACTTCCTTTTTGTACAGGGCTTCCAAAAGATAAACCATGAACTTTTACACATACGATGTTTTCAGGTTTTTCAGTTTCCATAGCACCGCATATAAAACAATTTTCAACGAACCACTCTGCCATTCTCCCTGCAAATAAGGTTCCGTGATGATTCAAATCTTCTGATTTAACTAAACGTGAAGCATGGATCTTTTTCATATGACGTACCACTCCTTAAGCTTTTTCATCTACCATCGTATCATACTTTTAGACAAAATATTATGAAAATTACGTAATATTTAGTTCTAGCTTTCCTTCTGTCTATAATGCCTTCTTATGAAATATATTTTTATATCATATATTTCTATAGAGCATCCGCATTCCCTTGTGTACTTATTGCTGGATATGATATATTATTTATTTATGAAGAACGATACGTCGTATTGTGTAGATATTTGTAAATTATCTTAGAGGGAGTTGAAAGTTCATGTTACAAAATCCTTTTCGTAAAGCACCCTGCCACGAAGCAGAATGTATTCTTTCCTACGTAAATAATACATTGGCAGGTATTGTTACCGAAGCACCTAGTGTAGATTATCCGCTACACACCCAAATTCTCAGTACCTTTGAGCAACTGTTATCAAATGAAGCCAAAATGTCTAACGTAGCCAAAGAAGTACTGGATATCGCAAGCTCCTTAAGCTCTTTCGATGTGGGGATGTCCCATATTTCCCAGCAATTAATCGATTTTTCGGAGGAAATGGCATCTGTAAGCCAATCGAATTCAGCTTTAATAGAAGAAACAACCGCTAGTATGAATGAAGTGAATGAATACATAGATATCACATCAAAAACCTTGCATCAACTAGCCCGTGATTCTCAATCTCTAACTAAAAAAAATGATGAAAGCATCCAATTGCTAGAGCACGTAAAGTCTCTGAAGGATCAAGTTACCCATGATACAGAGGTCATGAATGAAAAAATTCAGCTATTGGTGCACCTTGCCACTGAAGTCGGTAAAATCGTGGATAGTGTTCAAGGCATTGCGGAGCAAACCAATTTATTGGCTTTAAATTCGGCAATCGAAGCTGCAAGAGCAGGAGAACACGGTCGAGGGTTTGCAGTGGTAGCAGATGAAACGAGGAAGCTGGCTGATGATACGAAACAAAATCTAGTAGGAATGAAGCAATTCGTCAATAGTATCCACACTGCTGCCAACGAAGGCATGGAAAGCTTGCAAAGCACATTGAAATCAACAGAGGAAATCAGCGATAAAATCGAATTGGTTTCTAACACCATTGGAGAAAATGTGAATATGCTTAAAAATGTAGTAGTCGATGTAGAGAATGTTCATAGACATATGGAGCATATTACATTTTCAACGAATGAAATCAATCAAGCTATGGAAGCCTCCAGTGCGGATGCTGAAAAGCTGACCTATATGACCCAAAGCATCTACGAAGATGCTGCAAAAAGTATTGAATTTTCTAAACAAATCTCTAAAATTGATGATCAGCTCTCCACCATGGTTACCTCCATGTTGGACGGACTCAAAGGTAGCAATAATGCCATTAAAAATTATGAATTACAGGAAGTGATTGAAAAAGCCATGGCTTCTCATAAAGATTGGGTGGTTACGCTTCATAAAATTGTTACTGAAATGCAGCTATACCCTCTACAAACCAATTCTAAAAAATGTGCCTTCGGCCATTTCTATCATGCAGTTGATGTAGAACATCCAAAGCTCAAAAGCGATTGGAAGCAAATTGAATCGATTCACCATGAGTTTCATAGCTTAGGAGACAAAGTAATTGCCGCTGTGAAAGGAAATGATACTGCGGATGCTCATCGATATTATGAAGAAGCTAAAAATCTTTCTTCACAGATATTGGAATTATTAGATAAAATTCATAAGAATATTGAACAGCTTACAAAAGAAAATATTCGGATCTTTTAGATCCTCTACTGTAACAAAATAGGAGTGAAATGTAACGAAATTGTCTTGACAACTTTTTCATTACATTTCACTCCCTTTTCATGACATTTTTATAATATCAATCTCGTAGCTTCATAATATTCTTCTGTAAACTGAATCTTACTCTTCTTCTTTTTCTAACAGTTCCTTAACGTAGTTTGGCAGCGCAAAGCATCCCATATGAAGGTCTGTATTATAATATTTTGTTTGAAGTCCTAAAGCATTCCAAGCTTCTGAATTTAAATCTTCAATCGGATCGTATTTTTTGGA
Organism: Alkaliphilus oremlandii OhILAs; assembly: GCF_000018325.1. GTDB lineage: Bacteria > Bacillota > Clostridia > Peptostreptococcales > Natronincolaceae > Alkaliphilus_B > Alkaliphilus_B oremlandii. The sequence goes on along the minus strand of NC_009922.1, from coordinate 437,374 downwards.
TGCAAATCCAAATAACCAATGTCCAGAAGGATAAGTCGGAATATGGGCTTGATATACCTTGCAAATCGGGAAAAACTCTTTGATTCTCTTATGAGCTCTCTTCATGGATTTTGCATAGGAAGCATAATACGGACTCTCATGTTGGTTCACTAAAATACCGTCTTCCTTCAATGCTTTAAAGCAGTTCCCATAGAACTCTTTCGTAAAAAGACCTTCACCTGGTCCAAAAGGATCTGTAGAATCTACAATGATCAAATCGTATTCATTTTCTTTTGTACGAACGAATTTTAGTCCATCTTCATAATAAATATGAACTCTTGGATCCTCCAGCTTAGAAGCTGTTTGTGGAAGGTATTCCTTACAAATATCTACCACAAGTTTGTCGATTTCCACCATATCAATATTTTCTATGGTTTCATATCGTGTTAGTTCACGTACAGTACCGCCATCACCAGCACCAATCACCAGGACATTTTTAATCTTTGGATTTGTTGCCATTGGAATATGGGTAATCATATCGTGATAGATAAATTCGTCCTTTTCAGTTACCATCATCAATCCATCTAATGTAAAAAATTTGCCAAATTCCTTAGATTCAAAAACATCAATTCTTTGAAATTCACTTTGACCGCTATATAATTGGTTGTCCACTTTGATTGAAAAGCGAACGTCCTCTGTATGCTGTTCTGTATACCATAATTCCATTTAACATTCCTCCACTACATTAATATTTAGGATATCCATATCCTTTGGTCCTGTTACTAAGCACCCTTTTTCCTTTGCATAGGAAATATAGTTCACAATTTCATCCGTAATTCTTTCTCCCGGCGCTAAAATCGGAATGCCTGGTGGATAGCACATAACAAATTCTCCACTAATTTTACCAGAGCTTTCAGCAATCGGTACTGATTTCTTGCTGCTGTAAAAGGCTTTCTGTGGTGCTAATACAACTTCAGGGTTAATATATTCATGGTCGAACATTCCTGTCTTGTCCTTTGAATATCTTCTTTTAATTTCATATAATGCTGAAACCAGTCTTTCGATTTCCAACATTCGATCCCCCGCAGAAATAATCGCTAGAATATTGCCAATGTCACCAAATTCAATCTGAATTCCATATTCATCTCTTAGGATATCGTAGACTTCAATTCCGGCAAGTCCAATATCCCTTGTATGAATCGATAGCTTCGTCGTGTCAAAATCAAATACCGTATCTCCATTGATGAGTTCCTTTGAGAAGGCATTGTAGCCTCCAAGCTTGTTGATTTCTTCCCTTGCGTAATTTGCAAGGTCATCTGCCTGTTTAAATATTTCCTTCCCATTGAGGGCTAGGTTTTTTCTAGCAAGGTCTAAGGAAGACAGCAATAGGTAGGAGCCACTTGTGGTCTGCGTTAAGTTGATGATTTGTCTTACATAGCTAGCATCCATATTTTTTCCACAAACTAAAAATGAGCTCTGTGTCAGGGAGCCCCCTGTTTTATGCATGCTGATGGCTGCCATATCTGCATTTGCTGCCATAGCCGATAGAGGCATATTTTCGCCAAAATAAAAATGTGTGCCATGGGCTTCATCTACTAAAGCCAACATATTGTGTTTGTGTGCCAACGCTACAATTGCTTTTAGATCGGAGCAAATGCCATAGTACGTTGGATTGTTCACAAGGATGGCTTTGGCATCTTTATTTTCCAAAATGGCTTTCTCTACATCCTGTACGGACATCCCCAAAGGGATTCCTATATTCTTTTCAACCCCAGGGTTTACATATACAGGAACTGCACCACATACAACCAGTGCGTTGATGGCACTTCTATGAACATTTCTCGGCATAATGACCTTATCGCCTGCCTTGCAGGTGGACATAATCATAGCTTGTACCGCAGCCGTAGTTCCATTGACAATAAAAAATGCATCGGCTGCGCCAAAGGCTTCAGCAGCCAGTACTTCGGCCTCTCGTATTACCGATGTGGGGTGGCAAAGGTTATCCAAAGGCTTCATGGAGTTAACATCCACCTTGAGACAGTCTTGTCCCAAGAATTCCGTCAATTCTTTATTGCCTCTGCCTCCCTTATGTCCTGGTACGTCAAAGGGTACCACCCTATTTGATTTATGCTTTACCAGTGCTTCATATATCGGAGCCTTATCCTGTGAAAGCTTTTTCATATCCAAACACCTCCATACCTAATAAATATTCATTCCACTAAATATTTCGATCATCTCTTTACGAAGGTTATTTGTAATTTCCAGCCTTTGTTTCGGAAGCAACTCATTGACGTCCTTATTAAAAAGATAATTCTGTAGCTCTATTTCCTTAATGAGCATTTTGGTATGAAAAATGTTGGATTGATAGACGTTCACATCAATTGCATCATATTTTTTTAGTGTCTCATCGTCTATATAATCTTGGATCGATGTAATGTTATGGTCGATATAAAACTTCTTCCCTTCAACATCCCGTGTAAATCCTCTAACCCGATAGTCTATTGTAATAATGTCTGAATCAAAACTACCAATTAAATAATCCAATGCATTCAGTGGCGAAATCATGCCACAAGTAGATACATCAATATCTACGCGAAAAGTAGAAATAGCATTATCCGGATGATATTCTGGATAGGTGTGCACTGTAACGTGACTTTTATCCAAATGAGCATGAATTGTATCACGTTGTGCTGCAATACCTTCTCCTTTGTTACAAGATTCATCAATTAAGTGAAGCGGTAAAGCCTCTTCCGTAATCAAAATGTTAACGGAAGCTCCCTGCGGTTCATAATCTTGTTTCGAAATGTTGAGAACATGAGCCCCAATCATTTCAGTCACATCACATAAGATTTTTGTCAGTCTCTCTGAGTTATATTGTTCATCAATATACTCGATATATGCTTTTTGTGCTTTCTCACTTTTTGCATAGCAAACATCATAGATGTTGAAGCTAAGTGTTTTTGTGAGGTTATTAAAGCCATACAAAGTCAGCTTTTTTTCCAACCCTAACATCACAACCTTTCATTAATATTGAAATTCGGTTTATTGTAGCATGTTTTAAATTAAAATACAATCGATATTCTAAAATATATTTGGGAATGAATGGCGTCTTGTATTTTCATAGATTTAGGATTTCAATATACTGCTCTAAAGAATCAACATCTTTCCCTAGAATCCCATTCTCTACAGGGTATAACTGCACTTCTTTAGGGTGAGCTCTGATGATGCTTCTTCCTCCTTCATCCCCTTTCAGCTTCAACAGATGCTCCTGCCATCGATTAGAAAATATGGTTGGTGTCCCTGGTTTTCCATTGTATACAGGCACAAGGATGGAAGCGTGATTTTGCCTGTAAAAATCCATCATGCTATTGATAAAATCTTTGCTGATGAGGGGCTGATCTCCCATTAAAAACATATAGCTGGGTACTATATCGCCTACTGCTTCCATAGCTTTCACAATGGAAGTGCTCTGACCTTCCCCTGCATTTTCATTGATGATCACATGAATTGGGTATTTTTTAGCGATTTCCTTTACTTGGTTGTCTCTACAAACCAGATAAATTCTTTCCAGCTCCGATGCTACCCCTTCTTTTATGATGGTTTCTATGATGGTTGTCTCCTTAAAAGGTAGCAGCAGTTTATCCTTTCCCATTCTTCTAGCATAGCCCGCTCCTAAAATAATGCCGACCATCTATCCTCACCTACAATTTCTATAATGGGTTCCTTATCTTGCACTTCACCTAAGAGTATGGATGAAATCCTACATTGGGGATGTATGGGAGCGTCTTTGCCTTCGTTAATCATTTCTTCGGACAACCCTCTAAGGATTTCTAAGGATTCTTTCCCTTGGGTGGATATTTTATTAAATAAGATCACTTTCTTGCTGTCCTCCGGAATTCCCTTTGTTATCCCCAAGGGATGAGAAATTAAATCGAAAATTAAGCTTTTATCCACATATTGCTGTGTTCTCTGTGTCAAAGGTTGGATTAAATGGTGTCGGTGGACATTTTCCTTGTTTATTTCCTTTCCCAGAATATCTGCACCGATTAAGATTACGGTGATACTGCTGAAGGAGGGTACTTGAGGTTCGTGGTCTTCTGGTATTTTTAAGCTTCTACCGTTGGACCCATCACCTTCCACCAAGAACCATCTTTCTCTATTCTCTTTATAGATTCTATCCATTTCCTCTGGTAAAAAACCCTTCAGCTTGTTTTCTGTCGTAATATTTTTTCCCAATAAAATTCTTCCTTTGTTTTCATTATTTCTTACCTGACGTATAGCCTCTGCCACATCTTCTGTAACGATGGCGAGATCGTAGGCAGAGGGTGGCGGCATCAATATACTGGTGGTTGTCGTCAAGAGGATCGGCTGCTCTTCTGCTGAAAGCTCTTCTCCCAAACGAAAAAGGGTGGTGGTTTTTCCACCACCACCAATGAATGTAATTAAAATTGGATCATTTAATTTTAAAGCTTCTTTTATTTTCATACTATGCTCCTTAAAATATAATGGCTTCGTATTTCTATTGATTATAAGCTCTATGCCTCTAAATCTATAAATTGAAAGCTTTGAACATCAAATAGTCCCATATCCGTTAGCTTTACATCCGGTATGACTGGCAGGGCCAAAAATGCCAATGTCATAAATGGCTCAATCTCTCTATTGACGCCTAGTTTTTCGTAGGCAATTTCCAGCATCTCACCCAAGTCTCCGTTGATTTTCTCAATTGGCTCCTTTGACATGAGACCAGCAATTGGAAGCTCTAGGGTTTTCAGAATCTGACCGTCAGCTGCAATGGTGATACCACCTCCTACTTTTACCACTTCTTCAATGGCTGCTATAATATCCCCATCGTTGTCTCCGATTACAATTAAATTATGGGAGTCGTGACCGATGGTGGATGCTATGGCGCCGCCCTTTAGCTTGAAGTTCTCTACGAATCCCAAACCGATATTTCCAGTAGCTTTATGTCTTTCCACTACGGCTAACTTTAAAATATCTGTATGATCGCTATATTTAAAAAATCCATCCTCGATTTCAACTTCCCTTACAACCTTTTTTGTAACCAGGCTATGGGGAAGCAATCTTATTACATGAACCTGATTGGATTTTAATTTTATTTTCAAATCTGCTTCTGCCACAGATTTTATGTTCACAGTATCCATAACCTTGGAGTGATCCTCTGGAGTTAATGTAAATAAAGCTTTATGCTCCTTTGCAACCAAATTCCCTTTTTTAAATACAGCATCTACTTTAAATTTTTGTAAATCCTCTAGAATTACAATATCTGCATCGTATCCCGGTGCGATGGCACCCAAGTTTTTTAAACCATAGCATTGCGCAGCGTTCAGAGTTGCCATTCGAATGGCATTCACAGGAGAAATACCTGCTTCCACAGCCAATCGGATATTATGATCGATATGACCGTTTAAAAGGATATCCTCTGGATGTTTATCATCTGCACATAAAAGGCATCTTCCCACATTGTCTTGGTTCACTGCTTTTATTAGTTCCTTTAGATTACGGGCAGCAGAGCCTTCTCGGATTAAGATATACATTCCCAGCCTCAATCGATCCAGCATTTCTTCTGCTGTGGAGCATTCATGCTCCGTTCTAATACCCGATACAACGTATGCATTCAATTCTTTATCTTTTATGACTGGACCGTGGCCATCGATGACCTTTCCCTCTGCCATGACCAGTTTATCGAGAATGCCGTCTTCTCCTTGAATCACATTTGGATAATCCATGAGCTCCCCTAATCCCAATACGCTTTCATGGTCAATTAGCTGTTTCAAATCTTCCGCTTTTAAAATAGCTCCTGAATTTTCAAAGGTAGTGGCTGGCACGCAGGATGGCAGCATTACGTACACGTTCAGTGGTATATTCTTGCTGGATTCTAAGATGTATTCGATTCCACTCATACCACATACATTGGCAATTTCATGGGGATCTGCAATGATCGTTGTGGTTCCTCTAGGAATAATAGCCTTGGCAAACTCCGAAGGCGTTGCCATGGAAGATTCAATATGAACGTGGCCATCAATAAATCCGGGGGAGACATACTTTCCTTTTAAGTCGATCTCTTCTAAACCTTCATATTTACCGATGCCAACGATTGTACCTTCTTCTATAGCAATGTCTCCATCTATGATTTCACCGGAAAAAACATTGACGATTTTTCCATTTTTCAGCACTAGACTAGACTTTATTCTTCCAGCAGCAATATCAATTCTCTTTTTAATTACTTCCTTCACTTCATCGACCTCCCTCTATCGCAATTTATAGTATTATACCACACTAAATTGGTTTTTCCTTCAAGGCCTTTAAAACGATATCTGGGGTCACTGGTATTTCGTTGATTCTTACACCGGTGGCATTGTATATGGCATTTAAAATTGCCGGCGCAACACCGAGCATCACAGGTTCTCCAATGCCCTTTGCACCAAATGGTCCCGTGGACTCCGGGTCCTCTATTATAATTTTCTCTAGCTCTGGAACATCCATGGCGGTAGGAATCAAATAGCTGCTGAAGGCATTATTTCGAATCGCTCCTTTTTGGAGGTTTAAATCTTCAAAGATGGCGTAACCAAGACCCATGGCAAAGCCCCCATCCATTTGTCCTTCTATCAATCTAGGATTGATGGCTCTACCCACATCCTGTGCGCAAACGGCATGAAGGATCTCTACAATACCCGTATTCGTATCCACTTCAACTTCAATACCGTAAACACTAAAGGTATAGGGCCAATAAGGCGCCCCTTGCCCAGTCTCCGTATCGATCTGTGTCGTTTGTGCGGTAAATTGTCCCTCTGCTCTAAGGGGCTGCGCCTTGAGCATCTCTCCTAATTCCTTTAGGGTGATGGTTTTACTAGGGAAGCTTTTAATAAAAACCCTGCCCCCCTTGATGTCCAAGCCCACCGTCGTATTCAGACCTAAGGCTTCCTTGGACTTCACCAATATTTGCTCTCTTAAATTTTCCGCTGCAATTTTAATCGCATTTCCAGTGTTATAGGTCTGTCTGCTGGCTGCTGCCGTTCCTGCGTCTGGAGTTATGCTAGAATCTTCGCAAATGAATACAATATCTTCTACTGCTATGCCCAACGCTTCTGCCGGAATTTGGCTCATGATGGTTTTTGCTCCTTGGCCAACCTCTGTAGCACCCACATAGATGGCTACCCTGCCATCCATACAAAGCTCTGCAACCGCCTTTGAAACATCTGGGAATCCGTTGCCATACCCCGTACCGTACATAATACTGCCGATGCCAGTTCCTCTCCTTTTCATCACTCTACCTCCCCCAAGATATTTAGAGACTTGGCTACAGCTTCCATACATTTTATGAAAGGAACACTTTCATGTAGAATCTGACCCGTGGCCGTTATAGAGCCTACACGGAAGCCATTCTTAATCCGAATTGAAATTGGGTCCATATTCAGTTTCTCTGCCAGTTTATCCATCTGTAGCTCGTGAGCAATTGGTGTTTGAGCTGCACCAAATCCTCTCATGGCCCCTGCAAACGGGTTATTGGTATATACACCGTATCCGTCCACCTTCACATTGGGTATTTCATAGGGACCAGTAGCATGGGTCGTTGCCTTTCTTACCACATTATTTACCCAAGATGCGTAGGCACCTGTGTCTGCAATAATTTCTGCCTCCATGGCTAGTAGCATCCCATTTTGATCCGCCCCCGTTTTATATCGCATGATCATGGGATGTCTTTTACAGTGAGCAACAAAGGATTCACTTCTGGAATACACCATCTTAACCGGTCTTTTTAGCTCCTTTGCTGCAAGGGCAATATGAATTTGAAGAGTTAAATCCTCTCTGCCACCGAATGCGCCACCGACGGCTGGGTTGATTACCTTCACATCTTCCTTCGGTACATTTAATGCTTCCGCTATTTCTTCTTGGTCGAAATGGGTATACTGGGTTGCCGCACAGACCACGATCTTTCCATCCTCTATGTAGGCGACTCCCGCTTCCGTCTGTAAAAATGCATGATCCACCATGGCACTTCGGTATTCGTCCTCCACAATGACTACAGACTTTTTAAATCCTTCCTCCACATTCCCTTTTCTAATTTTACAATGGTGCGCAATATTGTCCACATCATGGACCTTTGGAGCATCCTCCTTCATGGCGGTGATGGGGTCGAATACAGCCTCTATCTCCGTGTATACCACCGCTATTTGATCCATGGCCATCTCTGCAATTCTCTTGCTGGTGGCCACAACGAGGGCAATGGGGTCTCCTATTCTACGTACCTTTTTACTACAAAATACTTCATGGTCCTTAAACAAAACGCCGTGGCTATTGGTAGGCACATCCTTCGCCGTAAATATTCTGAGGACACCTTCCATGGACTCCGCTTTACTTGTATCCACCTTTATATAGGCATGGGGTTTCGTGGATCTTAAGGTTTTACCATAGCACATTCCTTCCATCAATATATCATCTGGATAGATGGCTCTTCCCTTCACCTTGGACAAACCATCGACTCGAATAATACTCTTTCCCACCACCTCTAAGGTTTTCATAAGCTTTCCTCCTTTAAAAGGCGACTTGCTCTTTCTATGGCATCCACAATCTTGTTATATCCCGTACACCTACAGAGGTTTCCAGAAATAGATTCTCTGATTTCACCTCTACTCGGTGAAGGGTTTTTATCTAAAACAACCTTTGCAGAAAGAACCATGCCAGGAATACAAAAGCCACATTGCACAGCTCCTTCCTCTAAGAAAGCCTGTTGTATTGGATGGAGCCCGTCATTTCGATTCAACCCTTCAATGGTGATGATTTTTCTGCCTTCCCCTTGAAAGGCTAGGATCATACAGGCATTTACAGTTTCGCCATCTATGATTACCGTACAGGCACCACATTCCCCTTCGCCGCAGCCTTCTTTCGTTCCTGTAAGGTATAGTTTTTCTCTTAAAACATCAATAAGCCGATCCTCCTCGTGGATGTCTATCCTATGATTGACGCCGTTCACATTTAAAATGATTTCCTTCACCTAAATCCCCCCTAGTTCGAACATGCACATAGCCTTTCCCGCTGTGCCATTGCCACAGCATCCTTCATGGCTTCCATAAAGGTTCCCTCGATGGCTTCAATTTTATATGGCAAGCTACTCCTACCATGTAATCTCTCATGGATGGAATTTCTTAATATATTTAAACCTTCTGCCATAGTTTGTTCCGTGATTCTTTTTTGCAGATAGAATTCTTCTACGGTTTTTTCTCGAAGCCCATATTCTCCCAAGGAGCCATTGGAGATTCTAATATCCTCCACCATGCCATCCTCACCTAATTGAACCATGACAGCAGTGCAGATTCTAGAAATCGCTAAAGCTTTTCTAAGACCCAACTTGCTAAAGCTAAAGCCACAGCCTTCTTCAAGGGTCTTAAACCTTACAGAGGTCATGATTTCATCGGGCTCTAGAGCAACTTTTCCTTTTCCAACAAATAGATCCTTGAGACTTACTTCTCTGATCTTTTCCAAACCTTGGATCGTAGCGATCGCCTCTAGAGAAAGGAGGGGCGGCACCATATCCGCAGCGGGAGATCCGTTGCAAATATTCCCTCCTACCGTTGCAGTAGCTCGAATCTGAGGGGACCCTACCATTTTTGCAGCCTTCCATAGTCCTGTCAGCTTCTTCTTTATATCAAAACTTTCTTCCAAGTCTCTGAAGGTGGTTCCTGCACCAATTTCTATCAATCCGTCCTTTTCTTTGATATACCGCAGTTCTTGGATACCTGAAATATCAATCAATACCTTTGGCTTTATCTTCCCATTTCTTAGCTGAATGATAATATCCGTTCCCCCTGCGATCAGTTTCGCTTCTGCCCTATGTTGATGGAGTAGGTCCAATACCTCCTCTAGACCTTCTGCCTTTATTACCTTTTCTACCAAATTCGTCCCCCCCTAACTTCCTTAGAAAAAATAAAATTTGCTCGCTCCCGCTCACAAACTTTATGTCGCACTCAATTTTAAAAACTGCTTAAAATTTCAAGTGCTTAAAAAGAAGGTTTCCCTCCGATTTACGTTAAACACCCGTGAAAGAATTTACTTTTGAACCCCTGCTAAGCTGATTTGTTGTTTAATTAGGCGATTTGCTTCTTCTTTGATTGTTTTTTCATTTAAGGTGATCAGCTTTCTATTTTCCATCACTACCTTCCCATCGATAATCGTCGTTTCTACGTCGGATGCCTTTGCTGCATAGACCAGCTGGGAAACGATATCGACTTCCACGCTCGGTGTAGAGTGTAATTGATCCAAATTCACAATAGCAAGATCTGCTTTTTTACCCTTCTCTAAACTTCCTAATCGATCGCCCATGCCCAATGCTTTTGCACCACCTAATGTTGCCATTTCAAAAACCTGCTGTGCTGGCATCACTGTAGGACTTAGCAGTCTCGCCTTTTGAATCAGCGCCGCTGCACTCATCTCTTTAAATATATCCAAATTGTTGTTGCAAGGTGCTCCATCTGCGCCGATGGAAACATTGGCACCCATTTCCAAAAGCTCTGGTATTTTGGCGATTCCCGAAGCCAGCTTCATATTGGAGCTGGGACAATGAACAATATGGGTCCCTGTATCCGCTAAGATCCGCATCTCTTCATCGTCCAGCCAAATACAATGAGCTAAAATCAATTTTTTTCCGGTCAGTCCTAGCTTATGTAGATATTGGATGTTTCTCATACCGCGATCCTGTTGCACCAGCTCTATTTCTCCTCTATTTTCCGATGCATGGGTATGGACTGCCACATCATATTCCTTGGCTAAGTCTCGAACTTTAATCAAAAGCTCCTCTGTACAAGAAACCACAAAGCGTGGTGCAAATGCGTATTGAATTCTACCATTTCCCTTCCCATGCCAAGTTTTTAGTATTCTTAAACTCTCTTTGATGGAATCCTCTGTATTTTCCATGATACTCTTCGGTACACCATCGCCATAATCCATCATGCATTTACCCGTCATGGCTCTGATGCAACTTTCGTAGATGGCTTCGATTGCTGGTTCTGTATGGTGCACCGCTTCCATATCGATAATGGATGTAGTTCCTCCCTTGATCAACTCTGCAATGCCTAGCTTTGCCGATATATGGTTGGATTCAGCAGTGTGAGACCCTTCTAAAGGCCACACCCTTTTCTTGAGCCAATCTAACAGCTCTAAATCGTCTGCCTGACCGCGGTATAAGGTTTGCGTAAGATGTATATGGGTCTGTATCAATCCTGGTATTACCACTTTTCCTGTTGCATCGATCCTATGATCTGCTTCGATATCAATTGTACCGCCGACTTCTTTGATCTCATCTCCCTCAATTAATAGATCGCCCTTCAATATTTCTCTTCCTGCGTTCATCGTCACTATGGTACCATTCTGAATCAACAATCTCATATGCCCACCCCTTACTCAATAATTTTATGATGTAACTTAACCATAAGAAACAAATATATAATCCACTTATATACTTATTTTTTATTGTTAATATTACATATTCCAATAGTTTCTTGTGTCCAGGGCCTACAATTCTGATCACTCCCTTTCGTCGGTAGGGATCAGAATTGTGCTGCCGCTGAATCACTTTAATTCTAGATGATAAATTTGAGGACAAATAAGATTGCTAGAATCAACATAACAGGAGAAATCTTCTTCCACTTTCCTGTTAGAGCGTTGATCAAAACGTAAGAAACCATACCGAATACAATCCCTTCGGCGATACTGTATGCAAAAGGCATCATGATAATCGTTAGAAATGCAGGGATTGCTTCTGTAACATCATCCAGTTCTATTTTCTTAATCGGTGACATCATAAACAGACCGACGATTACTAGAGCCGGTGCCGTTGCTGCACCTGGTATCATGATAAATAATGGTGAGAATAATAGAGCAAGGACGAACATTCCTGCTGTTGTTAAAGCAGTTAATCCTGTTCTTCCACCTTCTGAAACCCCAGCAGCACTTTCTACGAAAGTCGTTACTGTACTGGTTCCGAGACAGGCCCCTATGGTTGTTCCTACAGCGTCAGATAATAAGGCTTGCTTTACATTTGGAACTCTTCCTTCCTTATCCAACATATCTGCCTTGGAGGATACGCCAACCAAAGTTCCTACTGTATCGAAGATATCCACAAACAGGAAGGAGAATAAAACGATTAGCATATCAAGGCTAAAAATCTGTGAAAAATCGAATTTAAAGAATATGGGCGATAGACTTGGTGGCATACTGATAAATTTTAATTGCTCTGGCAATGTGGTAACGCCCATGGGGATCCCGATAATGGTCGTAATAACGATCCCCAGCAACAGCGCACCCTTGATTCCCTTTGCTAATAAAAATCCTGTAACAATGATACCGATTAAAGCTAGGATTGGCGCCGGCGCAGTAATTTCTCCTAAACCAATGATGGTCCCGCCTCCAGACACGACGACCCCAGCATTGGCAAGACCAATAAAAGCGATAAATAGTCCGATACCAACGGAAACCGAATGCTTTAGGTTCATCGGAATACTATTGATGATTGCTTCCCTAACATTAAAGAAGGACATTCCAATAAATATTATCCCTTCAAACAATACTGCAGTTAAAGCAAATTCCCAGGAATACCCCATCCCTATTACTACGGTGTAAGCAAAGAAAGCATTCAGTCCCATACCAGGAGCTAATGCAAATGGAAGATTTGCTAAAAATGCCATCATAAAGGTTGCAATGGCTGCTGACAGGGCTGTTGCAGTAAATACCGCACCAAAATCCATTCCAGCATCGGATAGAATCAATGGGTTTACAATTAAAATATAGGCCATGGTCATAAAGGTTGTAATACCGGCAATAACCTCTGTTTTAACATTGGTTTTATGCACACTTAACTTAAATTGCCTTTCTAGAAAACTGGCTTCCTTACTCGTATTCACACTCATTAATTAAACCTCCCTTTTAGGAATCATTATATTAATTTGTGTCTGTGGAGATCTCCACGCGCCTCGCTGTCAGAATGACTGATTTTTCTCCTTTCCTGTTATTTCCTACCCTACCGATCTATAGCACTGGCGGCAGAATTTCAAAATTATTCACATCGATCAATCCTTTGTCCGTAATCTTCCATTTTGGGCTAGTGGATAGAGCCAAGAAAGATAAATGCATGAAAGGCGCATGGACTCTGCAGCCTAATTGTTCTCGAACTACACTTTCTAGCTTCGCAATTTTACGACTCACTTCAGGTCCTGTCAGTTCATCTGTTATGAGTCCGCCAACTGGAAGTCTCAGCTCTTCGATTACCTTTCCGCCCTTGGTTACAGCAATGCCACCCTTCATTTTAATCACATGATTCACCGCTTCTGCAATATCCTTTAGGTTGGTTCCCATGGCGATGATATTATGGGTATCATGGGCAACACTTTCTGCAAAGGCACCATCCTTCAGCCCAAATCCCTTTACAAAGGCTTTACCGATATTGCCATTTCGTCCGTAGCGCTCCAAACAGACGATCTGGAGTACATCCTGAGCCGTATCTGACAATACCGTACCATTCTGAACCTTTACTTTCACTTCTAGGCTACCGGATAAGTTTTGATCTGGAATCAGCTCAATACATCGAACCTCAGCTTCTCTTCCCTCTGCATATATTTTTAAGTCCTCTTCCTCCACCGGCAATCTTTTTACAGAAGATTTTACTTCTTCTGGATAGGTATATTTCGGTAGATCGATCAATAATTCCCCTTTCGATGCCACCAGCTTTCCTTCTAAGAAAACCGCTTCCACTGCCATGTTCTCAAGGTCTTGAATGATGGCAATATCCGCCAGCTTTCCTGGTGCCAATACGCCAACATCTTCTAGTCCGAAATAAGTGGCAGGATTAATGGTAACCATCTGTATGGCCTCTATAGGATTCACACCCTCTGCAATGGTACGCTTTACGATTTCATTCATATGACCTAACTTCTCCAGATCCTCTGCCACCATATCGTCTGTTGCTAAGATACAACGTCTGGAATCCAGCCCATCTTCTGTAACCGCCCGAATACACTCCGCCATATTTCTTTGGGTGGACCCTTCTCGCATGAATACATACACACCCTGTCGAAGCTTCTCTACACATTCTGCTTTCGTGGTGGTTTCATGGCAGGAGCATTTGCCGCCAGTGGCGATGATATGGGCAGCCAATTCTGAACCAAAAAGCTCTGGCGCATTGCCATCCACCACTTTACCCATACTTTTGGCATATATGGTGGATGCAATTAAATCTGTAATGATCTCCGGTGTATGGTTGTATACATGCTTTGCATTGCTAAAGCCCTGTAACTCTCCAATGCCTATAACATTTGGATAGTTTAATATTTCCTCCATATCCTTTGAGGTCACATCGTATCCTGCCGTTTCCAAGCTAGGGCAATCCGGTGTTAATGCAGGCACAACCAAATATACATGGTTCGGAACTGTAGAAGCCTCCATGGCCATGGCTTTCATACCGATGGGACCTAGTGCATTGCCTATTTCATGAGGATCTGCTACCAAAGTGGTGGTGCCGGACGGTATGGACAGTCTAGAAAACTCTGTAATGGTCAGCATACTGCTTTCAAAGTGCATATGGGAGTCGATGAATCCTGGTGATATAAATCTACCCGTCACATCAACAACGATGGTTTCAGGACCGATGAGATTCCTACTGTCCCCTACCAGCAAAATATATTTTCCTTTGATGGCAACATCGGTGCTATAGACCTCTCTCGTTAAAACATTGATTACATTTCCACCTGCTAGGACAATATCCGCAAACTCTTTATTGGACATCAGTACATCCACCAGCTGCCGATATTCCATAGCCTGTTTGATCATTGATGCATTCAAGAATCATCGCCCTCCTTGCCTATGTATACATCCATATTGTCTATAATTCCTACAATGGAAGCATCGATGGGAGACTGTAATTTATCTGCTGCATACCGTGCGGCTGTACCCATGGTATAAATCACAAGCTCGCCAATACCAGCACCTACGGTATCCACCGTAATTAACGCTTCCCCTATAGGCTCTCTCTCTACGTTCACTGGCTGTGTAATCATTAGCTTACAGCCGATTAATCGTTCATCTTTTCTTGTTGCTACTACGGTTCCAATTACTCTGCCTATATGCATGTTGCCATCCCCCTCTGATTGGAATTTAGTCTTAAGCTTTATTGATTCGAATGCCTCGTTTCTGTGCCAAATCTCTAGCCAAAGGGGTGATGATGCCTCTGCCCTTGAGCACAATCTCTTGAACTTCCTCGGGCATCTGAGCCACATCTCTTTCTGTCACTACAGACTCCGTACTGATGGAGACATTCTTTTGGATGGATTTATCGTATCCGTCGTTATCCCTGGATTTTACATCACTGGCATAAGTGCTGCGGACTAAATTTGTTAAAACCTTGGGCAATCTGGATAAAACACTCATATCGTCTAATTCTACACCGCCCAGCCTTCGAATTTCATCGAATTCTGCTTCCGTTCCTTCTAGAACTACAACGAATACCTTTTTACTGGTGCTCTTTTTTGCTCTTAAGCCCAACTCCTCCATGATTCCTCTCGCTTTATTGTAGGAGCTCATAATCTTCCCCCTCCCTTAAGGAGTTCCTCTCATTATTCTCCCTTTAATAGTACTCTTTCAACTTCTGAATGCGGTCTTGGAATTACATGTACCGAGTGAAGCTCTCCAACGGCTCTCGCTGCTTCAGCACCGGCATCGGTGGCTGCCTTTACAGCACCTACATCGCCTCTTACCATCACAGTGACTAAGCCGAAGCCTATTTTTTCATATCCCACTAAAGTAACATTGGCTGCCTTTACCATGGCATCTGCTGCCTCGACTGCCCCTACCAAACCCTTCGTTTCTACCATTCCTAATGCTTGACTCATGAATTATTCCTCCTCTTTCTTCGTTTTTTTATCCTTGTTTTTCTTATTTTCTTCCATACCTTCTAAAGATTTTTGATCCTTGGATTTTAAATTTTTTTCAAAGGCTTTAATCAGTAAATCCACCTCTTCGTGAGGTCGGGGAATCACATGGTAGGATAGAACTTGACCAATTTTATTCGCCGCCGCCACCCCTGCATCCACACTGGCTTTTACCGCGGCTACATCTCCAGCGATCTGTATGGTGACACTGACTGCTTTACCAGCGCCAATCACCTTTTCATAGCCCACCAGCTTTATATCTGCCGCCTTACTAGCCGCATCTAGGGCCGTAATGGCAGTAGTCAATCCAATTGCTTCGATTAATCCTAAGGCTGCCTTCACAGGTCCACCTCCTTAATTAGTTTTACATTGTTTTTTAGCCAATTCCTCTAAAGAAATTTTAGAAGGCGCGTTCTTCTTTCTTTCAGAATCCTTTTCCTGATACGTAGCAAGCTCCCCTAAGCTTACCTTCTGACCGGTACAGCTTTTCATCGCACTGCTTTCCTCTTTGTTCTTTATAATATTTACTAGTAAAGCCTCTTCCGCTTTGCTGATGTTTCCCGAAATTTCATTCATAGTTGACATAGAATCGCTTATGCCGTTTTCTTTTCTGTATTGCCGCGCCATATTGTCCATCACTTTTTTAATCAACAAATTCGTCAATATCAATCACCACCCCTATGCTCATTATAGAATTTTACTGACTTCATCATGGGGCCGAGGTATTACATTTGTGGAAATAATCTCGCCGATCCCTTTCACTGCCTCTGTTCCATTTGAAACGGCTGCCTGTACTGCTGCCACCTCTCCTGAAACGATTACAGAAATTATGCCAGAGCCTACATAGTTTAAATCTACAATTTTAACATCTGCAGACTTCACCATGGTGTCCGCTGCCTCAATGGCTGCGACTAAGCTTCTAGTTTCTATCATTCCTAAGGCCTGCTTCATCATTCACTACCACCTTTGCCGAAATTTTCATCCTTTAGGGAACTATGGTCTATCCGTTCAATTCAGGAAAATACTTATGAATATCAATCTCTTCATATTCTGGGATGATGGCCCTTGTGAAGCCCTTTCCAGCCTCTCCCAGTGGTTTTGTAGCATCGATGCCCACCTTATCCGTTACGCCCCTTTGAATATGAGATGGCTCCAATCCAGATCCCAACGCCCCTTCAACGACTACCATATCCTTGGAAGCTTGGAATCTCGTTGCAATTGCCCACTCTATCTCATCGTGACGATATATATCTACATCTTCGTCCACGACCACCACGTGCTTCACATCCTTGCTGCTTGCCAAAGCACCTATAATGGCTGTCTTCCCGTCGCCTTCAAACCTTTTATGAATGGAAATAAAGGTATGAAACCGACATCCGCCGGATACTGTAACATTGACATCCTTTACATCGACTAAGTTCTTTAAGATACTGTACAGCTCGATCTCTCTAATGAGGCCATTTGCTAAATGTTCCTCTCTACAAGGAAACGAGGTCTGGAAAATAGGATGATGGCGATGCATCACCGTTTTCACCTGAACGATGGGGTGCATTGCTCGCTCTCCGTAATATCCCATCAATTCTCCAAAAGGGCCTTCCGCTACCCGTTTATGAGGTGGCATAATCCCCTCTAGCACAATCTCTGCATAGGCCGGTACCTCTAAATCGATGCTTTGACACTTTACCAACGCTAGAGCCTCCCCTCTAAGGGCTGAATCTACCTCATATTTATCTACGCCATAGGTAGCTGCACTTATTTGAGAAGCTAAAAGCAGATGGTAATCGTACCCTAATATAATGGCTACCTCCAAAGGCTTATTCTGTGCTTCCATAAAGGCAAATTGCTCTTTTGCCAATGGGGATGCTACCAAGATACTCATTTCATTGCCCCCATTTATCTGGAGCCTGCGAACCGAGATATGACGCTGTCCTGTTTCTGGGTCCTTTAAAGCTACAATGCCTGCGGTTATATAGCTGGAAGAATCACCACCGTGAAAGGTTGGAACTGGAAACATTTTAGTCAAGTCAATATTTCTAGAAATGATATTTTCCATTACAGGACCCTTTGAGAGCAGTTTTGTCGGCTTTGGATTGGCGATGGCATTCATCATTTTAAATATACGATCTTTCCTCGTCGCCCCCAGCATTTCATAGTATAAATCACGATTGCCAAACATTGCACCAATCACTGGCATACTGTGATTCTTTATCTTGTTAAATAATATAGGCTGTTCATTATTGAAATGTTTTAGAACTGCACCCAGCTCAAATTTAGGATCCACTTCTCTGTTGCACTTAAGCAGCTGTCCTCTATCCTCTAACTTTTTTAAAGCACCCCTTAACATCTGTTCCTCCATTTTCGCCGTCCCTCCTTCTTCTAATCTCCCCATGGTTTAAAGAGATTGTGCTGGATATCCATCTGGTCTAAAATCCTTCCTACCATGATGCTGACAATATCACCAATGGTTTCTGGTTGATGGTAAAAGCCCGGAGCAGCGGGCATTACAGTGACACCGATCTTTGCAAGCTTCAGCATATTCTCTAAGTGAATCACACTTAAAGGCGTTTCCCTAGGAACCACCACCAGCTTTCTTCGCTCTTTAATCACCACATCTGCCGCTCTCGTCAGTAGGTTATCCGATAAACCATTAGCCACTGCACCTAAGGTACGCATGGAGCAAGGAACGATGATCATGCCATCTGTTTTAAATGAGCCGGAAGCAATGGGTGCTGCAAGATTTTTATTTTCATGAAAATATGTCGCCATCTGCTTTAGTTCCTCTAAGGATATACCACACTCATGATTGGCAACGTACTCTCCCATGGTGGAAACCACTAAATGGGTTTCTATCTCCAATTCCTTTAAGACCTTTAAAAGTCCTACCCCGTAAATGGCACAGCTTCCACCCGATAAACCTACAATGATTTTCAACGAGCATCACCACTTTCTAGCAACTGTATATGACTGGGTAAATCTGCATTTACCATAGAATATCCTCAGATTTACCCTAGATCTCTTCATTTGCAGACTTTACTCTACCTTATTTTCTCGATCGCCGCCACCTAGCCAAGGGTCTTCTCCACGCTCCCAAGCTGCCACATATTCGTCAATGGTCATGACCTTGGTGAAAATGCTCAAATCATTTAATCCATATTCATGCATTTCTTCTGTTTTAGATGCACATCCATCGCTTAAAGTAATCACCTTATAGGCATTTGCAAGGGCATCTGTGGCTGTACTTCTTACACAAACGTTGGTCCATACACCAGTTACAACTACGGTATCGATATTTTCTTCCCTTAGATAAAGATCTAAATCCGTATGAGCAAATCCACTATGTCTTCTCTTTTTAACAATGTATTCGCCCTCTTCTGGATAAAGTTCCTGGATGAAATCAGAGCCCCAAGTACCATCTACAGCATGAACTGGTCTTACTCTAAAGTCCGCATCATTTTTACGGTGTGCTTCCTGAATATGAACCAGATGTACATCATCGTTTTCTCTTCCACGAACCCATTTAAATAGTTTTTGTAGATCTGGAATGATGGTTTCTCCACCTGGACACCGAAGCGGTGCCTTTTCTCCCACAAAATCATTCAACATATCGATTACTAAAATAGCATGTCTCGGCATAAAATTTCCTCCTTAATATTTGATTACACGATCTAATTTCTGTATATTTTGTCTCTTTACGAATTGTCCAAAGCCTTCTTTTCCTACAATCCCTTCCTTATCATCGTAAACGAGCGTACCCCGTACCACTGTTTTAACTGGCTTGCCTTTTAGCTGAATGCCATGAAGTGGATTGTATTTTGCCATGGAATAGGTTTTCTTTTGGTCGATGGTCCATTCTTTATTTAAATCGATAATGGTGAAGTCTGCATCGGAGCCGATATGCATTGCACCCTTTTTTGGATACAGTCCGTATTGCTTTGCAGCGCTGGTGCTTAGTACCTCAACCAATCTGCTCAGCGTCAATCTACCTTTGTTGTAGCCCTCGCTAACAAGGATTGGTACCATGGTTTCTACCCCAGGAATACCCGGGAATGCCGTCCAGATATTAACGCCTTCTGCCTCTTTTTCTGTTTCGATCTCATACGGTGCGTGATCTGTGGCGATAAAGTCTACACTGCCGTTTTGCAATCCTTCCCATAACTCTTCATTATCTCTTTTCGTTCTCAGTGGTGGCGCTATCTTTGCATACTGCTTATGCTCCGTCATGGCATCTTGATAATTCAAGGTTAAATAGTGAGGACATGTTTCAGAAGTCACATCCAACCCCTTTTTCTTTGCTTCCCCAACCAATTTTGCACCAATTCCTGTACTCATATGAACGATATGAAGTCTTGCACCGGTTTCCTCAGCAAAGCTGATTCCAAGTTGAATCGCAGCCTTTTCAGCCAATTCCAGTCTCGCTTCCGCCCAAGCTGGCCCATCCAGCCTTCCTTCTTTTTGGAATTTCTTCACATAATAATCACACATGGCGTAGTTCTCCGCATGAATTCCTACAGGAAGACCAGTTTTTGCAACTGCTCTAAAAGCCTCTAGCATCTCTGGGTCTGTAACTCTTTCATAAGTGGGCACGGAAGGCGTCATATAGACCTTAAATGCACACACGCCGTAATCTGCTTGGGCCTTTACGTGCTCTAAATTATCATTTCTTACATCTTCTCCAGTAACGCCGCCCCAGAAAGCAAAGTCGATGATGGCCTTGTCCTTGATTGCATTTAATTTAGACTCTAGCTCTGGAATACTTCGAACGGAAGGCTTGGAACAACATGGCATATCCATGATTGTGGTAATACCGCCAGCCGCTGCGGAGGATGTTCCTGTTAAAAAGTTTTCTCTATGGGTAAAACCTGGATCCATGAAGTGGGTATGAGAATCAAAGCAGCCTGGAATGGTTAAATTTCCTTCTGCATCGATTTCCCTACCGTACTCTATGCCTTCTAAATCTTGAAGAAATCCTGCAATTTTTTCGTCCTTCACCAAAATATTTGTAAGCATTGTGTCATCACCTTGAGGTATTCTAGCATTTTTAATAATTACATCGTATTTCATTGTACAGCCCCCTTTTATTTTTTCTATTGGATTAAATGATTTTCCAGTATTTGATCTTTTCTGAAGTTTTCTAAACCCAGATAATATTCCAGCGAGTTCAGCAGGTAATCCAGCTTCACAGGGCCAACTAATTCAGAGCCAGTAACAGCCACCCCGTATCGAGCGGCCTCATTTTTCACAAAATTAAATGCTCTATATAAAGGCGTATTTGCACAGTCAAACATATTCATGGAAACTACGACACCAGTTCTCTCTGGAAACTTAATCCCCACTGCTCTTACTGTAGAAAAGCCACCACTAGGTCCTCTGACCCCCTTGGCAATCTGCTTTGCAATCTCAAGGTCCTCCGTCGCTAAGAAAACATTGTATGCTGTTAATCCTTCGTAGTCTGCACTAACAATGGTAGCCCCTGCCGTTGGATGCAATGCCGCAGGTCCAATATCTGGTTTTCTTTCGTCTAAATGAGCCACTTCCTTCAATCCTTCGTACTGACCTTTTCTAATAAAGGATAGTGCTTTTCTTTCTTCACATCGTGCATTGAGACCGGAAAAATATACCGGTACATGGTATCGCTCATAGACCTCTTTCCCGATGGCTTCCGCCATTTCTTTACATTCTTCTATGGTTATGTTTTTAAAAGGAAATAATGGAATGGTATCCTGTGCCCCGATTCTAGGATGGGTTCCCTTCTGCTCCTCCATATTGATCAGCTCATAGCTTTTTCCTGCCATGTTCAGTAGCGCTTCCTTCAGAGGCTCTGGTTCTCCGATTACAGTCACCACTGTTCTGTTAAAATCGTGCTCTGGCTCATAGCTTACAAGTTTTACACCTTCCACATTTTGAAGTTCTTTAACGATTGCTTCGATTACCTCCATTCTTCTTCCATCACTGAAATTTGGTACTGCCAAAACATATTTTTTCTCATCCGACATTTGAATGCCCCCTTTGGTTCCATTTTGAGTTCTATCTCGTGGCTTATATTTATAGGAAAGTCCTCATAGAGAGAACCTTTCATATACCATATGAATATTCTAAAAAAGCTTAATTATAATAGTTATTTATCAGCAAGAACTTTAAATTAATTCTAAATTTTCTAACTTCAATCATTTTATTTCAAGAATTTTTTTCATTCTCCTTCGGATAAACTCTACAAATAGTTTGATAAATTAGAAAATTAAATCACTCAATTTTTGTATATATTCTACGATTCTATTTTTAATTAACTACAAATATAATTTATGTAACACCCTTGTACGAGATCACGGAATTAGAAAGGAGAAATAACCATGGCGTTGCGTTTAATCGATTTATCACAGGAAATTTTTCAAGGAATGTCAGTTTTTCCAATGCATCAACCGACATTTATCATGACGAATATGACCCACGAAGAGAACATGGTAGCAACGGGCAGTAAAAAGCTGGGCTTTTCTGCTA
Source organism: Alkaliphilus oremlandii OhILAs (assembly GCF_000018325.1). Taxonomy (GTDB): domain Bacteria; phylum Bacillota; class Clostridia; order Peptostreptococcales; family Natronincolaceae; genus Alkaliphilus_B; species Alkaliphilus_B oremlandii. The sequence continues at coordinate 414,968 of NC_009922.1, read as the reverse complement.
GAAATCTGCTCATCAGCGAGCACGGCGGAACCCATTGTGATGCCGTATGGGAGTACAAGCCTTCCGGCGCAACCATAGATAAAATGCCCTTAAACTATTTCTGGGGTAGTGCAATCTGTATCGATGTATCCCATATTCCTCCGACAAGAAGAATAGAGCCCAAGGACCTAGAGGCAGCAGTAGCAAAATCTAAGCAAGAGCTTCAACGGGGAGATATTATCCTTCTTTATACGGGTCACTATGAGCGGAGCTTTGGAACGGACAGATGGCAAACCACCTACACAGGACTGAGCTACGATGGCGCAAAATGGCTGGCAGAGAAAGGTGTTGTCAATATTGGCGTCGACGCCCCTGCAATTGATCATCCAGAGGACTTAGATTTTTCAGGACATTTGATCTGCGGAGAATATGATATTACTAATACAGAAAATCTATGCAATTTAGATCAGTTGGTCAATCAAAGATTTTTATATTTTGGACTGCCGCTTAAAATTCGTGACGGATCAGGGTCCCCTATAAGAGCTGTAGCACTACTAGAGGAATAAATCCTCATATATCTAATGAATTATGTTTCTCTATTTTTTAAAATACTTTATTCTCAAAATATTAAACAGCATTAAAAAACACAGAAATACAAAATGTTTCTGTGTTTTTTTTAATAAGTAAATTTTTTTGCTTAGATATTACAAAACCTTATTATAAAATGTCTTTCTTCATTCTAGATACTGTTGTATAATTCTTTGTGTCAGATAGATAAATTTTTAACAGAAAGTGCAGGTGATGCGGAATGATTCATGAAAGAAAAGAAATAGTTTATTTAAAACTTATTTGTTTTTTTAAGACATCTGTTTTTTCACTACTTATATTTTTAGCTCTTAAAACTAGATTTTCTTCAAGTAATTTGATGCTGGCTACTTTTGTTTTATTGTTTTTAGTACTGGCCTTAACACAAGTATTCAGTTTATTCTTTATATATAAAGGAAATCGCCAAGAAGAGAAACCTTTCCTAGAGTTAGAGTGATTTATAAACATAAAAAGATACCTTTACAGCGTGTTTTGCTTTAAAGGTATCTTTTATTTATTGTCAATTAATTATTTTATGTCTCGGACAGTTCTCTCCATTCGTAAACCATTGGCAAGGATTACATTCCAAACAGCTGATAATGCCATTGCCCTCCTGCAAATGCTTGACGAAATTGTAATCTGCAAGCTGGGCTCTCCCTATGGCAACGAAATCCACCAGATCACCATCCACTAGATATTGAATATGTTCAGCAGTTTTAATTGAATTTACTGCAACTACAGGAATATTCACCGCTTCCTTTATCTTAGTGGCACCGTATACAATCCAATTACAAGGAAAATCTTCTGGCAGTTCTGTCTCTATTGGCGTATTATCAAAACCTGTAGAAATATGAAGATAATCCATGCCCAATGCTTCAAATTTCTTCGCCATCTCTATACTGGTCTGTAGATCGTTTTCATTGCTACCCATTCGAATACCAATGACAAAGTCATCCTGTACCTTTTCTTTGATGCCTTTAAAAATCTCTGTAGCCATTCTCATTCCATTTTCAAGACTGCCACCGTATTCATCGGTTCTTTGGTTCACCTTACTGGAAAAGAACTGTGTCAACAGATAGGAATGAGCCCCATGAAGCTCGATTCCGTCGAATCCAGCTTTTTCAGCTCTGATGGCAGCATCGATAAAATCCTTCTCTATGCCATGGATTTCTTCCTTGGTCAGCGCTCTCGCTGAAACCTTTCCATTATCGTAGTTCCATGATGTGACGGTGTCTTCTTTAATCTTCTTTGAAGCTCTTAATCCTGCATGGTGCAGCTGTATAAACACCTTAGCATCATGCTGATGACATGCCTCTGTAATCTTCCGGAGCCCAGGGATGAAATCGTCGGACCAGATTCCCAGTTGATCTTCCGATAGTCTGCCATCCTTGCTGACACAGGTTGCTTCTACAATGATTAATCCTGCACCACCTTTGGCAATAGACGCGTAATGATCAATATTTTTTTCCGAAACGAAATTATCCTCTCCCGCAAATGTGAAAGCAACCATAGGCGGCAATACCATTCGATTCTTTATCTCTAGGTCTTTAATTTTATAAGGGGTAAAAGCTTTATGCATCGCAATCTCTTCCTTTCTATATCCTCTATTCTAAATTATATAGCAGTTGTACGAACCCGGCTAGGTCATATTCCTCATCTAAAAATAACAAGACCTTTTGACTTTGATCCTTGATTTCACTTTGAATGATTTTTTTAAAATCTAAGTTTCTTTTTTCATTTGCAATGGGCCCATTTTTTATTTCTACATCTTGAGCCCTTTCTAAAAATTGTTCTACAGATTGGCAGGTTGGTGCTTCAAGCTTTTCCTTCAATAGAATTCGATCTCCTGAAATATAAAAAAGCTTATAGCCATGATGGATTTTCTCGCCCAGTAGCAATTTTCTGTTTTCTGCTTCCTTGGACCAATGGATATTGTGGTATAGATAATTCATATGATGTATCATATCCCGATACATTGTTGCCATTTCAAATCTTAGCTCCAATGCGAACCCATTCATTTGAGTTTGTAATTCTGTTATGAATCCTTCCATACAGTCTTTATTAGAGAATATTTCGATCAAAGAATTTCGATTGATTTCAAAGCCCTCTTTTTCTATGGATTCAGGAAATATTTTATAGATAAATTCATAGCCATGATCATTTTTGCATAAGGGATATATGTTTTGAAAAAATTGGACAGTATCAAATAATACATTTTTATTTCGAAAAGGCCCTAGACAATAATGTCCCTCCTTTTCATATACGGCAGACAAAGGCTTGAATCGGTTATACGCCTCTATTTTGAGATACATATATCTTTGATCGTTTTTAAATTGTTGATTGTATATGGGCTGAAGTTTTTTAATTAAGGCACATTCCAATATTTGAGCTTCTAAATGAGTATCCGTTACGATGTAATGGATATCCTCTATATGAAACACCATTCGATTGATTTTTTCCGATTCATGCTCTCCATAAAAGTAGGACCTTACTCTGGATCTCAGACTTTTACTTTTGCCAACGTAAATGATATTCCCCTCTATATCCTTCATCTGATAAATCCCTGGCTTTAGTGGCATATGATCTATTTTTTCTTTTAGGTTTTGATGTACATTCTTCAAGGTTCATTGCGCTCCGTTCCGATCTAAATCATAAAGTCTTTAAAAATCCTTTCAACACTACCTGCAAAATCATCTGCTGCTCCCCAATCGAAGTTAAAAAAGAATCCCTCAGAGCTACCAGTGGATATAGAACGAATACTGGTAGTCCCATGAACATTGTCCATAATCACGATTAAAGCCGCCCGGTTATTTGCTCTAAAATAATACTTTTCATAGATCAATGTGGCTACATAGCGCCCATCTCCCAGATCCAGTAGCTCCTCATGTACTAAGTCTGCACTCTGTCTATCTTTAACGATCTCCATGGCTTCAACTGGACTGACACTTACATTAAAAATATATTTGCTCATATTTCTTCCTCCTTCTTTGTTATCTTAGGATTTACAATTCAAAATGATCTTCTATAGTAATTATGAAACGTTTATCTTATATAGATACCCTTCGATCCTTAAGATATTCTAGGAATTGATTGTAATCCCAGTCATACATAGACAGTAAAAACTCGTAGGGGTTTTCCACAATATTTAAATAAACTCCAAAGGCTGGTTCCGTTTTATACCCTTCTCTTTTTAAACCTCTAATTTCCTCCTTTGCTGTATTTCCAAGAATCTCTAATATTCGATTTTCCACCACCATATGTCGATAGGCATTTTGATCCATACTTTTTGTTGGCTGACCAAATATCTCCAAGGTCAATCCATCTGCTACAAAACTGCATAGGACCGTAATTTTTCCATCTATCCACAGGGTTTCCAGAGAAAAGTTCAATAAATCCCCAAACTCGCTGTTCAACCTATGGATAAACTCTTCCGGATGGTGTACTTCGCAAATAATATCTAAATCACTACTGTCGATGTCAATATCAATGGGTATGGTTCCAGCCAGTATGGGTCCATGCTTTTTAAGAATCTCCATAACCTTCAACTTTTTTATTACATCATAAGCCATTTTCTGCTTTGGATTCCCTTGCAATAAATATTCAATATCTATAAATTTATGCGCCATCTTTTATCTCCCTTAAATAAACGCTCGAAATTTTTTATATAAACTTCTTCATCCCATTCTCCTACTCCCTCTTATCTCTTAAATATTCCGCCATGATAGCATATGTATGTGTTTGCATCGTAATCTAGTATTTTTGACATAGACTTATGGGCTTGCTCTATATCCATCGTAAACTTAGGATTTGCAATCACTAGTTCATTATTCTCCAATACGGCAGCATCACCAGTTATTATAGTTTTCTCTTCCTTCAAATATATAGAGAGATGTCCCGGTGTATGTCCCGGTGTACTGATAACCACACAGCCACCACACCAATCCATAGCTTCCCCATCCTTTACGACCTGGTCTACTTTTACAGGCTCCACAGCCCTTAAAACTTTGCAGAAGGCTTCTCCAAATGGCTTTTCTTCATGGCTTAAAGTATGTTGAAGTGCTTCTGCTTGCTCTAACCGTAATGATTTCTTTTTTCCCTCGATATATGGAGCTTCAATTTCACTTGCAACGACTCGGATCTGAGGATATTTCTTTTTGAAATCTGCAAGGGCACCCATGTGATCGTGGTCATGGTGCGTAATGATGATCTTAGTCAGTTGATTGCAGTCCAGATTCTCTGCCGCCATGGCTTCTTCTATCATGGGCATAAATCCTGTATATCCACAATCCACTAAAATCATTTCCTTATCATCTTGTAAAATTACAGGATGAATCGTATCTTCTATATGAGCAAATTTAAATTCAATGTTTAAAACAATAATATTCATTCCATTCCCCCCAATCCAAAAATTTAAAATAAAGGTATGCTCTTAAAATTCTGTTTCTATTGAATAAATCCTTCTCCCTTCTTCAAATAATTCAATAACGCCGATGGATAGCTTCTACAACTCTGTAGAATTTCGTCTACTATTGTCTATTTTTGTGTTGACAATAATAGCCCTTTGAGAGATAATCTGGTTAAGAATAGATTGTTAAAAAAAAAACTTATTAAAATAAAATAGTTCGTATTGAGTACCTATATCAATGGATCCTATCCTCATTGATTTATCAGCTCCCATATTTATCTACAACTATTTTGAAATAATCAGTAATGGAGTCCCTTTATGTTCAATCAGCTTAGCTTTAACAATCAATATGGAGGTGCTATATACAATGGAAAAAAATCAAAGGAATAAAAGCATCGCTAGAGAAATTACGCTCTATATCAGTGCATTTGCAGCTTTTATTTGCATCATCATCGGAGGAACTTCAATTTTTATGAGCCGTTCCTCAATGATTAAACAAGCAGAATCATCCCTTACTACAATCAACGAATTAGGTGCAGAAAAGGTTAAGATTGTCATAGACGATCGCCTTTTAATTCTTCAGGAACTAGCCCATAGCGCTCGTACACAAACCATGGACTTTTCAGTACAACAGGAATCGCTCAAAGGAGATGTTGAGCGGTTGGGATATCTAGATATGGCAATTGTCAATCTTAAAGGAGAAGCTCATTACATCCTAGACAATCATACGGCGAATTTGTCTGATCGTGAATACGTAAAGAGAGCCTTAGATGGCGAGGCCAATGTTTCCGATGTGCTGATCAGTAAAGTGACGAATTCTGCAGTGTTAATGTATGCCGTTCCAATTGAGGTTGACAACAAGGTAGTCGGTGCCCTCATTGCAAGAAGAGATGGTAATGCATTATTCGATGTCATCGATCAAATCGTATATGGAGAAACCGGTTATACATATATCCTGAATACCCATGGCATTGTTGTAGCCCATCCAAATAGAGATTATGTCATGAACCAATTCACACCAATAGAAGATGCCAAAACAGATCCAACCTTAGAGGATTTGGCAAGAGCTGTTGGTGAAATCCTGGCAAATCCTTACGGCCTTAGCCGCTATAACTTTAATGATAAAGAGATGTATAATGCCTATACAGCAATCGAAGGCACCCATTGGATCTTAGTTAGCACAGCGCCTCAAAATGAGGTTTTATCCAGCGTGAATGCTTTGATTAAGACTTTATCATTGATATTAGCAGTTATACTAGTTGTCTCAATTTTAATTTCATTAGTTTTAGGGCGAACTTTGACAAAACCAATTCTTAGTCTTACAAAGCTTGTAAATCGACAAGCTGATTTAGACTTTAGTCCCATTGATCAAGGTACCATTCAAGCTGTTGTAAAAAGAAAAGATGAAATTGCGCAAATGGCTGTTGCATTGCAAAGCATGGCTCAAAATGTTAGGGGTTTGATCGTAAATGTAGCTGAAACCTCGGAACAGGTTTCAGCCACTTCCGAGGAGCTTACAGCCACATCGCAGCAAACGGCAACAGCATCTCAAGAAGTTGCACAAACAATCATCGATATCGCAGAAGGTGCAACGGAGCAAGCCAGCAACACGCTGGAAGCCGCAGCAGCTTTAGAGAGCTTAAGTTTAGAAATTGAAAAAAATCGAGCTCGAACTGGTTCTCTCTCGCAAGCCTTCAGCAAAATCAATGAACATGTGAGCGCTGGACTTAAGGCTATCCAGCTGCTCAACGCAAAAACTAGAGAAAATAGTACGGCTTCTGATATTGTATTTAACAGCATATTAAAAACCAATGACAGCTCATTAAAAATTAGTGAAGCTAGCAATTTGATTCTCAGCATTGCAGAACAGACAAACCTACTCGCTTTAAACGCTTCCATCGAAGCAGCAAGAGCAGGGGAACACGGAAGAGGCTTCGCTGTTGTGGCAGATGAAATTCGTAAGCTGGCTGAGCAATCTAGAAGTTCTACGGAAATCATCAATCAAATTGTAACCAATCTATTGGGTGATGCTGAAATGGCTGTTGCAAAGATGAAAGAAGCCAGCGCTATTGTTGAAGAACAAGCTCAAAGCGTAGATTTAACGGGGAATGTCTTTAACTTAATTACCCATGCGATTAAAGACTCCGAACGATTGGTTGGAGAGATTGATGATTCCAGCAAAAAAATGAAACAGAGCAATGACCGTGTATCCAATAATATTAGCATGCTTTCAGCAGTGGCACAGCAAAATGCAGCTTCTACTGAGGAAGCATCGGCTGCAATCGAAGAACAAACCGCATCGGCAGAAGAAATAGCAAGTGCAAGCGAAGATTTATCAGAAATGGCACAATCTTTACAAGAACTCATTCACAAATTTAACATATAGGTTGTAAAAAAATTCATCCTTCCAAAGCTCTGGAAAGGATGAATTTTTTAGTTATATGAAAAGTAAGGCAACACCGACTACAGAAACTACGGCCCCTAAAATTTCTTTTGTTTTTACCTTTTCCTTAAACACAAGGATGGACAAAGGGATGATTAAAACAGGCACAATGGATGTTATGGTAGATGATATGCCAGCGGAGGTATACTTAATAGAAATCAGTGACAAAGATACACCAACGAACGGACCAAATACAGAACCTACAGTAATATGCACCATGGCTTGCTTCTCTTTTAATGCAGCTTTAAGGTCCTCCCATTTATTTAAGATGATGAATAGAACCGTAAAGCTTATGAACCCTGCAATAATTCGTATCTGCGTTGCAGCAAAAGGACTATAGTCTCCCATGCCGATTTTGCTGAATATCAACCCTACGGATTGTCCAAGAGCTCCTAAAAAAGCATAGGTTAAACCCTTTACAGAATATTTCACCTCTATATTTTTATCCTCTGGATTCTTGCTTAATATGACCATCGCAATACCGACCATAGTGATGGACATTCCAAGTACACCGATCATGTCAATTCTTTCTTTCATTATAAAGAATCCAAGAATCGCTGTAATTGGAGGACTTGCTGCCATTATGAGCATGGATATTCTGGAACCTACCTCTAAATAGGACTGGAATAAGAATAAATCGCCAATAAAAAATCCAATGAGTCCTGATATGGTCAACCATATCCAGTTACTTGCCGTAGCATCTATTGGAAAGAACATTCCCCTAGTAAAATAGGAGTATACACTAATAAAAATAAAACCAATGACCAATCGAATATAGTTTACAGAGAGGGAGCCTACCTTTTTTCCTGCGATCTCAAAGGATGTTGCAGAAATGGTCCAACAGCAGGCTGTGGCTAGGGCAGCTATTTCTCCGATTCGTGACATATTCATTCCAGAATTCCCTCTTTCCTTAAAAATTAGTACCTCTACATTATAATATAAAGTTTTGATACTGGAAAGAAATAAAAATACTGCAAATTTATTTCTAAATATGCGGTATTGGGTAAAATCTTTATATTCAGTTTTAGGATTATATTCCTTTCAGCAAACTATTTTTCTTAATTTTTTACTTGTTCTAATATTGTCGTTTTTTTAAAAAATCCATATTTACTATAAAAGTCAAATACTTCCTCGTTACCTTCAGCAACCCCAATAATTTTAGTTTTTACATTTTTACGATCTAACCACTCTAAAGCCAATTCCATTAATTGATGTCCTATCCCAAACTTCCTATAGTCTGGTTCAATATATAACGAATCAATCTCCCCTACAAAATCTATTGTGACCGTGCTAATACAGTATCCAATGAATACTTGCCGTTCTACATCTTTAACTAGATCGATTCTCAATTCTTTATTCGTATCAGTCATAAATTTTTTCTTTCTAGTATCAAAGTCCAGATTTCTATACCGGTCTGAAAAATACATAGAATTTATTTGATGATGTTCATTTAGCAAATTCCATAGAGGTCTTACAAATTCTAGTAATTCACTGCCGCCAGTAATATAGTCGATTGTACGCACTATAAATTCACCATCCTTCATATTTAGAGAACTTATTTACCCATAATTTAACTCTTTCATTTATTTTATAACATAATTACCTGCCCATCAATGGTGATGGATTTAATTTTTGAAATATCCAGTGGTGTATCCGATACAAATTTTAACCTGAATTCATGATCTTCCGCATAACTCCTTGACCCATGAAAAGTTTGAACGCTTCCGTCCATCATCGTGATACTTGGACTGATTTCCTGCAGATCATCAACTTCTCCATTTCCTTCAAAAGTGATCCCTATTGGCGACACAGAAACCTTATGGATCTTCCATGTATCCGATTGAAGACTACAATTTACTCGTTTCTCTTCGGCAGATTCCAGTTTAAATGTGGTCTTCCAACTGCCTTCCGTGTACTTATTATCGGAGACAAAATTTCCTTCAAGCCTTACTTCATCCGCATGGATACTGCTCATATCAAAAATATATTCCACATATTCGCTTCCATAGACTGTGTTTCCCAATTCATCTGCCCCAAATGTAACAGATGCATTATAATAAATCTTATTACCGAGTGCATCTACAAAATATAAATATCCATGATCATCCACACCATCCCCGCTCCACTTTATCTGAATGTGAAGGTATTCATCAATATATCCTATATTTGAAATGTACATAAAATCCATATTCGGCAGTTGAATTTTCATTTCATCCGTTTTTAATACATCAATTATCCCTTTTTCCTTCAACTCTCCATATAAATCTAAATCTGGTCCACCACCACCTGGAATATTGTTCATATTGAGCGGAACTCTTTGAAAAGCATTTGTTTGCTGTATTTCTAAGAGATTAATTCCCATGTCAACCTCATCAAAGGTTGTCTTATCACTTAAAAAGGAACGAATGAGAAAGCTCACTTTCTTACCACTTAATTTCTTTCCGCCATTGGCCTCCATCCGTAATGTTGCAGTCTTTGTTATCTCATCGTAGTGAACCAGTTGAATATTGAACATTCTTGCCCCACTAAAGGAATAATCATAAATATCTAGCGTCTCATCAACCCGATCCCCTACTAGATCCTGCATCGTAAAATAAACGACTGCCATTTCATCGTCATGAAACGCTCCTACCACTTCTACTTTAATCCCATCTTCTTCACTGATCACACCTATGGGCTGTAGTAGTAATGCAATCTCTGGGCTGACCATAGAGATCAGACGGTTGAAGCTATCCATGGTAGCAGCAGCCACGCTGACAGATAGAATTAGGAACAAAGACAGTGATACGATCATAAACTTCGATTGATTTAAATACTTACGAGAATCTCTAGTCTTGATTTTCTTTTCTACTTCAAAATTCATATTGTATGTCGGTGTTTCTATTGTATCCAGTGCAGTTTTTATCATGATTTCATCGCAATCATATTTCATTTGGTCTCCTCCAGTCCTCTATAATAAGAATTCATTTCCTTCAAATTCTTAGATAGCTTCTTTTTCGCTCGTTCATATCGCTTCCGTAATGTGGCAGAAGGTATTTGATAAATACGCTCTAGCTCCTCGTAGGTTTTCTCATCAATAACCCTGCTGAATACTAAGGCTCTTTCTTCTGGTCTTAAGGATAACAGCGCTCGCTTTAGATCCTCACCGATAAAATTCGATGCTTCTTTCTTTTCTCTATGGGGCATAAAAAACAGTAGCTTTTTCTTCCTTAAGGAGTCAATACAAGTATTATATGCGATACGATACAGCCAGGCGGACAATGAAGTCCCTACTTGAAAGCTTTTTCTTCTGTCATATGCTTTGATAAAAGTTGTCTGAACCACGTCCTGTGCCTCAAAATAATCACACAGGATATTATGACAGTATCTTAGAAGAGGTTGACCATAGATCTCTATCACTTGACTTAGCTCATATTCCCCACCTGTGGAAAATGTAAAGTCTAAATCATTCTCCTCCATTCAATCTCTCCTTTCCTTCCCTTTAAAATTTCTTTTCACTTCTATAACGAAACCTCCGACTATTTTGTGACACAACATTTAATTTTTTAGATTGATCCTCTATCCTTTCAAGATATCCATTTTTTCAAGTAGGCGTACGAATCCTATACGCTCCCTAGAGGACCTCATTCTAAACAAAATTTTCCCATTCATTATAAAATCCAGTTGAGCAAAGAATTTCCTCAACTGGATTTTAAATTATACTATTTTCATATTACGCCAGATTCTAAGATTGAAAAGGAAACCTTCTCGCAATCAATCTCTGCTAAAGCGCCATAGGGCAGACAGATCTTCGGCTCCGTATGACCAAAGTTCATATTATATAGAACTGGCATATCTTCTTTATTGAATTCCTTCATTACCTTTTTTATTACCTCTTTATATTCTTCATAGTATACTTCGTCTTGAGGTTTGGCAAAAATGAGTCCTTTGATCTTTTCTAGAATCCCTGTGATCCCATAATTCCTTAAAGCGCATTCAACGAACCAAAGCTGAGGCTTTTCCTCTGAGGTTTCTAAAAATAGAATGGTATCTTCAAAGTCCTCTAGCTCGGGGAAAATTTCAGTCCCTCTCAGCATATAAAAAACTTCTATACATCCTCCAATGAGACGACCTTGCACCGTTCCTTTTCCCTGTATCAACTCATACCCTTGATTCTTCTTGTATTTTCTTCGAATCTCCTTATTCTTTTCCTCCCACGATAGAAATTCACTTGTCCACATCTCTGCAGGTCCGATTTCTCCAATCGGTTCAGCGCTGAATAAAGTCTTTTGGATATATTCTACAGTATAGGCATCCATGGACACATTTTCTGCAAAGTCCATGAATAGGGTAGGACCATAGATGCTGGATACTCCTGCCTTATGACAGATCAAATGGGTCGTTGTCGTATCCGAATATCCCATGAAAATCTTTGGATTTTTATGAATAACATCAAAATCTATATATGGCAGCATCCTTACGCTATCAATTCCTCCAATACAGGCAATGATCCCTTTGATGGAATCGTCTTCAAATGCCTTCATTAAGTCCTCTGCCCTCTTTTCCGGATGGTTATATACGTATTCTGTTCCTGCCAAGGTATGCGGCATTTCTACAACTTCCAGTCCAAACACCTTTTCCAATCGCTCTTTTCCTTGCCTATAGCGCCATTGAAGATCTGGGTCTCCTGCGCCACCCCAAGATAGACTTACCAGTGCAACTTTATCTCCGACCTTTAACTTCTTAGGCTTCTTTAGTTCTTTCATATGTACGCCTCACTTTCTTCCACTCTAAATTAATTTCTTATACATGATGATGTGGGGTCCAATGGGTGGATAATCGAAAACCTCCCCATGCGGTTTAAACCCCAGCTTACTGTAATATTCCTGCACACCAGTTCTCCCTTTGCACCATAGAAATTGAATACCCTGTTCCTTTAGTATTTCTTCTCCGTAGGCTACGATCTTTCTCCCCGCATTAAGCTTTCGATAGTCCTCCAGAGTTGCCATTGCCCTCAATCGGTACTGCTTTTCTAAAGAGAAATCAGGATGATTCTCTATACAAAAAGATACGATACTGATCAGCTTTCCTTCATAAAAGCCGCCCACATGGAAAGCACCCTCGTATAAATCCGTATCATACTTACAATCCGCTAAGCTTTGGTGCGGTCGTAAGATTTTATGGCGAATATCATAGGTCATTTCTGCATCGATAGTTCGAACTTCCAACATGGTATTGCCCTCCATTCCATAGTAAAATTATACTTTACAGATTAATTGTTTTTTTACCCAAAATATTACGCTCATTTAGATCAATTTCAAGATCGTTGATTTTAATCGTATGATCATTCACCCACTGAATTTTAGGTTCGCTGAGTCTGTCCGTATAAATAACCCTGCTTTTCTTTACGATTCCGCCATATAGCCTTTCTGCCCTTACCTCAATAGCACCTCCTAAAGCCCCCTGATCCTGTACAATAACAGCGGCATTATACCTTTTATCCGGTGATATTTCATTCGATAATACATATGTTCTAGCAAAACCATGGCGAATAAAAACACATAGGCAGAAGAATAAACATACAGCAATATATGCAATCCATGAAATCAACTTCAATATCATCGGGGATTTTTTTGACGCTAAAATAGGAAATATAAATAATAGTGGAAATCCTATGATAGAGTTTCTAAGTATGATTATAAATAATATTAAAGATAAAATTGTCAAAGCCCAATGGCTGATTCTAACTTGATTTTCTTTTTTTATACCGTACAGGATATAGAACGAAGTCAGGATATAGAACATATAAAAGATATTCTGAACCACAGGAGAGATAAAAGAGTAACCAATGAGATCCATAAGAATAATCATTAAAATCCCTCCTATGCCTATGAACTTGAGATGTTTTTTGATAGAACTCCCCTCCGATTTCTTCATTACAATAGATTATTGAATAATTACTGCTATGTTACCGAGTCCATTAATATAATTCCTTATGAAATAAAAAATCCCTCCAGCATAAAAGTTTTTACACAAATGTGCTCTTGTTTTTGATAATTCCTTACATTACTGGTATAATATACTTAGAATTTCATCACATGGAACAATGAATGTAGTCGTTGATAATTTTAGTCCTTAAGCTTACTATATGATATAAACTGTAAAGATAAAAAAGTATGGTTAGAGGGTGTACAGTGTGATAAAAGTAAAGTATTTTTTATTAGGACTAATAATTTTAATCCTATGCTTCCCCACAATTGGGTGTAAAAAATTAAGTCATCCCATTAATAAAATAGAGGCGACTCCTGCTGAAATGAACTACGCTCATGACAATTCCGACAAAATCCATTTACAGAAAGATATCCTAGACATTGATCAACCTGAAATAGCGGAGTATTTAAGCTATGATTCGTCTAGGGAGACGAAATTTCTTTATATTGCTCACCTAAAGATTTTCAAGGAATTTGGGACAGAAAATGAAGGCTTTGTACTGCTCTATCCTGGCGAAAACATATTGAATTTTCGTATAACCAAAACAACAGGAACTATTACAGGCGCAGTTGATGGACCTTTTATTTCTTTCGATTTAGATTTAAGTAGGAATACCATCCTCCGTAAAGAATCTATTTCTGCACCCCATTATGGAGCCTATGAAAGACCAGAATTTGCAGAGCACAGCAATAAAGTGATCGAAATAACCGATGAGAGAATGATTGAAATTGGAAACTATTTTTATGAATTAATGGCTCGTTTTGAAGATATAATACAAAACCCAAAATAGCTTTTTAGCTCATTAAAGGAGGGGACAACATGTCCGAAAAAACCAATGCTAAAAGATATCTTACCAGTACTAAAAGAATTAAATTTAATATATTTGGAGGAGTGGGCACCCTATGCCTCGGACTTCTATATTTAAATATAATTTCTAAATGGCAGATTCCAGGAATCTTCTATCTTTTAACGCTTTCAATCTCTATACCGATTTTATTTCTCTCCTCTGACCCTAGCCGTTATAATGTCATAGAAGTAGACGATCATGGTATTCGATTCATACCCATCTACAATAAAGAAGATTATATTTCTTTTGAATGGCAATATATAAAAGTATGTATTGCTGGTAAATTAGGCTTAAGCAATGGGCTGATTCCCTATGTCGGTAAGGGGCTAGAGATTCACTATCTTTATGGTACGGGAGTAAATAAAAGTATCGTTTCCTATCGATATCCCCTAGGCCATATCGCTGATTACGATGGACTCTTAGAGGACATTCAACATCGATGTACCCAATATCATATTTCATTTGAGGAAATAGAGTGATGCCTTTCTCTGTGTTCATTCCCATCACTGCCTTTTTCCTAATTTTAATACAGAATATTTTAAGTAATAATTTCCTTAGCATCCACAGGTAAATCCTTTACACACCGAAGATATTTTATCATTTTTAAATCATCTTCTTCTGGATAGGAAAAATCAAAAGCTGTGGCAACATCTCTTCCTAATATGCGGAATAACTGGCATGCTACGAAGATCGCCTCCCATATATGATCATAATTGCTATCTGCATATGTTTTTTCGTACATTTTCCAATACTCCTTAGGCAAGTATTTCTTGAAATATTTATTCATAGCACCAAGTGATACTTGAAAATCATACGCTATCCCAATCCACCAAGAAATCATATACTCTAGATTCGTTCTAACAATACACTCAAACATGTACTTAGAATAAGGCAACTGATCACGCCATATCCCTTTCGCAACATTTTGTAGACACCACCAAAAATCGTTGGTGCAACTGATAAAATGACCTTCTGTAGGCCTTTTAATATAATAACCCCGTTCTGTAGGTAAAGGAATATCCGGTAAACAATGATCTTTATCCAATAGTGGAACTGTCAATTTATCCTTCAAATAATTTTTCATCATATATTCTTTTGTTTCAATTTGTAAATCGATGCGGTTTCCATCGACAAAGAGCATCAAATAGGCGTAGGACTGACTAAAGTCTACCTTCATACCGATCGCTTTATCCAGCCGATCGGGCTCTTGAACCATTATGAATTCGCCAAAAATATTAATCCATTGACGATCTTCAATAAAGGATTCTGTTTCTGTTACAACGTAAACGATGTCATAATCCTGGAAAATATCCTTAGGAACATTCGGATTCGTTCTTGAACCATTCATGTACACAGCTCTTATTCTTTCATCGTCTTTAGCTATTCATAAAATAAGGTCCAACATTTCTTTTTCACTTCTCATGGTTGTTCACCTCATCCCAATCTCCTCGATATAATATTTTTTCAGTATAGTTAGATAATATTCTTGAATACCCTCCTTCCTAATTTTCTAGTGCTTTCGTAAAGTATAATCAATTATCTCTGCCTTGCTAAAATCTTCTATAAGCTTGTTACTAATCTCCTTAACCGTTAAGTTTCCTTCATTTACCTTTCTGCATTTAAATCTACTGAATAATATGATCTAAAACATCATACAAATCATCAGTTTTTATATATACATTTGCTTTGCCAACTAATTTGCTCGAATAATTAATGGCTATGGATTTCCCACTTTTTTCAAACACCTTTATGTCAGATGCACTATCTCCAATGGAAGCAACCTGGTCTAAATCTATGTTGTTTTCATCACAGAAAGAGATTAAACGATCTAATTTTCCATCATCACCTAGATGTTTTAATATCTTTCCAGTAAAAACGTCATTCTTAGTTTCATATATACTTCCACATATCTTATCAAATTTAAAGATTTTCCCCAAAACCTGTGCTACTTGTACGGGTCCGGCAGTTACTAAGATAGATAAAATGTTATTACTTTTCAGTTCTTGTAATACTTTTTCAATATTATCTATTAGTTTTATATGGTCTTTGAATCTATCTTCTACGCTTTGAACTGGCAGTCCAGCAATAAGCTTTGACTTTATGTAATCTGCATCTATCCAAGAAATCTCGTCATTTCCTTCTCTTTCCTCAATTTCTTTTACTTCTTCTCTTCTTCCATTTAAAATACATAGATACTCCACAGAGTTCGTATTCGTAATTAAGGTGCCATCCATATCAAAGCAAACTACCTTAAATTTTTTCAAAGTTTATCCTCCTACCCACAATAAATAAACCTAAGATATTCTCCTGTTTTCATACCCGTATACAATAAAAGTAAAGGCAATTTTCAAGCTTCATCCTTATTTTGCAACTGGTCCTTTTATATATTTTTTATTGCTTCTAAGGTTCTTATCTATCTACTAAATATTCTACAACGGGATAAGATATCACATTTCTATATTTATAAATTGAGGTAATGGCATCATTGTCCGTGCTTAAAACACCTTGTTGCAATATTACAGATTTAAATCCTCTTTCACCAGCGCCATTGTAGGTGGACAAAACACAATATTCTGCTGCAAATCCTGAAATTATAAGGAAATCAATTCCGTTCTCTAATAAAATCTGCTCCAACTGTGTTTTCCAAAAAGCATTGGAGTTTTCTTTCGTAATTTTTAGGTCCTTATCCATCACTTCAATTTCTGGTATAAAATCATAGTTCTGTTGATTTGACGCTTCCATTCCCTCTATATCCTGAATATGAATTACAACATGGTCTTTGGAACGAAGTAAATCTGCGGTATAATTAATATACTCACAAGTTTTATCTATCATTTTCTTTTCGACCTGATTTCTTAGAAAAATCTCCTGCATATCAATAATTAAAAAACCTATTTTCATTCAATCTACTCCTTAAAATTTATTTGAAATTACTTAGCTTCAATATACACCACTTTAATCAGTAGGCTGTGTATCTTTAAATATCATTCAAGCTCCATTTATTGAAAGTCTCTTACTAGCACCCCTATTTAATATTGTTCTTCAGTAAAGAAAACATGATTAAATTTTGATAAACCTCTCTAAAAAACGCGTATTCTTCTAATAACCCCTCTTGTTTAAATCCTAGATTCATTAGACATTTTATAGAAGCTTCATTTTCAGGGTATACGACTGCCTCGATCCTATTCAAATTCATAAACTCATAACCGTAGTTTATAATTACTTTTAGAGCCTCTTTTATATATCCCTTTCCCCATGCATCGATGGATAATTCATAGCCAATCTCTGCCCTGGAGTGTCTTTTATTCCAATTGTGATAACCACAGGTCCCAATCTGTCTATTTTCTTCCCTAAGAAAAATGCTCCACCTTATGCCTCTACCACTTCTAAAATTATCGTTAAATATTTCAATTAAATTTTCTGCTTCTCCAAGAGAATTCATTGGAAATTGACCATAATACTTCATAATTTCTTCATTAGAAAAAATACTAAAAATAGACATTGCATCTTCAACTTTAATTTCCTTTAATATTAATCTATCCGTTTCTATTATAGGAAAATCTAAACCATTCCTATCTGTCATTTACAAAACTCCTTTGTGCCTAGAATTATTGTTCTATTCCTCATTAAGTTTTCTTTAACTTCTATACTGCAACCTTCTGAATTATGATTTCAGAGGCTAACATATTATCAGCCTCTGAGATTAAATTATATTGGCTCACCGAAAGATACTGAACGCTGTTTCATTGCCATACTGAATTTACCTCTTAACTCATTCAGCCACTTAGGCTCATTCAACCAAATCTCTTCTGATGAAGATAACATTCTTAAATATGCATATAGGTTTGAAAATCTTTTAAATATAGGCATATACGATAGCATCTCATCAGAAACATTAAATTCTTGCCTATATCCCTCTATAAAATTTTCCTTCATAATAGTGTATCCCTCAGAATCTATCTCGCTTTCTATACTGTCCAGTGCCTTCTGTATATCCATGGCATACCAGTGGTACATGGCATCATCGAAATCAATTACACTTAAAGTATCTGTATCCTGATCATAAAACACATTATCTAGTTCAAAATCATAGTGTATTAATCCAAAATTTTGATTGTTTTTAGGTAATTCCTCTAATGCTTTCCTTATGGTATCAACCTCTTGCTTCGCTAGAATTTCATCAGGAAATTTTATTAACTCCTTTTCAATCCAAGTTAAAACATCTTCATATGACCAATGTGAATAGTTTTGTGGCTGATACTCTGAAGATAACTTATGTAATTTACCTAAATATGTACCATACTTTCTACATATTTCCTCTGTATACTCTATCTCCTCAAGTGACCTACCAGAAACCTTTTCAAAAACAACTGCAAAATAATCTCCCCAAGGGGTTGTTACTTCTTCGAGCTTTCTATTATGCTTTGAAGCTACAATACACAATGCAGCATAATCCTTCGTTTTCAAATAATCAATAAATTCTAATTCTGCTACTAAATTATTCCTATCCTTCTCTGTTGTTGGAGAAAACCTCAAAAACCTTACTTTTTCGTTATATCGAAAAGGATAAACTGCATTGGCCGATATTCTATAGAAGTCAAATAATTTAATCGAATCTAAATCATAATCCCAATTTTTTAAAATCATTTCTGCTAAATCTCTATTATCAAAAAGATATTTTAGTTTTAACATGTTATTCTACCTCTTTCCTTAATTTTAAGTTGATATTAAGACAGTAAAATAACATCAGGTCATATTCAAAAACTTATATTAACTGAGGTTTAAGTTTTTTACTGTTCCTCTAAATTAAAATCCCTCTATTCTGTATTAATCGACGGTTCATGTCGCTCACTCCTTTCAGAATCATCCTCTTACAGATATTTCATGTACTAATTCTAATGCAATGAATATTTACCCTAAAAGTCTTTTTCTTTAAATTTATTGATAATATCATTGGCTTCCAAGATAAATCTACCTACATCTTCTGGTGTATGAGCATCGGAAGCCGTAACGATTTCAACGCCATTTTCCAAAAGTATTTTCAACAGCTTACGGTTCGTTCCCAACTCTTCATGGTTATAGTTAATGAATAAACCGTTATTAAATTCTACCTGAACCTTATGATCTTTAAGTGCTAAGGCTAGTTTTTTATAAACATCATCTAATGCTATTGATGAATAGTAGTTAAAGCATTTAATTGAATCTGGATGAGCAAGTACATCAAATATTCCAGATTTTACGAGCTGAATCATCAGCCCATAGTACCGCATATAAATATGATCGATATCCTTCTTGTGCCAACTCTCTTTATTTTCTGGATTATCAAACCCCCATCCATCAACCCAATGGATGGAGCCAGTTAAAAAGTCCCAATGAAAATTGGATACACATTCTTCTATTTCCTTTTCCTTGTCAGGGAAATAACAAATCTCCAGTCCAAAATTAATCTCTATCGGAAAATCCATCTTCCTCATCTCATTGATAAAGTTTTTATATTCCCATAGTTTTATTTTAGTTTTCCGCTCCAACCATTCTTTTTGACATTCTCCATCATCCACATCTTTAGAAATACATTCATAGATATTCTGAAACTCATCAAAACGATGTGAATGCTCAAGTAAATGCAGTTTAGTAATTCCTCGTTCTTGAGCATATCTCACAAACTCCATGAGCCATTCTTCTGTATACGCCCCTCGTTCTAAATGTACATGCATATCTATCATGTGGATCCTCTCCTTTTTATAATTCTATCAAGTATGCTTTGGCTTTAATTCTTACATTTCCCAATGGACGATCACCTTTTTCATCAATAGAAAAATTCACTTCATTTAGTCCAATAATTTCTAGCTTTAATCCTAATCTATTCCCTTGTCCAACTTGTAGATATATGTCCTTCTATTGAATGCAAAATCCATTCGCCCTCTTCATTTTGTATAAATATGTTCTTTCTACTGAATCCAGAAGCATATCCAGATATTTTCTCATTACGACTTTCATCAACAACTAATTCTACCCTATCAAAATAGGAATGCTCTTTGCTATATCTACTTTCTCTGAGATAGGCTCGTTTAATAAACACACCTTTATCGTGGATGGTTGGTATATATTTACCTTCTGTGAACACGACATAGCCTTCATTATCTTTAATTTCCTTAGAATCATTTTCTTCTTTATCGTATTTAAAAGTTGCTATATTTTCATATATCATGTCACACATATAACTTTGATCCATAAAGCTGAAGTCATATAGATTAAAGAATTCTTCCTTTGAAGATATTTTTATATTGGGTCTTGTTTCGTAATCAGAACTTGTCATATCATGAACAGGTTGCCATGCTCTTTTCATAATGATTTCAGCTTCTTGAATATTAAAGTCTGTGGTTGTGACTTTTATTGGTTTAATCCTTCTGCTGCATCCAGTTAATATCATGACTAGAAGCAAACACATACAAAATATTTTTCTAATTGGATTCACCTCCTGATTTACCCTCATTTCTTCCCTTTGTCAATACACTCCTATTTCTTCTTTTTCCTAATAATCCCTGCTACGATTACACAATTAATTCAAAATTTTTAACATACTTTTATATCCTATTCAAATTGGTCTGCAACATACTGATTTAAATTTTATAGTTTGTAGGCAACAAAAAAACAGGCTCAAAATCTCCTGTTTTAATGGTTCTGCTCTATTATTCACTTTATAGAATAGATTCATCTCTATATGCTTCTCTCAACATTTTAATTTCTTCTCCATGTCCCTCTAAATCATTTGGCGTCTCTAGAAAAAATGGTAAGTGTCTCAGCTTAGGGTGATTGATTATTCTTACGATCCCTTCCTCACCAATATAACCTTCGCCGATTTTAGCATGGCGATCTTTATGACTTGCAAAGGGGTTTTTACTATCATTGAGATGAATTGCATACAATTTATCTAGGCCAATGATTCTATCAAACTCCTGGATAACACCATCTAAATCTTGAACGATATCGTAGCCAGCATCGTATACGTGGCAGGTATCCAGACAAACGCCAACCTTATTTGAAAGTTTAATTCCATCTATAATTTGTTTTAGCTCCTCAAAGTTCTTACCGATTTCTGTCCCCTTACCAGACATTGTTTCAAGAAGTACGGTCGTTGTCTGGTCTGGTTTTAATACATCATTGAGGCTATTGACAATATATTCGATCCCAACCTCTACGCCTTGCTTTAGATGGTTTCCTGGATGAAAGTTATAAAAGTTATTTGGCAAATACTCCATCCTTGCCAAATCATCGACTAAAACCTCCATTGCAAATTCTCTGGTTCGCTCATCGGCAGAGCAGGGATTTAAGGTATAGGGTGCATGGGCAAGGATCTTAGCGAATTTATTTTCTTCCATTAACTGTAGCAAGCCCTCCACATCCTTTAAATCCATTGCTTTCGCTTTACTTCCTCTGGGATTGCGCGTGAAAAACTGAAAGGTATTTGCATTGATGGAAATAGCATCCTTTCCCATTGCTTTATATCCCTTTGATGACGATAAATGACAGCCTATATTTAACATAATAATTTCCTCCATTAAGTTTTACAACGTTGCTTATTTTAAAATTTCCTACCGCCACCGCCGTGGGTTCTACCACTGGAAGATTTATGAACGGTACTTCTTCCCGATGTGGATGGTTTAGAGCTATTGTTCTTAGGTTGCGGCTTCGGTATCACCCTATGAGTTACAAAGGTATTGACCAATCGGTCTTGATTGGAAGTGAAGCGAACAATACTATTATTTTTATATGAATACTGATTACTATTACTCTTTCCCTTATATTTCGATCTTACAGAAAAGTAAAAAATACTTCCCGTTGCTAGCCCACCGATTAAGCTGATGATAACATCCATCTCGGTTATTCTATTTGGAACCTTTATCTTTTCTACCTCATTGTATTGATCCGATGGAATCCCCTTCTCAAGAAACATCTCGGCTCCATTTAAAAATTCCATAGCGGCGCCGTAATAATTACCTTGACTCAGTCCATACTCAAAGACTCGATCTAGTATGGCCTCCACTCTTTCATCCGTTAGATATTTAATTCCTATGCCTGATGTAGATATATAGGCTTCTCTATGATCCATATCGATTAGGAATAAGAGTCCATCATAGTTTTCACCTACACCAAATCCACCGTAATCAAAGTAATCGTCTGCGTATGCTCTTGTAGATTTTCCATTGGCATCATTTGTGGTCACAACAACGATATCCATGTTGTATTGGTCCGACAGTTCATTTGCCTTCGTATCTAAATCTATTTTTTCCTCTGTACTGAACAGTAGTGCATCATCAAAGACTAGTGGCTTCTGCCCACTTACAGTAATGGGATAGAAAGCAAAGATACAAATTACGATCAATAAGCAAATCCCCTTCGGTTTTTGCAGCATCTTTACCATATAAATCGCCCTCCTAATAAAAGAGCTATGGATGTAATTCCAGAAATTACACCAAATGTCGTTAACACTCTTGATCTACTCAGTGGAAGTTCTCCAAAGGATTTACCAGTTTGGCCATTCACCGCGTATACATAGGTCTTCCCTCGGTATCGATAGGTCAGTATCCATGCTGGAAGAAGGGTATAATGCCATTCTCTGATAGAAACATCCACATTATTTCTTATATTATGCACATGTTGATATCCATTTACGCTTTCTTTGATCAAAGACTTGGAATATCTGTCCACTTGATTTTTCATCATAGGAAAAACCCGGTCCTTCGCAATGTCGTACTGCTCTGCAAAAAATCCAGAAAGATATGGCATGGAAAAAGCTTTCACCTGACTCGTGTTGTACGGTGCAATGCCATTCAATAGGTTTTTATCAATCTTAGAAAAAGCGACTTCCTCCACATTATTTAAGTTGATTTGTCCTTCTCTAAGGATTTCATATTTCTTTGTTTCCGTATATTCTCTTCCCATGCTTCTCCATACGCGGATATTTCTACCCTCTCCTACGTAATGAACATCTGCAGTGCAATCCGCCCACCAATAGGGAAGATACACACCTGTTATCTTCTCCAACTGAGAGTTGCTGGTAAAATCTCTCGGTATAAAGCGTTTATTTTGAGCCCATGATAAGAAGATTTGTTTCGCCTTTTCCTTATCTACGGAAAAAGGAATCAGCTTATTGGGTTTAAATTCTCCCGATAGCCTAGAGGATATAATCACTGGATTGTGACAGTAGTAACAGAAGGTAGCGGTAGTGGTTTCATCTGTAACGACCTCTGCACCACAGCTATTACAATGGTATGCGTTTACGCTCTGGAGTGTATCTTCGCTGTTGTTCTCCACCTTATTCTGTAGCTCTTCTTCCAAGAACTCACTTAAGCAATAATCACAGTGGAATTTTCCACGGGCCGGTTTAAAATGGATACCAGCACCACAACTTGGACATTTATAACTTTTCGTCGTCATTTATTCATCCCCTAATTCACATTCTACACTACATTCTATTTAAAACTTGTTGCCACATTCTGGGCAGAACTTCGGCGTATCGCCAGTAGGCTTATATCCACAATTGGAGCATTGGGAAGGAGCTGGTCTCTTTGTTCCACATTCAGCACAGAAGTTGCCAGCGTTTTTCGCCCCACATTCCGTACAGAACCAAGACTTTCCTTCTGACTTTGCACTGTCAACTCTTTGCGAGCTGGACGCTTCTCTTCTGCGCTCTTCCTGCTGTCTTTCCACTTGTCGTTGATTGGCTGAGGATGCGGCATCCATAAAGCCACCAGCATTTTGCATGCCGATGCCCATACCCATAAATGCCTGTGTGCTGCCACCTTGATTGGATCCAGCAGATTCTATTCCTCTAGCAATGGAGCCTTGAACATAGCCCTCTCTTACAGATGGATCACCCAGCATAGCTCCTTTATTCCTCATATTGATTAATTCCTTAGATTCATCATCATAAGAGATATTTGAAATACCCACCGCTTGTATTTCCATTCCTCTCGTTTTCTTCCACTCTTCATCCAAGATGTTGGCCATATACTTGCTCAGTTCTCCACCCCTGGATGCCACGTGGGAAATACGGATGCCATCTACGGACATTTGATTCATGGCTGCCTGCAGTGCTTCCAGAAACTCTGATAAATATTGTTCATTGATATCTTGGATCTCTACTCGATCTTTATTTCTTGGAACCGCTTCCGTAAAAAATAACAGTGGATCTGTTATTTTGATAGAATAGGTACCAAAGGTTCTTAAAAATAATTCGGCATTATAGAAATTATCAAAGTAGTTTAAAGGGTTCGGTGTTCCAAACTTAATTCCTTTGATCTCTTGAAGATTAATATAGTAAACCCTTTGCGTTGTCGGTGTAACGCCACCGAATTTTATACGGTTAAAGGTCTCTTTTAAAGAATCTTTAAAACTTCCATTAAATAAAGATGGCAGGGAAGAATTATCCACCTTATAGTAGCCTTCCTCCGCAGTATAGTCTACGACTTTACCGCCATCTACTAAAATCATAAATTGATTTGGATAAACATGGATAATGGATTCATTGGAAACGGTATCCGCTGTTCCTCTCTTATTGGAGCCTCTTCTATCATCCTTTCGAACAGCTACACCCGATGTAAAAACTGTATTGTCACCCATATCGTCTGGTTCTATGACCTCTAGCCACTGATCTGCTAAAGATCCACCCACTGCACTGCTAATTGCTTTAATTAATCCCATGGAAACCACTCCTTTTCTTATAATCGCTATCTTTTTACTTTATATCTACCCAATATCTTTTTAAAATTTAAGTATTTGATACTTTTTATTCAATATACATTTATATATACTATACCAAATTTTATTCTATAAAATAAATCTTTAAGTTTTTGATAAAACTATTGCCAATTCAGATACAAAGTACTATACTATATTGTATAAAACCTATCGGTTTACTATGAATTAAATGGAGGGATTTCAATGTCAAAGATTTATAAGAGTTTAACAGAATTAATTGGGAAAACACCACTTTTAGAGTTGAGTAACTACAATGCAAAACACAATCTTGGTGGTAAAATTATTGCTAAATTAGAATATTTTAATCCAGCTGGAAGTGTAAAGGATAGAATCGCCTATGCAATGGTTGTAGATGCAGAAGAAAAAGGCTTATTAAAGCCAAATTCAGTTATTATTGAACCTACCAGCGGAAACACAGGAATCGGTCTTGCTTCCGTTGCCGCTGCAAGAGGATATAAAGTAATTCTTACGATGCCTGAAACCATGAGTGTAGAGCGCCGCAGTCTTTTAAAAGCTTACGGTGCAGAAATTGTTCTTACAGAGGGAGCCCTTGGTATGAAGGGTGCTATTGCAAAAGCAGAGGAACTTGCGGCAGAAATAGAGCATTCTTTTATTCCAAGTCAGTTTTCCAACCCTGCAAATCCATTGGTACACATGAAAACAACAGGTCCTGAAATTTGGGAGGATACCGATGGTAACGTGGATGTCTTCGTTGCAGGTATAGGAACTGGTGGAACAATATCCGGTGTAGGAGAATATTTAAAATCTAAAAATCCAAATATTAAAATCGTAGCGGTAGAGCCTGTAGACTCTCCGGTTCTTTCAGAAGGTAGAGCTGGTGCTCATAAAATTCAAGGAATTGGTGCAGGATTCGTTCCAGATACCCTCAATACAAAAATCTATGATGAGATTATGACCATTACAAATGAGGAGGCATTTAATACTGGCAAGGAAATTGCCAAAGAAGAAGGTCTTCTTGTAGGAATTTCCGCTGGTGCTGCGGTGCTTGCAGCGGCTAAACTAGCAAATCGTCCAGAAAATAAAGATAAAAATATTGTGGTGATTCTTCCAGATACGGGAGAGCGTTATTTATCTACCCCATTATTTGAAGAGTAATCGCCAAATCAATTTTCACTGATCCTCATTTAACTATATTGGATCATCCTTAAAAATCTGCCCAAACAAAAAATAAAGGAAGAATTTGATTTCTAAATATCGATTCTTCCTTTTTTAATTGCTTAAAATTCAGGACAAATTTGATATTTAAAGATAAAACCTTAAATATATTCCCCTTATTTCGTTTATAATATATAGTAGAAAAAATTATAGAAACGTTGGTGATTTTGTGGATACTTATAGTAGACATGCTCTCTACGAATTGGAAAAGTGGAAAACTAAAATGCGAAAACGTCCCTCCATCATTGATCGCGCGTCTAAAGGCATTCAGAGTAAATTTAATACAGTGCTGCCTCAGGGCTATAACGATATTATGACTTCTGCTATCAAAACCTTAACGAGAGCCGTATTATTTGGCTCTAAATATATTACAAAGCCTCCCGTAAAAAATATATCCTTAATAGAGCGGGAAAAATTGGTTACAGAAAAAACTAAATTTTATAGAACTACTGCCGTAATTGAAGGTGCAGCAACAGGTGCAGGAGGTTTAATACTGGGGATGTCGGACCTGCCCCTCCTCCTTAGTATCAAAATTAAATATCTCTATGATGTCGCTAGTATCTATGGATTTGATGTGAATGACTATAGGGAACGGCTTTATATACTCAATATCTTTCAGCTTGCTTTTTCAAGCAAGGGACATATGAATACTGTGTTTAAAAAAATGGAAAACTGGGATGATTATAGCGACTATCTACCAGATGATATCCATAATTTTGATTGGGATACCTTCCAACAAGAATATCGTGATTATATTGATATTGCGAAGCTATTGCAATTAATTCCAGGGATTGGTGCGGTTATAGGCTCCTATGCAAATAATAAACTGATGAATAAGCTTCATGATACTGCTGTACAAGCCTATCGAATGAGAATTTTAAATTAACATCCCTCTATTAGACGAGAACCTCGTAAAAACCGTGGATAGATATTCAATTCCCTCAATGCACAATTGAGGGAATTTTAATGGCTTAGCCCCTCATTTTGTGATATAATTCATTGTTGAGTTATTTATCGCTTATAGACTTGGTCTTTTTATGAATTGGAAGGTGAAATCATGAATATTGAAAAGGTACACGGTAGTAAATTAGGAAATTCAAGTTTTTACAATACGCTATTGAAGCTTGCCATACCAATCGTGGTGCAAAACTTCATTACTTCATCCATCAATATGGTGGATACCTTAATGATCGGTAAAGTCGGTGAAATTGAAATTGCTGCTGTTGGCATTGCAAACCAATACTTTTTTCTTTTTAACATTCTTTTAGTGGGTATTACCAGCGGCTCTGGTATCTTTTTATCCCAATATTGGGGAAAAAAAGATATTAAAAATATACGGAAAATTTTAGGGATCAGTTTGATATCCAGTGTGATTGCATCCATATTATTTACAATCATCGCTTTGATTGCTCCCAGTGGCATCATCCGACTGTTTAATAAAGATCCTTACGTTATACAATTGGGCGTCGATTATCTACTGATCGTTTGCTTTAGCTATATATTCACTGCCATCTCCATGGCCTTCGGTGTAGCCAGCAGATCTGTTGAGGATTCTGTGGCCCCAATGCTGGTGAGTATTCTTGCTTTGCTTACAAATGCAACACTGAACTACGCCTTCATATTTGGACATTTTGGTTTTCCTGTAATGGGTGTAAAAGGAGCTGCCCTTGCTACATTAATAGCGAGAGTGGTGGAAGCAATCGCTTTAGTTTTATATCTCTATGGGAAGAAAAGTCCTCTGGCTGCAAAATTAAAAGAAATGGTGGACTCTAATGCTGAGTTTATAAAAAGGGCAATGCGTACCATTCTGCCTGTTGTCATCAATGATTTCTGCTGGGCAATTGCCGCTGTGATCTATTCTATCTGCTACGGCTCTTTGGGAACACAGGCAATGGCTTCTATTCAGATCACTACAACGGTTCAAAATACCTTCATGGTTCTTTCTTTCGGTATTGCCAACGGCTCTGCTGTAATGATAGGAAATAAAGTAGGAGCAGGAGATTTGGAAGAAGCAGAAGAGTATACGAAAAAATTTCTCAAAATCTCTATGCTATCCGGCCTTTTGATAGGGCTTCTGATGTCTTCCAGCAGTAAGATTGTCCTTTCTTTCTTCAATGTATCTGCGGAGGTTCATACCAGTGCTTTAAGAATCCTATACATCAACTCTGCTATTATGTTCCTTAAGGTCCTCGGTATCGTGATTATCGTTGGGATATTAAGAGGTGGCGGCGATGCTTCCTACGCACTGAAGGTGGAGATGTTCACCATGTGGCTCGTTGGCGTTCCTTTGGCTCTATTGGGTGCCTTTGTGTTTAAGCTGCCCGTGGAAATCGTCGTATTTTTAGTAGGCTTTGAAGAAGCCGCCAAGGTTTTCTTCTCTATGAGAAGATTAAAAACAAATTTATGGATAAAGCAGGTAACGGAATAAATCGAGTAGGAGGAAAATAATTATTTTATTTTCCGTCCTCTCACACCACCGTATGTACCGTTCGGTATACGGCGGTTCATTAAGTTAATTGCATCTTTTGATATCTAGCCGATAGGCTCTGATAAGAAATTGAGTTGAAATATTTATTGGTAGGACTTCTAGATAGTATTGGGCTATTGGCTATACGCCAGTAGCCTTTTCTAGTATTTCTCCATTCATAGGCTTTATGTTTAGGTACTCCTATCGATATTAGATTTTTAATCTTTATCTTAGGTTTTTTTCCACTGTTTCCATATGCACATTCTTAACCTCCTTCTTATCCATTCATCAAGCTTTTGCAATGGATGTTTCATTTGTGGATGCCATTGATATACTAAGCACTCCGTGCATACCTTCAGATTCCACCTCACGATGGGATACCCTTGCCTTAGCTAGTGGTTCCCACTACCAAGCCCACAGCGGACTTTCACCGCCAAGTTATCGCCCACGCTGGGCGCACAGTATAGGGATAGAGAGCAAAGGTTGCTTCTCTATCCCTCTTTCATTATAAATTATTTAGCTATACTGTTTTCTCTTCTTTTTATTGCCTATCTATGACAATAAAAAGAAGCTACTCATGTTTTATCGATAATGTCTACGCATTTGCATATAAAATATAAATAAATTAAATAATCCTAGGAAAACATGGCACAATACAACGCCTAAATCTCCAAATTGATTTTTGATTTTAATTGCGCCCTTTGTCTCCCAAACGGATTTTGGTCTTTTAATAGCAACATAAAAAAAATATATGGATATAAAAAGAAATATGAAGTTCAGTATAGGGTAGGTATTTAAAATTTCAATAAAACCAGCTCGCCTACCGTGCTTCCTTCTATAATTTAAATATTCAAGCATAGTTTGTTTCTCCTAATTTTAAAATTTTAATATAATAAGATTCTATATTACTTGAAGAAATTACATGAATTAAAATCTAAAGATAAGATAATCGTATACAGCTTAATATTCATTCTTATCTAAATAATTTTTTATAAAAATCAACGATTCAATTTTTTTATTTTAAATAACATTAGATACATCTGCTAATTGTACTCTAATAAATAGGTAATTTCAGGTATAAGTACTGTCTGAAATTACCCATTTTATCAATTGTAAATATTTGTTATTTCTAAGACTTATACGTCTCCAAATAATTCAAAATTATCATTAAGTATCTCAAATATTAATCTATATTGTATAAAATCATAAGCTTTGAATAAATAATCTGCATATTCTTTTATCTCTCCTATTTCGTCAGATGCATAACCTATGCCCTCATCAATTGCTGCCATCAGTCCTGCCTTAGCCCCGGTGTTAGTCAGTGTGCTCGTCACCTCTACAACAGACATAGTTATACTAATCGCTTTCTCTATATCTTTCGCTCTATTAGACAACCACTTGAGGAATAAGCCTACTCCTAAATCAATAACCCCATCCTCAACTGAACTTTCCAAATCTTGTGCTTCATATATGTTCTCTAAAAATTGGTCAGCCATGTATTCAAATGTTTGTGTTGATGATGAACTAGTACCCCTTGAATTAGAACGACTTGACCCATTTGATCTAGGTATAGTTAAGGTATATAGTCTATAGTTGCCCCCTCCACGCATCTCATAATATTCATAATAACCCTTAGGACTAAAGACTTCTGTTGTGTAGTCGTGTGAGTATGGACCTATATCTGTGCTAATTTCTTTTTTATTTTGTGAAGATAAAATTTTATCTAAATCTATTATTAGTTCTTGTCTCTTTCCATTATTATAATCGATTATTAATATGCCATCTCCACGCTTTGTTGCAATAGCATAATCATTTTCAGTGACTATAAGAATAGTATTGTTATCTTCAAAATATTCTGTATATTCAACTTCTGAATTATTTACTACTAAATTATCAGAAAAAAGATTTAATCTCTTTGCTTTAAAATTATATTTATGTAATGGAATAATATTTTCTAATTCAGTTATAGCCTTACTATAATTCTCATTTAATCTGTCAAAATTTATATTTTGTTTAACATCTGGTGCATAAGCAAACGCAGTAGTTATACTAGATAATGTTAATAAAAAAATTAGTAACACGGTTATTCTCTTTCTTTCCATATTTGTTCCCCCTTTTGATATCAACTCAATATCTTAATTTAATATTTTTCTAACATTAGTTATATAGCTTGAAGTTATTTTATCTGGCGATCTTATATTCATAAAATTTACCCCTTTCTAAATATTTAATATATTGTATCACGAATTTTTTAATAAAAAAACATTTTCATACGATTTGTTTCGACATGTGAACCTCCAATACCTTCTTTTCTTAAGTTCTATATAGTATAAAGTTTTTAGATTCTATTTATTTCATCAGCAAATCTAGATTGCTTTAACTTCTTTTTAAAGAACAGTCCATCCAAACACATTCTTATTTGGTCTCTACCAATTGTTGCGGTACTATTCAAATATCCCTTCTCTATCAGCGTCCTGTGGCGTTTTATTCACAAAATGTCAGGGAACAGCATAAATATTTTAAGAAAAAAACAACCGCCCCTAAAGGATGGCTGTTCTATTAACATTCTTTTAAATTGTACCAACAAGATCCAAGGCCTCTGCTGCTTCCTTCATACCATCAATGGTCCAAAGGATTACCGTATCTAAATCCATGCCCAGCATCTCACATCCTGCAAGGATCACCTCTCGATTGACGCCAGCAGCAAAACTTGCCTGCTTAAATTTCTTCTTTACAGATTTTACTTCTAAATCTAAAATGCTTTTATTCGGTCTCATATAAACTGTAGCTGTAATCAGACCCGTAAGCTCATCGATGGTATATAGAACCTTCTCCATTTTATGCTCTGGCTTTACATCAATACAAATATTCCATCCGTGAGAAATAACAGCTCGGATGATGTCCTCATGTACGCCTTCTTTCTCCATGATTTCTTTCGTTTTATGGCAGTGTTCCTCTGGATAAAGCTCATAATCTAAATCGTGTACCAGTCCAATATTTCCCCAGTACTCTTCGTTTTCTCTGAATTGCTTTGCAAAATAACGCATGACTGCCTCAACAGCAAGTCCATGCTTTATTAAACTTTCGTTCTTATTGTATTTTGTAAGTAATTCATATGCTTCCTGACGTGTTTTCATGATGTTTCCTCCTTGTCTCCCGTTGTAAATTATTTTAATATTCAAATATTATTATATAATAAGAACCGCTTTTAAAGAAGGATTATGTAGGAGTTTTTCTTGAAATTCGCTTACGGCAATATTTCTCCCTCTTACATTTTTAAGGTAGAGCTTTCTCGTTTCTTACAAAAAATCATTAGAAAAAAAGCCTTCCCCGTCATATTTCGAGGAAGACTTCTAAAAAGCTATTGATAGATCTCAATTGTTTTCAATTCTTCATTCCATTCCACAAAGAAACCATAATCCTCCAAGTCTCTTATATGGGATACACCCTCAACCTCAACACCAAGAAGTTCAAGTGCATCTTCTGCTGTAATATATGCTTTTCCTTCTTCAATTTTTAAGGTTATATTTCCTTCTTCAAAATCAAGTTCTCCAAATTTTATATAGGATCCATCCAGCTCTACTATGGCCTTTAACCCTGTATCCACATCTACGTCAGGCATAATCTGCCCTAATATCAATGAACTTAATTCTTCCTCTGTAATTTTCTTTACGGAACTTGGTAGCTCAATATTGGCTGAATCCAGTTTAACTGATGTGCCTACAGTTTTTACTTCTAATTCTCCCATTGGAGTTTTAAGTAATACTTCTGACTTTGCACTATACTTATTATTTGTAAGGGTAGATTCTTGATAGAACTTACTTCCTTTCATAAATTCTTTTGCTGTGTCTTTGTATAATGTAACAAAAGCATCGTATTGCTCTAGCATTTCCTGCTTCTCTTCTTCTGAAATTACGATTTCCTCAGGCATAAAGCTTTTAGGCATCTTATCCATATTCGTTAAAACATATCTCATGTATGCATCGAAAAGATCGATTAATTGATCTGAATCTAAAGTCAATTTAAATGTATCCCCATCTTTTTTCATGCCTAAGTCAATGCCTAAATCCATACCTTCAATAAATTGAATAGCATCGTTCAGTATATTTGAATCAAATTTAACAGTATTTTGACTTCCCTCTAGCATAACATAGTCTTCAGCGATTTCTACAGTTTCACCGAATCCAGTTGCAGTAACAAATGCAATAGCTGCCTCTTTATTCAGATAGATATTTGAACCATTGGTGTACATTTTTATTGTTGGAATGTTTTTTCCTTCTTTTACATCTTCAATATGAATCTCAGAATAAGTAATGAACTCTTTCAGGTTCGACTTAGAAATTATCTGTACCTTATATTCTTTTTCCATATCAGGTATTGCTAGCTTTATTTCTAATGCTGTTTCTCCTTCTGTACCATTCCATTCGTACATTTCTTTCATGGTTTGCCAATAGGAGGCTTCAACTGGTGTAAATCCTACCATCGCAAGCATAGAAATTACCAGTAATCCAATCAGTAATGTTTTTTTCATTTCTTATCACTCCTTATTTTATTTATTAATTAAATGATTACCTTATTCTTTTGTTCTACTGCTTCTTATTTTAGAATAATTGACTATTGTTCTTTCATACTCTTTATCCATTAAAGGAGAAGAGATCAGAAAATCCGCTGTAGATGCATTGTTTGCAACGGGTATATCGTATAGGACTGCAATTCTTAGTAATGCTTTTACATCGGGATCATGAGGTTGAGCCTCTAATGGGTCCCAAAAAAATATCATAAAATCAATATGACCTTCTACAATGCGAGAACCGATCTGTTGGTCCCCACCCAATGGTCCACTCTTAAATGCGATCACTGGTAGCCCCGTGGTATCCGCAACAAGCTTCGCTGTGGTTCCTGTGCCACATAGAGAATGTTGTTCTAATCGTTGTCTATTTTCCTTTACCCAGTTGGCTAAATCTTCTTTTCTATTATCGTGTGCAACCAATGCGATATTTTTCTGTTTTTCCATTTTAATCTTACTACAGCGATCACACTCCATTATGCCTTCCCTCCCAAATTATATCGCATAAAATAGCTTCATCAAACTCATATAGTTAGATCCATACCCTATTTTATCATATTTAATAGCTTTATGGACTATTATTTGTAAGTTATTATATTTATTCACAAAACTAGCCTAAAGACCTATTCAAATACAATCCTTTCATAACTTATGGTTCATCTCTACTGTTTACCTTTAGGAAGCTTTACAATAAAGGATGTATCTACACCTAAGTTGCTTTCTGCATAGATTTTTCCACCATGCTTCTGTACGATAGATTTTGCAATGGCAAGGCCCAGCCCATAGCCGCCACCCTCCCTACCTCTAGCAAAGTCTTCCCTATAAAATCGTTCAAATATCCTTGGAATATTTTCAGGAGCAATACCTGCTCCCGTATTTTTTACCACCAATTCGATATTTGTTTTTGTCGCATTCAAGCAGACTGAAATCGTCCCATTTTCATTGGTATTTTTAATTGCGTTATCCATCAATATATGAACCAGCTCCTCAAAACTATACCGCTCTCCGTATAAACGCAAATTCGGCTGAATATTCGTCTCCAAAACGATACCATTTTCAAATAATCCAGCTTCAAAATATAGCAAGGCACCCTCTAGTATATTGCTTATATCCAAGGTTTCAAAAAACAAGGGCTGCTCTGGGGAATCCATTTTAGCCAAAGTGAGCATATCCTTTATTAAATTAGACATTCGTTCAATCTGTCCTTGTATATATCCAATCCACTTTAGTTGATTTTCCACAGTATCTTTCTTACTTTCTAAGATTAAAGCTAAGTTTGTCTTAATAATAGCTAAAGGCGTTTTCAGCTCGTGAGAGGCATCGGCGATAAACTGCTCCTGCTTTTCAAAGGCCTCTCGAATAGGGGTAATGGCTCTGTTTGCTAAAAATACACTGATTAAAAAGAGGATGATCAAGCTGCCCCCAGCCACACCTGCAAATATCACAAGAATACTTCTGAGGCTATCTTGCAGCGGCCCCCGATCTACAAAGGCAATTCTTGTTCCAAAGATAACGTCTTTCTTTAAAAAGGAATAATGAAAGTCGCCAACCTTGATCTTTCCAGTGGCATCAGGAATTTCTATAGCCTTTATTACAGCTTCCTTAATCACCTCTTCGTCCATAGTTAAAAAAGATGAAAATACGATGATTTCGTTGAACCGATTCAGCTCTACCACTAGGCTTGTGGCTGTTCTAGATTCTCCTGGAAAAGGTGTTGGCGATGAATTCATCACCTTTTCCAAGGTCATATCCAGCTGATGTTCCCCGCTGAATGCAGTCAGTACATAGATGGCTGTAAAGATGGCAATAAATACGAATGTCAGCAAGGACATGTTGATCAATACAAATTTTCTTCTTAATTCCTTAAACATCATTCTTCCTCCAGTTTATAGCCAACGCCTCGAATGGTAGTAATTTTTGCTCTAGCCTCAATATACTGAAGCTTCTTTCTCAAAAAAGAAATATAAACTTCAATATTATTATTTTCTGCTTCAGATTCATATCCCCATACCTTGATGATTAAATCTTCCTTATTCACTATAATCCTAGGTCTTAACATGAAATACTTCAGTATTTCAACCTCCTTGAGCGCCAACCTTACACTGGTTTTCTCCCCTTCCAGTAGATAGGTGGACAGGTTTAAAGAAAAATTGCTAAAAGACAGGGTATCCTCATTAATCACTTCCCCTTTTCTTCTTGTTAAAGCTCTTAGCCTTGCTAGTAGCTCCTCCGTAGAAAATGGCTTCGGAAGGTAATCGTCTGCCCCTAAGTCTAAGCCCTTCACTCGATCCGAAACCTCACTTTTTGCTGTCAATAGCAGAACAGGAGTAGAAATTTTTTTCTTGCGTATGCTCTTTAATATTTCAAGCCCGCTTAATTTGGGCAGCATGATATCCAATATAATTACATCGTAGATTCCTGTTAAAGCGTAATCCAATCCATCTTCTCCATTGTAGACACCATCTACCGTATACTTATTCTTCTTTAAAATCTGCAGCAATGCTTCTGCTAAATGCTTTTCATCTTCAACCAACAATACTTTCATCGATATCACCCTTTTGTCTTTTTATAACCAATGAAAAAGTTCTACTACCATACGCTGTAGAGGTTTTTTATTCATCCCCCTATATTTTAAGGATTTACTTAATTTTCATTTATTATAGCACACCAACCTTAAAGTAAAATTAATTTTTTCTCTTAGGATTCATCGAAGGATTTTAACCCACAGTTATTATATGACCATGCAAAGGGATCATCCCATAGCAACCTATTTCCTTTACATGCATTCTGTTTCCCTCTAAAAAATCCGAATGTCTGAAATAGACATTCGGATTTTTTTATGTACCATATTCTATTGTTTAATAGGATCTCGTCTTTAAGGCTGTAGGGAACTAGCCTTTTGAGAATGCTCCACAAAGATTTTTCGAATACCTTCCAGCTCACCGAGACCCTTCATTATAATTTCAACTTCATATCCTTGGTTTTTTAGAACTTCTTTCCAAGAATCTTCTTCGTCCCCTGCCATATCGTTGAGAGCATGGTCTCCTGCCACCACCATGAAAGGCATTAAATAGAGCTTTTTAATTTGTGATTGCTTTTTCAGCTGCTTCACCACATCATCGATATAAGGAAAACCTTCTACGGAACCCATATATACATTGGTGTGTCCCTCTGATTTAAAGACATAATCCAGACAAGGATAGGCCGCGTTTGCGTGGTGGTAGGTACCGTGCCCCATAAGAATCAGTGCTTCCTCTTCCTTTAGTGGCGGGATGCTGCCCATCACTGCCTCTACAGCACCTAAATAATCCTCATGGCTCGTTAATAAGGCACTTCCCATCTTAATTTGAATATCTTTGCTATATGGCAGCAAGTCCTTTACCGTAAGCTCAAATTCGAATCCATTGATAATATGAGTGGTTTGACATAAAACCTCCTCGTAGCCCATCTCTCTGATTTTTTCCAATGCTTCCGCCGGTAAATCGATGGCAATCCCATCCCGTGCTTTCAGCTTTTTAATGATTCTTCTAGAGGTATACGCTCTGAAAAAATCGTGGTCTGGATAGGCGGTCTTCAAATCCTCTTCAATCGCTTGGATGGTCTTTTCAAAAGTATCTTTATAACTTGTCCCAAAACTTATGACTAATAGTGCTTTCTTGTTCATTTATATCCACCTTTCTTAAGCCGTTACGCTGTTATATTTTTTAATACATATGATAAATAAAATGATAAAGTACGCAAATAGCACGGCAACATTCATCCACTGTGCCGAGCCTACTGTAGCAATGCTTCTCAGTCCACCACTGGCATGGGTAAGGGGCAATGCATAGATCACTTTCTTTACTACACCCGGCATATTTTCCGGCGAGAAAAATGTGCCACATAAAAATGTCATGGGGGTTAAGATATAGGTGCTGAATCGATTCATATCAGCATGGGAATCTACAGCCAAAGCTGCATAAAAACCTAAACAGGAAAAAGCAAGACCATTGACAAACATGATGAGTAAAAACATAGAATTTATTTTAATATGAGCTCCCGATAAAAATGCAACGGTAAGTATAAGAAAACCAGCATACATCCCACGCAAAGCCCCTGCCAATACCTTTGCAGCTACGTATCGATGAGACGATATGGGGGCTATTAAAAACTGCTCAAAGGTTTTATCGTATATTCTATTGATGCTCAGAAGAACAGAGACGGCTGAATAGCTTGTGTTCATTGTGGTCATTGCAACGATGCCAGGCACTATAAAGTTGATATATGGATATCCATTTACATGGACATCCTTTCCCATTCCCCATCCAAAGGCGATCATATAAAGTAGAGGGCTGACCAAAGCACTGGATGTTATCTTCCAAAACCTTCGTTTAAATACAATCCACTCTTCCCACAGAACTGCTTCAAAATCCATATTTCTCACCTTCTTTATTCATTTGTATAAATACATCCTCTAAATTGCTTTCTCTTACAATATATTTGCTTTCAATATTTGAAGAGAATTCCAATGCGTCCTTTCTGCTTGAAAAAAAGTGATACTCTGGTTCTGCACGATCAAATACCTCAACGGTATATTCTCCAGCATTTAATATTAACTCCTTCGGTACGCCTTCCATCAATATCTTTCCTTTATTAATCAGCAGTACCCTGTCGCAAAGCTTTTCCGCTTCTTCAATATAATGGGTCGTTAATATGATTGTCATTCCACTTTCTTTGAGCTGCTCCAATAAAAACCATATATTTTTACGGCTCAATGGGTCCAATCCAACGGTAGGCTCGTCTAGAAACAATATATCTGGCTGATGAAGAATGGCTCTTATAATCATTACTTTACGTTTCATACCACCGGAAAGCTTTTTAGCAATTTTATCTTTATCCTCGGATAAATCTGCAAATTTAAGTAATTCCTTAATCCTCTTGTGGCGTTCTTCCTTCTTTATGGAATGAAGCTTCCCGTGAAGCTCTAATATTTCCCATACAGATAGATCACTGTGCATGCTGAAGTGTTGGGAAACCATGCCAATCATTCTTTTAATATCGCTGCTCTTTCTTCTAATCTCTTTATGATTAATTTCTACCATCCCACTATCCGGCTTTAGAAGAGTTGTCAGCATCCGAAAAGTTGTGGTTTTTCCTGCGCCATTGGGCCCCAATAGCCCGTAGATACATCCTTTGTCTATATGAAAGCTTAAGTTATTAACAACAGTCTTCTCACCAAATTTCTTCGTTAAGCCACTTACATTAATCACTTGCTCATCTCCATTATTTATAGTCAATGTATTTTTCAAATTTTCTCTCTTAAAGTGCTCCGTTAAACTTTTCTCCTGTCTTTATATTGATTGGAATAAAATACGGACATTCATTATCCTGATCCTCTAGAATATTGACTTCTATATTAAAGACCTCTTCCAATACTTGCTTCTTTATAACGTCTCTCGGAATTCCTTCCATATATTTTTCCCCATCTTTAACGACAATTATTTTTTTGGAATATCTTGCTGCCTGATTTAAATCATGCAGTACCATGACGATGGTAATGCCCATTTCTCTATTGAGCTTTTTTATGAGCTCCAAAAGCTCAAATTGATGACATATATCTAAAAATGTAGTGGGTTCATCCAAAAGCAGAATCTCTGGCTGCTGTGCCAATGCCATGGCAATCCACGCTCTCTGCCGCTCTCCCCCCGACATAGTAGACACCTGTCGATGTTGAAGTTTTTCTAGCTTTGTTTCTGCAATTGCCCAATCAATGATTTCTTGGTCTTTTTTACTGAGCCTCCCGGTCCAGCTCAGATGGGGGTATCTCCCATATCCCACTAAATCTCTTGTCGTAAAATCATCGGGCACTCTAGGACTCTGTGGAAGAATGGACATTTTTCTTGCTAATTGTTTCGTCTGAAATTCCTGTATATTTCTATCTTGAAAAACGATATCTCCCTGTATTGGTTTTTTATTTTTAGAAAGTGCCTTCAATATCGTTGATTTTCCACAGCCATTGGGCCCTATAATCGTTGTGATGC
Source organism: Alkaliphilus oremlandii OhILAs (assembly GCF_000018325.1). Classification (GTDB taxonomy): domain Bacteria; phylum Bacillota; class Clostridia; order Peptostreptococcales; family Natronincolaceae; genus Alkaliphilus_B; species Alkaliphilus_B oremlandii. The sequence goes on along the minus strand of NC_009922.1, from coordinate 375,748 downwards.
TTTTATCTGAAATATTAAAGGATACATCTTTTACGATGATGGAATCGTCATATCCTAAGGATAAATTTTTAACCTCTAGCACGATTCTTTAACCCCCCTCTAAGCAAGTATAAGAAAAAAGGTGCCCCTATAATTGCCATAATAATTCCTACTGGTAGCTCAATGGGCTCTACTACGGTCCTTGCAATGGTGTCGCATATCATCATTAGAGATGCTCCCAATAGAGCGCTGGCAGGAAATAGATATCGATAATCCGACCCTATGATCAGTCTCGTTATATGAGGAACCACCAGCCCTACGAAGCCCAACATCCCTACCACACTGACTGCACTGGCAGCCAATAAAGAGGATATGATGATTAAAATCATTCGAACCCGTTCTATATTCAGCCCTAGGCTGGATGCAATTTCGTCCCCTAGCATTAAAATGTTGATCTTCTTCGCCATAATTAGGGTCAAAATAAATCCTGCCAAGGCATAGGGCCACATTAGTCTAAAATGAATCCAGCTTTTTGCGGCTAAGCTGCCGATGGTAAAGCCAAGCGTATTCTGAACACGGTCCGGATAAAAGATAAGAATTGTATTGATAATTGCGCCGATGAGAGAAGATATTGCAATACCCGACAGAATCATTCGAAGAGGATTGATTCCATCTTTCCAAGAAAGCATATAGATAAAAAGGGTGGTTGCAAAGGCACCAATAAAAGCTGCCGGTGTTAATAAATAAGCGTAATTGGGGAATAGCACTAAGGTGATACTGGCTGCAAGTCCTGCTCCCGATGAAACGCCTATAATATTAGGAGAAGCAAGGGGGTTTCGCATAACCCCTTGCAATATTCCGCCAGATAGGGATAAGCACACGCCTACAATCCCTGCAATTAGCGTTCTGGGAACTCTGATTTTCCATATAATATTTCTACTCAGCCCTTCTTGATCTATGAAAATAGCCTGCAGCACTTCTTTTACAGAAATTTTATATGCGCCCATGGCTACGCTGATTAAAAAAGATAGGACTACCATGAATACAAGTACAAGTATGACCGTGATTTTATATTTATGGCTTTTCTGCACCCCTATGGCAGAATGGTTCCTACTCACCTGCAAACACCTCTGGATATACTATTTTCCCAAGTTCTGTAAATGCCTTAGGATAGTCTGCATTCGGTCGATACATAAAAAGCTCCTTAGGAAGATAATATACCCTTCCTTCCTGTACCGCAGTTAAACTGGCCCAGGCATCATTGGAAATAACATCCTGCTCTATTCTCTCCTTGCATTTATCTACATCCCCCATTGTCGTAATTAATACGTAATCCGGGTCTGCCTCTACAAGCTTTTCCATGCTAAAATCAATTTTATTTGTACCATCGATTGGCACTTCTGGTACAATATTTACAACCCCTAGCAAATCTGCCATTTCCCCTGTAAGTGAATTGGCCAATTCTGCCTGAACCTTGCTGGTAGATGCAAATAAAATAACGGCTGTCGGTTTATCAGCATCCTTTACTTTATTTCTAATTTGATCCACTTCTGCCGTAATCTTCGCTACTTCATTATAGAAAATATCTTGGCGATCTAGTATTTGTGTAAATAAATAGAGATTTTTTTGAAAGGCTTGGTACGGTGCAATATTTCCGCTCATAGGCATATACTCAATACCATTGTCTTTTAAAATAGGAATCATGTCCATCTGTGAACTTATTGAAGTGGACATAATCACTAAATCTGGTTCAAGGGCAACCAACTGCTCCACACTGATGGCATTCATTTTCCCTAGTTGAACGATATCCATAGCCGCATCTGGAATATTTGAAGTTCCATCAATTCTAGCGATGGCTTCTCCTCCTGCCATATACCATAGATCTAAATAGGAGTTCATCAGTATGGCCACCTTTTTTGGTTTCTTCGTTACTGTAATTTCTCCCTCAGAGCTCATAAATGTTACTGTTTCATCTGTCACCTCTAGTACGTACTCTGGGTAAGGGTTGTTTTCATTCCCCTGTTTATTTGGATCTTGTTTTGTTTCCTGCCCTACGCCAGGATTATTCTCACCCTTTACCTCCTGATCCGTAGTGCTGCATCCCACAAAGGATACTGCCATTACTAAAATTAGGATCATGCTTAAGATTCTGTTTTTCTTCATTTATTCTTCTCCTCTCCCTATCCATAGCCTAAATTGATTCCTATGAGAAATTGTCCATACCCATCTACTGCCCCTAGAAAATATATGCTTTTATGCAATAAAAAACACACTACAGGAATAGTGTGTTAAATATACAACAATAACACTTACCTCCCACCGAAGCAGCTTCATTCACGTTTTATGGCAGGTCTCCTGGCTTGCACTCTTCCTACTCTTCCTACCTTCCCATTTACACAGTGGTTTATTGGAATTTCGTCCTGCTTACAGTAGCGGGGGCTGCAGAGGTTTCTCACCTCTTTCCCTCTTAGCTTTCATAAGAAAGAACCATAAAATGTATTCATTTGTTAATTTAAATATAGTACTTATTAAAAAGGAAATCAACACTTATTTATATGAACATTTTTTAATGACAAGATAATTTCTATCCGGTTAAAATATGTACTCATTGAAATTAGAACCATGGAAGCAGGTTTTAATGTGGATATATAATTTGCATCTGGTCTTTCATCCGTACATATTTTCTTAGAATTTTCCTATACTAATATAAATATTGAATAGGGGGCTTCTTTATGAAACTTCTAAGTAGACTATTTACGGTTGCGGAAGCATCTCAAGGAAATAAAGAAAAAAACACGACGCCAATTCTGCCAAACCCTGTACAAGTTTATCAGCAGAATTTAGAGGAAATATTTGAACAATGTTCTGATATCACCTATACTCCTGTAAAACTAAATGTAGGAAAGGAAATGATAGAGGGACTATTGATTTATTCAAATGTTCTAGTCAATCTAGATGTTATCAATAAAAATATTATTCATCCGATCAATTCCTATGAAAGCGAAAGATTATCCCATGGGCCTCAGGAGCCTTCTTTGATTTATGATAAAGATCATACACCCTCTAAAGGGAATATCCGTTCCTTAGAAATCTTTGCAGAAATTATTACGACTTCTAACATCAAAAAAATCGATCATTGGAGTCAAGTAGTCCAAAGTATTTTATATGGAAATACTGTACTATTCACTAATTATTGCAGCACTGCCCTAGTGCTAGAAACTAAGGGTAAAGAGGGAAGATCCATAGCAGAATCTACTGTTGAAAGTGCTATTCGAAGCCCACGCGATAGCTTTATTGAAGACATTGATACAAATATTGGCCTCATTCGAAAAAGAATTAAAAGTTCTCATTTGAAGGTCATGAATATGATCATTGGAAGTGAAAGTCATACGACGATTTCTGTTCTATACATGGAAAATAAAGTGAATCATCACCTTCTAGAGAATATTATTGATCTTATTACAAATATAGAAACTGAAGTGGTTTTAGAAAGTGCTTATATTGAGCAACATTTAGAACAATACCCCTACTCTCCCTTTCCGCAAACACAAATAACAGAAAGACCGGATAAGGTTTGTGGTGATCTGATGGAAGGCAGAATTATTATTTTAACAGATGGAAGTCCCATCGCTTTAGTACTGCCGATTACATTCTTTCAGCTTTTCCATTCTTCTGAGGATTATTATACGAGAATTATTTCTAGCAATTTAACACGTTTTTTTCGTTTTATGGGTTTTTTTATTGCTACCTCTTTACCCTCTATTTATGTGGCTTTAATATCATTTCATCATGAAATGATCCCCATGAATTTACTGATTGATTTATCAAAAAACAGAACCAATGTCCCATTTCCTCCAGTAATTGAAGCTCTATTAATGGAAGTTGCTGTTGAGCTCATAAGAGAAGCCAGTAATCGTCTGCCTCAAAGTATTGGTCAAACAATCGGTATCGTAGGCGCAATCGTCATAGGAGATGCTGCCATTCAATCCAACTTTGCCAGTCCAACCATGGTTATTGTCATTGGTATTACTGTAATCGGTAGCTATATATTTCCTCATTACAATACCTCATACGCTTTACGGATTCTACGGATTCCCATTATTATTATGGCTGCAACCTTTGGTGCCTTTGGTATTGTTATATCTTGGTGCTGGGTTATCATTCATCTGTGCAATTTGGAATCCTTTGGATATCCCTATCTTTTCCCACTGGCACCCCTAGACAATAGTGTAGTAAAAGATGGCATTATCAAGAAAGGGTTAAAAAATTAATAGAGAAAGTATAAAGGAATTGGAGGAATTAAATTGTATCAGAAATATAATAATGGAGAAATATCTGCCCAGCAATCCTTTATCCTTCTGATTAACATGATTGTAGGTACGGGCATTTTAGGTCTTTCTAGGACGGTTGCTGAAGTTTCTAGGCAGGATGCGTGGATGTCTGTTCTTTTGAACGGTGCTTTTTTAAGTGGTGTCATGGTCATTATGGTTTACACCATTAGTAAATTCCCACAATATAATTTCGTTCAGTATACTAGTTATTTGCTCAGTAAGCCTGTGGGATATCTCATTTCCTTTGCTTATGTCCTCTATGCATTATTTGCCACCGGCATCACCATTGCTTATTTATGCGAAATGACGGCGACCTGGCTTTTAAGCGAAACTCCGAATTACATCATTCGATTCATCATTGTAATCACCGTTGTATATATGACCAGAAATGGTTTAACAGTAGTGGCAAGGTTTGCGCAAGCGACTGTGTTTATATTAATTCCTTTAGGGCTATTGATGTTGATAGGATTACCAGAAACCCAATTTATCAATTTAAAGCCCATTGGTGGCGCTGGCATAATCAATATTTTAAAGGGTACTCGACCATCTTTTTATGCATTTGCTGGCTATGAATCTCTATTGGTTTATTATCCCTATATCTCCAATAAAGAAGAGTCCGTTATGAAAAAATCTGTTTGGGCGTTGATCCTTGTGACTTTATTTTATACAACGAATGTCATCACGCAGATTGCTTTATATGGCAGTGATGAGATTCAAACCGTACTTTATCCTGCCATTAATTATTTAACCAGCGTTAATTTTCCTGTAATCGAGCGAAGTGAAATATTTTTTACGATCTTCTGGACCTTTACTGTTCTATGCACTTCTGGAGTACAATACTTAGTATCCAGTGTATTGCTCCAAAATATTTTTAAAATAAAAAGAACTCGTATCTTTACATATGCCCTAGCCCCAGTGATATTTCTCATATCAATTTATCCTAGGAATACGGTAGCCGTAGTTGAATTCGCAGGTAAAATTGGAACTGCAAATATATTTTTTGGTTTTTTACTCCCAGTACTGCTATTCACTATGTATTTAATTAAGGGGAGGGATACCAGTGTTGAAAAAAGTCATTAAACTTTTAATCGTGGCTTTAATCAGCCTACCCCTGTTGAGCTGTTGGGATTCTAAGGACTTGGAAGAGTTATTGATTGTATATGGTCTTGGAATCGATATTAGTGAGGAAAATCCTGATAATTATGTATTTACCATTGCGTTTCCTACAATTATAGAAGATGCACCTGAAAAAAAGGTTACCTTTTCTGCGGAAGCCTCCTCTATCAGCAGAGGAAGAAGTAACCCTCAAAAAAAAGTTTATAGAGATCTTTCCTTCGATAATATCAAAATTGTAGTATTTAATGAAGACGTTGCAAAGCAAGGACTTTTATTTCATATGGATTCTATGTTCAGAGTGCCTCTCTTTCGGGGTACAACTAGATTCGCAGTCTCCGGCGGAAGTGCAAATGGCCTACTACAATTTCAGCCACCGGTCTCGCTCCTTGTAACTAATTTTTTATTTGATTCTATCGGTCAGAACTACAATGCTACAAATGTTCCTGTTACTACGCTTCGAGGTTTTAGTAATCAATATTATACAACTGGCATTGAGCCTTCCATGCCTTTCATATCTTATGGGGATACGCAGAATGATCTGAAAATTGACAGGATCGCATTGTTTAAAGAAGATAAAATGATTCATGTGCTCACCGGAATCAACAGCAGAGCATTTATGATGCTGAAGGGAGAAATCAAAGATGGCGTACATACCTTTGAATTTTTTTCCGAAGAAACAGGTCGGAAGGAGTTTTTATCGGTGAACGTCATCGATGGAAAAAGCAAAATCAAAACGGAAATCAAAGACAATCAGCTCCATATCTATCAAGAGGTTTCAATCAATGCTCATTTAGGAGAGTATACAGCAAGAGAGAAGATATTTTCAACGGATCGGATTAAAAGACTTGAAGACATTATCAATCATGAACTTAAGTTAGGTTTAGATGAGACCTTGAAGATATTACAGAAGGATTTAGAGTGCGATAACATTGGATACGGTAAATATGTGAAAGGGAATCACCCTGAATATTTTGATTCAGAGGATTGGAATAGTCAGTTTGCTGAAGCTATGATACACATCAACCCCACCATTCAAATTAGAACCGTTGGTGTAACACCTTAACTTTTTTACGAAATGGTGCCAATTACAGTCCTATGGTAGAAAACATCGTATTCCATCCATAGATCCAGCTTTATACTGAAATCCAAAAATCTTCTAAAGAATTCTTATGACGTATGGAGAGCCGCCAGCATTTTCATAGTTTAAATGCTGGCGGCTCTTTGTTACATTCACTAAAGCCTATGGTATTGTATGGGTACAATGCTCTAAAGCTCCCCAGAAGCCTTAAACCTTATTTAAATTGTAAAATTACGCTTCAGGGTTGCCCTTCTGTAGCTCATATAGACATTGCATGAAATACAATGCACCATGGTACCCTACAAAAGGCGTATACGGATAAATACTATGCTTTGAAAAGTTCGGATTGGCTATTTGAAAATGGAGTTTACTTTTATTCTCCAGCTTCAATGTGGCTTCATCTGCTAACAGCAAGTAGGATGGTGTCTCACTTAAGTAGGCTTCCATCTCTCTTTCACTGTAATCCAGCTTCATGACCCTTTCCCATTTTTCCGGCAAGTGTTTTTTAGCTTTTCTATTCATCTTATGCTTTAGTATAATTGCTTCCACTGTAAGGCCCAGCTCTTCTACTAAGGCTGCCAGCCCTACAACAACATCATAATCGCCTACCAATAGGACATTTTTCTTATTTAAACCTCTCGTCATAAATCGATAGTTCATCAGATGCTTTCTTATTTCAGCGGTTTTTTTAGCAATGTATTGTTCATCGGCTGGAATTCCTAAAGCTTTCTCTAGGGATTTCAGCCAGAAGGTCGTTCCCTCTAAGCCGTAGGGTCTTCCATAGTGGTAGCCCATTCCATGGTTTTTCTTAAGGGTATCCGCTGCCTTTAAGCCTTCCCCCCTAAGTACTAGGTTGAACTGCGCTTCCCCAGCCTTCTCAATCTCTTCCATGGATGTATATGCCGTGAAGGTGGTATTCACGTCGAAGTTAAAGGCGCTCTTCATCAGATTTTTAATCTCCTCCACATCGGATAGAAAGTTAAAAACATCACCGTTATTGCCTACGATATTATAGGTATTGGGCTTTTTCTGCACTGTTTCCTGCACCACTTCTTTGCAAAGCATATCCATGGTAGCCTCTATCCCCAGGGTATGGTCCCCATGGTAGCCTCCTGTGGTAATTGGAATCAGCTTTGCTTTCACCTTCGGTTGTAGCTCATAGCACACACTTTCTATGTCCGTACCGATAATTGCAGAAATAGAAGAAGCCATGACGAAAATATATTTCGGTCCGTACTGTCCATCAATTTCTAATATGGCATTCTCCAATCGATCCTGTTTTCCAAAGGAGATATCCGTCTCATTGATATGGGTTGTGTATACATTGGCATTGTGGTCCGCATTGAACTGCATCATACCCTCAATTGCAAAATGGGTGGTCCCTGCTGGACCAAACTCAATAATATAGGCATCTTTGATCGTACTTAAGGTCCAAATGGTCCCCATTCGATCCGATGGTGTGGGAAAAAATTTATAAAACGCCATAGACTATGCCCCCCTTGAAGCCATTTTCATCATTTTTTCTTTCATCTCATTATGCTGCCCATAGGATAGCAATATTTTCTTGATGCTATCGATTGGAATCTCGTAGCCCAGCTTCTTCGTTACCTCATCCAGTGTCACTTGGATAATATTTCTTTTTGCTAAATTCATGGGATTTTCATGGCCGATATAGAAATTCGGCTTACATTGATCGTACACGTACTGCATCGGTGCGATGTTGGCGATTCGACTGATATAAGGATTATATTGGTGGCTTTTAATTTCCCCCATATAGATGGGATCATTTTCGTATAGATCTCGAACCTGCACCAAGATGGGCTCCATGCCTAAATCGCATAGGAAGCTAGAAACCTCAAAAGCCATCATCGGTGTATTGCCATAGATAAAGGTTTTTCCTTTTAAAACTTCCTTTGCTTCCTTCATCAGCTCTCTCAGCTCTTTTTCCTTGTGGCTCAGCTTGGATAATACATCAATTTTTAAAATATCCCCCAACTGTTGATAAGCACTTCTAATTCTTTCCATGGATAGATGCTTGTCAAAATAAACGTAGGGCGTGCCAAAGATCTCTTCCATTTTTTTTGCCATAGGAAGGGCAACGAAGTCTGTAACGATATTGAACCTTGCCTTCGGTGCGGATTTCAAACCTTCTATGGTGGTTTTCGATGGAATTACAGCGTTGATATGGATGCCTTCCTCTATCAAAAGCTGCATTAGCTCTGTACCTTCAACACCATGCTGTCTATGTCCTAAAATATTGATACTATGCTGGTCGATTGCACAGGGCTCCATTAGCGTGACGAATTGCTCTAAAGACCGCTCCATTCCTGGAATATGACTGTTGCACTTAAAATGCTCTGTCGGCACAACGAGGATCTTGGCATGGATCTCATCCTGCATAGCACTTCCTAGGGACGCAACATCTTCCCCGATTAATTCTAGAACACAGGTAGACACCAGCATAATTGCTTTGGGCTGGATGGTTCTATCGATCTCTAGAAGCACATCCTTAATTTTACTTTCACATCCAAAGGTAATGTCGTGTTTATTGGTCACTACAGAATAGAAATTATCCTTCCCGTATTGTCTTTGATACGCAAAATCCTTAACATAATAGGTGCATTCTTGGGTTCCTGCTACGACCACCACTAAGTCCTCCACAAAGGAGGCGATCATGGCTACGCCAAATAAAGGGCAGTGGGTCCCTGGAAATATGGCATGGGATAAGGCCTTGATATCTTCATTTTTACTGATTTCATCTAGTTTAGATAATGTATTTAAATCAAACTTTGTCATTTTTGCACCCCTCTTCACAGTTTTTGCAAACCCCCATGGGATGAATGATCACTTCTCCCTTTAAAATGTCCTTTCGAATACAGACCTCTACCTGGTATACTTCCTTGATCAATTCCTCCGTCAACACATCGTAGGGGTTTCCTTCAGCGATTAAATTTCCCTTTTTTAATACAACGACTCGATGACTGTACTTTGCAGCTTGACCTAGATCGTGGAGTACCATAATCACCGTCAAGTTCAGCTCTCGGTTCAGTTTCTTCACAAGCTCCATGACTTCTAGCTGATGACAGATATCCAAGTACGTGGTTGGTTCATCCAGTAGGAGGATTCTAGGTTGTTGTGCTAAAGCCATGGCGATCCACACTCGTTGACGCTCTCCGCCAGATAGGGCCATCACCAGCTTGTCTTCATACCCATTGAGGGAGGTTTGGTCCATCGCCCACTGGATGATTTCCTCGTCTTCTTCGTTTCTTCTCTCGTGCCATTTCTTATGAGGCAATCTACCGTAGTAAATCAGTTCCTTTACTTTGATATCCTCTGGGCTTCTATTATGTTGCGATAGCGCCGACATTTTCTTTGCAATCTTCTTTATATTCATGGCGCTCATATCTTCTTTTTCCAAGTAGATGGCGCCGCTTTTTTGTTTTAAAAGTCGAGATACTGCCTTCAATATGGTGGATTTTCCAGAGCCGTTGGGCCCTATAATGGACACCATCTCTCCTTCACCGATATGAAAGGAAAAGTTATGGACCACGATACGCTCTTCATATCCAATACATAGATTTTTTGCTTCGATCATTACGCTTTTCCCCTCCTCAATAAATATAAGAAGAATGGTCCGCCAACCACTGCCATAATCACACCCACTGGAAGCTCCACTGGTCTTGCTACGGTTCTGGCAAAGGTGTCTCCTAGAAGCAATAGTCCACTGCCTACGATGACGCTGAATGGCAGCATATATTTATAGTCCGACCCAATAACCAGTCTTGCAATATGGGGCACAATAAGTCCTACGAAACCGATGATCCCAACCAATGCGGTGGATATGGCCGCCAGGAAAACGGCCACCAGCGAGATCATCACCCTGTACTGATTGGTATCCACTCCTAGATTGGCGGACATATCATCCCCAAGCTGAAGGATATTTGCCTTTCGGATGCAGAACATAGCCATGGTCAGACCAATAACGCTATAAATAGCGAGAACCCTTACATCGTCCCAGGTTTTTCCACTGATACTTCCATTGACCCATAGTAACACACCTTGAATCCGATCGCTGTATAGAATGGATAAGAGAGATGTCCCTCCTCCTAAGATGGCGTTCACCGCCACCCCTGCTAAAATAATTCGGATGGGCTTGATGCCGTTCTTCCAGGCCAGTACATAGACAAGGGCACAGGCAACGGCACCGCCGATGAATGCCACCACTGGCACCAAATAGCTGTACTGCGGAAATAAAAGCATCACGATGATGGCTGCCAAGCTGGAGCCGGCAGAAACCCCCGTTAAACCAGGGTCCGCCAATGGATTCTGCATAACGGCCTGAAGCAGTGCACCTGCCACAGCTAAGTTTGCGCCTACCAAAGCTGCAATGGCGATTCTGGGGAGTCGGATGTTAAAGACCACATTCTTATCTGAAGTCATTTCAGGACTGAACAGAACATTCAGTATTCTGGAATAGCTGTACTCTACGCTGCCCATTCTTACTGATAGAAGAGCGATAAACATCAGAATGAATAATGAGCCTACAATATATCGATGTTTATTTTCTCTCAAAGATTTCACCATAGCTGATTCTCCTATTTATATAAAATTTTCGCCATTTTCTCCAATGCTTTTACGGCTCTTAGGTTTGCAGATACACCAAAATTCTCGTTGTCCAAATCATATACTTCTCCATTTTTTACAGCATCTAAATTTGTCCAAAAGCCTTTTGCAAACTCTGCATCAAAAGCCTTTCTACTAACTTCAGGACTTACGTGGGTCAATCTTAAAATGATGTCTGGATTTAATTCCGCTACTGTTTCTAAGCTATAGGGAAGATACGGGGAAGGTCTTCCAGCCGCCATGCCTTCTGCCACATTGATACCACCTAATTTTTCCACTAAGCTTCCTGTATAGGAGTGGGGTGTAGCAATCATAAAGCTTTCCGGTGTTCCAAAAAGAATCAGCACCTTTGGCGCTTCCTTTCCTGCAATAGCGTCCATGATTTTTTTCTCTTGGTCTCTCATTTCCTTGATGATCTCATTTGCTTTATTCGTTTTATCTAAACGCTCCCCAACATTTTCGATGTTTTGAAAAACATTTTCATAGGAGTTGTTGGTTAAATACATAGTTTCAAAGGCCATTCCTTTAAACATCTCGTCCAAGGCTTCCTTTAAGTTGCTATCACTGACATATAGCTCTGGGGACAGGGATGCTACGACTTCTAGATCTGGCTTCATTGGTGAACCAATTTTGGCCACATCCTTATATCTTTCTGGTAAGGCTTTTTCGCTGGTTAAAACGCCTACTGGATTGATATCGAATAGATCTAATAGCTCTGCTGACATAAAAGTACCAGCGATGATTTTTTTCTCCGCCATTCCTTCTTCTATCTGAGGTTCATTCTTCGCTTCTACTTTTCCTGTATCTGTTGGGCTACTGCATCCTACCATACCCATGGTTACACATAATGCTAATGCCATTAAAGATTTAAACTTTTTCATCCTTATCCCTCCATTATTTTTTTTGCTAAATCCATATAGATTTGTGCCATCTCTGAATCTTCAAAAGCTTCAATCACAGTTTTGCCGCTGTTCTCTGCTTCTTGTACCAATGGATTTCTCGGTATGTAGTGGAAAACATTGGTGTCGATCTCTTCACACAACTTATCCACCAATGCGCTCTCATTCTCCACATTTTTAGCATTCAAAATTAATCCTTTTAGCTCTGCATACCCTCTGGATTTGAACTGCATTACGGCTCTGGAAATATTGGACGCCGCATACATGGACATCATTTCTCCCGAGGTTACAATATATACCTCATTTGCGTACTGATTCCGAATCGGCATGGCAAATCCACCGCAAACTACGTCCCCTAGTACGTCATAGATCACAATATCGGGCTGGTATTCTTCAAAAGCTTCAAGCTCCTCTAGTTTTTCGAAGGCTGTGATAATCCCTCTACCTGCACAACCGATGCCAGGGGTCGGTCCTCCTGCTTCTACACATAAAACATCGTTGTATCCTTTGAACACAATATCTTCAAGCCCGATATCATCTCCTTGATCTCTTAAAACATTCAATACAGTGGGGATGAATGCTCCCTTCATCAAATTCTTCGTTGAATCAGCTTTGGGGTCGCAGCCCACCTGCATCACCTTATATCCTAAATGCGATAGAGCCGCAGATAAATTTGATACGGTCGTTGATTTTCCGATACCGCCTTTCCCATAAATCGCAATTTTTTTCATTATAAATTCTCCTTTTACAAATGATTTAATAGGGTTTCTATAAATTTTCTTGCATTGATAAAGTCTTCCTCATTTGGATGCTTTGCTGCATCTTCATGACGCTTTAATCGTTCCGGAGTCATGGCATGCCCGCCAGCATTCTTCTTGAACATTTCAGTTAACTTTGGATCGATTTTTCCTTGACAAAGAAAATGACCCAGTACCTGGTTATTCTTTTCTAAAAGCCTATGGGTATTTTCTTTGGTTTCCTTTGCATGCTCTGAATCTGGGTATGCACCTAAAGTACCAAAGGTGAGGACTTTCTTTCCCTTCAGCGTTTCCATAAATTGATACATCTCTTGATTTGGTTTGGCTCGGTCCACCCAATACCCTAGGACAAAAACATCCCCTTCTGGCATCTGAGCCAGCTCTTTTAAATCGTATATTGCTGTATTTTCAGGCAATGACTTTAAAATTTCATATGCAACCTGCTTTGTGTTCCCCGTCAAAGATGAAAATATTATATTTATTATCAATTGAACTGCCTCCTTATTTGAAAATTAATATCATTTACTTTATCTATATTAATTGAAATTCCTATAAATATCTCAAAAATATTTTTATTTTTTTAAAATATTTTTGAATTTGTTTTCTTTTTATTCAAAGTCGTATATGATATTGTTAAATAGTAATGATTTTCATTATCCGTTTATGAACTTTAAAGGAGTGTCCACTGCTATGAATAATGCAATAATAGAAAACATCTGTTATCCTAGGCCCAATGCAGAAGTTCTACATACTGTCTATGATTTTGAAATTACCTTAATCAATACCATATTAAATGGTCAGGTTGAAAAGGCCCTCAATTTATATCATAAATTTTTTGCTCTGGAATCCAACTATACGGCGGTATCGAATAACGATATTCACATTTTAAAAACCTACCTGATCTCCGTATCCATGTTGATCTCTCACAGGGTTATACAGAAAGGGGTTTCCACCTATAGCAGCAAATCGAAATACCAAGCCTTCGCTAAGGCAATTCATAAGACTTCCTCTAAGATTGAGGCTTTAAATATGGGAAAAACCATGGTCACAGCATACGCCACTCAAGTTAAGAAAAGCTTAAATAAGGTAGATAATATTTCTATAAGAAGGGCCATCGACTATATCCTTAATAATCTAGGAGAAACGCTGACACTGGAAGAGGTTGCAAACCATGCGAATTTAAGCAAGTGCTACTTTTGCACCCAGTTTAAAAAAGAAATGAAAATGAGCTTTACAGACTACCTCTCCCACGCACGGATCGAAAAAAGTAAATACTTACTCTGTAATTCAAACAAATCTATTTTAGATATTGCCATATTGATCGGCTTTAATAGTCAAAGCTACTTTACTACGCAGTTTAAAAAATATACGGGCGTTTCGCCCAAGGAGTTTAGAGCTAAAAAGGAAGATAACGAATATGTTTTTTAGGTTAGTTTCTATAAACATGCGATACCTTTCTCGATATTCTTGTTATACTTGCTTTATTGTTCTATAATAGAGGGTATACTAACTACAAAAACCCCATAGTAGTTTTGATCGAAACTTTGAAGAAACTTTTATTTTACGAGGAAAGAGATGGTGGTAACATGATTACTGTTTATTTAGCTGGGATTCCAGCATATTACGAGGGTGAAGATATAGAAATTCGATATGGAATCTATAGAAATGAAGACTTGTTAGAGAGACAAGCCCTATTAAAGGATTATAAAAAACCAGCTGTGGTGGGACCTTTTGCATTGCTGACGATTTTAAAGGAATTAGAAGACTATCAAGAGGAAGACATCACCATCATCGTCAACGATCCTGCTTTAGATGAATTGATGGAGGGAACCTCAACAACTAAAAATGCTGGTGTTCTAAAGATGACCAACATGGCGAAGGATCAGCTTCGGAAATTTCCAAATGCTATTACCGTTAGAGATATTAGTGAGGATAGCAAGGCCTTAGCTAAATGGGATGAAATTTTAAAGTTCTAGGAAGTTAAATAGAGGGAGGATATTTTCTATGGGATCCATAGAGAATATCCTCCCTTATTTTTTTATGGCTGTGGCCTTTTCAAGATACTCCAAATATGCGTAGGCCTCTTCATCATTGTTTCCACACATCTCCTGTGAAGCTTGTAAATTTCCACATACTGCGGGCCTTTCAGCACTTCCAAATATCATGCATCGATTATCCGTAGACAATTGAATGCATCGGATACCTGCTAATTTTCCATCGTTCATGCCCGGTATCGGTGATGATATTGAAGGTGCAATGCAGCAAGCAGCACAACCTGCCCTACATTCCATAAAAACCCCTCCTCTTGATGCATAGAATCATAATACCATAGGTCTGCTATTTTAACCATTATTAATCGATACATGGCCCACCTTAAAAGATTTCATCCTTTATTATGGCGGTAAATTGGGATCATTATGGATATTATATTTTCATTAGACGGATTCAGCTTGAAAGGACTGAGTTCCTTTTAAGTGTACTATAATCTTTAGCTAATACCTAAATAGGCTTTCAATTATGAAAAAATCATGTTTTGAGATGCTCAATGTCCTATCTGTCATTTAATTGCTCCAACTCTTCTAATAATTCTTGCGTAAGCTTAGCATAGCGTAAATCTGAACGTTCTCTGATTCTTGGTATGTCTACAAAAATTTCTCTATCAATTGAGCCTTTCCTTCTACTCATAAGTATTATTCTGTCAGCAAGATATATGGCTTCATCGACGCTATGTGTAACAAATATAATGGTTTTTTTGTCATATTCCCAAATCCGTAGCAATTCTTTTTGCAGAAGGATTCGTGTATAAGCATCTAAGGCTCCAAATGGTTCATCCATCAGCACCACATCAGGACTATTAGCAAGGGCCCGAGCAATCGCTACTCTTTGTTGCATTCCTCCAGAAAGTTCATGGGGATATGACTTGCGGAAATCTTCTAAACCAATTATTTTTAGAAACTCATCCACTGTTTTTTTCTTTTCTGATTTAGAAACGCGCTTGAAATTAAGTCCCATAGAAATATTATCTTCTACATTTAACCATGGCATCAAAGAATAATTTTGAAAAACCATTCCTATTTCTTTACGAGGTTTTATCAGCTTTTCGCCTCGATAAAACACATGACCCTCTGTAGCAGACTCTAAGCCAGCAATTAGCCTTAAAAGAGTAGATTTTCCGCATCCTGATGGTCCTACGATACAAACAAATTCGTTTTCCTTAATATTGATATTTATATTTTCTAAAACTGTTAAGTCCTGTCGATTACCTTCGACGGTAAAAGTTTTTGTTATTTTGTCAACACTAATAATTGATTGTACCATGCCTTTCCTCCTACTTCACTTTATTTTCCCACGAAAAATTCTTAGATATAACGATTCTAAAAACACCATCTAAAAGAGCGCCGATAATACCAATACATATCATCCCTGTTATAACTAAGTCCATTCGAGCCAGTTCATATGCATGAGTAATTAAATAGCCCACACCACTCATACTGCCTGGAAGCATTTCAGCACTAACAAGGCATACCCAAGATGCAGTTAGACCCATGCGCATACCATTTATAATTGTGGGACCTGCAGCAGGTATTAATATATGGAAAAATATATCTATTTGTGAAGCGCCTAGAACCTTTGCAGTTTCAATCAATACTTTTCTTACATTAGTTACCCCGAAAATAATATTGCCCCATATTGGGAAAAATGCACCTAGTGCTATTAGAAATATCATTGAAAGCTTAAAATTATCCATAATCGCAAATTGGGGTCCATAAGGCATCCCTAATATGCGGGCAAGACTGCTGATGCCGAACCAACCAAGTACAAGTGGCTGCCATGCAATGGAAGGAATTGGTTTAAATAAGTTAATAAAATTCTCGCAGAGATTTCTAATTGGTTTAAAATAACCCATAAGCAAAGCTAAAGGAAAAGCTACCGATGCTCCTATGATATATCCCAGCAAAACACGAACGATGCTGTATCCGATATTTCTAGGGATACTTCCTAAGCCGATAAAATTATCAAAGGCATGTAAAAAGTTGTAGAATACCTTTCCTACTGTAGGCAGAATTGCATTGTTACCAATCTTAGTGGCATAATAATTCCATATTAGCAGGAAAAGCACAGGAAGAATCATAGAAATTATACTTTTTTTAATCTTTATTTTATTAATGTGAGTTAAAACAGAGCTTTCTTTTTTAGAAAGCCCTTTTTCACATTTTTTAAGTTTGCTGGTATACATTATTTCGATAATTCCTCTATAAAAGTAAAATCAAAAACAGCATCCATTACTTCATTCACCGGCTTGTCCTTAAGTCTCCCTGAAAATTTACCTATTTTAGACATTGCTTCGTGATATGTAGCCATACCATTTGTGAAATGCTCTGTTATTTCCGTTTGATATGTTGTATCATTCTTCATTAACACTTCTTTCTCTAGCCCTATGAATTCAGCCATTAATTCAGCAGTTTCTTTACGGTTGTTTTGAGCATAATCCGCTACATCAGAAGTAACCTGTACCATTGCTTGCACAGCCTCCGGATATTTGTCTTTTATCTCATTTCTAACATTCATTGTACAACAAGGAAAATCAACCCATTTGCCTTCAGGGAGTTCATTAAGAGTTGCAATTATTTTACCGATATTCTGAGCTTCAGCATTCTGAGGATTAGGAACTGGCCCTGCCCATAATTCTACTTGACCTGAGCTAAGTGATGGAATTAAATTGCTTATGCCTTTAAGATCCATTAATAAGACGTCTGCAGAGTAGTCGGCAGCATCTTCAGTAACTGTCAAACCTGCATCTTTCAAAGCATATTCAAGAACTATTCTTGGACTACTTACAGCTGAATGATAACCGCCAACTATAGGCTTATCACTTTTTTTGGCGTACTGAACTAACTCCTCAAATGTAGTGTATGGAGCATCTGCCGCTGCAACAACAGAAACACCACCACTTTGGATTGGACATAGAATACTTACATCTACACCTGAATCATATGCAGTAAGCATAGCAGTACTCGAACAATATGCTATATCCATATGGCCTTGACTCATCAATGTTGCTGACTCTGCAGCTCCCTTGGAATACATATAGTTTACATATGCAATTACACTTCCATCCTTTACTAATTCTAATTGAGAATCGCTTATTGGTTTTAAGTGTACAGAGTTGCTTTCAAAAAGTTCAGGCTTTAAAAAATTCAAATGCATATTGCCTGTATGAAGCTCACTGCTCCATCCTACATTGAATGTTGGAATTTCATTCTTGGCAGGTTCTTCTATTGGTTGTGGCTTTGTTGACGCTATATCTCCACCTGAACAGCCAGTAAGGGCAACTATTGCTATGGCCATTACCATTGCAAGCAATTTTCTACCTTTTTTTCTTTTCATTTCCTTGTCCCCCTATAATTTTGTTAATTTTATATCACATTTGTATTGTATTCGCCATAACCCCGAAAGTCAAATTTAGCGATTTTATACATAACTTCGTTGTTATTACAAAAATCTATACACCAAATTTAGTTTTGTGGAAATCATAGGAACAATAAAGGGCCCTTTACTCAGATAGCCTCTCTTATAGGGATATTTAACAATAAAACAAATTCTTTCATTATAAAAATAAGTTGACCACTCAGTTATGAAAATAGGGGAGATATTACTGCTTTGTATCGATATTATTTTTTCTAAAAGCAGTCCTAAATATCTGATTATTGGGATATATTAATAATCTAGTCTTTTCTTTATCTATAAAAATTATCTTAGTTCTATGATATAATTGAACCATTGATTTAAAACTGACTTGAAAGGAATGAACTTATGAAAGCATTGATTGATTTGCATTGTCACTCCATAGCTAGTGGACATGCTTATAGTACAATAGAAGAAAACTTAGCTCAAGCAAGAAATAAAGGGCTTAAAATCGTTGGTGTAGCGGACCATGCGCCCTCTATGCAAGGAGGACCCAATATCTTTTATTTTTACAACTTACAGGCAATACCGAGAGAAGTTCATGGATTAACTCTGTTAAAGGGAGTGGAAGCTAATATCATGGACTTCCAGGGAAATATCGATATGCCCGTGGAGGTTTTGGAAAAGTTAGATTATGCCATCGCCAGCCTTCACCCACCCTGCATCGACCCAGGTACAATGGAGGAAAATACGGCTGCCATTCTAGGAGCAATCCATAATCCTTATGTAAAGATCATCGGCCATCCTGATGATTCTAGATACCCCCTAGACTATGAAGTTATCGTAAAAGCTGCCAAGGAGCACAATGTGGCCCTTGAAATTAACAATTCCTCCTTAATGCCCTATAGTTTTCGAAGTGGAGCCCATGAAAATGTAAAAATTATTTTGAATCTATGCGAGAAATACGGTACTCATGTAATTTTAAGCAGTGATGCTCATTTTTCCACTGCCGTTGGAGATTTCTCTAACTGTATGGACATTATTGACGAAGTTCATTTCCCAAAGGCATTGATTATTAACTTCAATGAAGCTTTGATCAATCAATTAATGGGGAAAGAACTGCTTTAGCGATCTATGCCCTATAAAATTTTACGATCTTTGGATACCATAGGAAAAGCTACGGATATTTAAATAACATCCGTAGCTTTTCCTATGGTATCCTTTACATTTCCGTAAAAAAATTCTGTGTATAATAATATTGATACGTACTATTGCTATTGTAAGCCACACCTACACCAAGGTTCTTCGCTTTTCCTAAAATATTTTGTCGATGACCAAGGGAATTCATCCAGCCTTCGTGGGCTTCAATGGCATCCGATGTTCCAGCGGCTATGTTTTCAGCAGCCAATCGATAATTAATGCCTTCCTTCTCCATTCGAGCAGCAGGACTTTCACCCTTTAAGTTGACATGCTCAAAGAAGTTGTTATGGGCCATATCTCGACTATGTTTTCTGGCACTATCCCTTGCCCGATCGCTCCATTGAAATGGTTCCAATCCGTTTCTGACCCTAACGACATTTGCAAGGTCAAATATTTGTCTTTCAAATCCTTCCTTTAATTTCTCGCTATATTTTCCATAGAATCCGTTTAACCCCAGCTCTATATCTTCTCTTACAACATGAATTGATGTCACTGTATTTCCCTCATGAAGGTCATAATAGAAGGATACGTAGCTACCATCAATGAAATATAGTCCTTTTTCCTCTGTATTATACAAATGATAAATCGTATTGCCCTTTTTTATACTTTTTAGGGGCTCTCCCAGTAGCTTTTCTACATCCTTTCTGCTTGTCCCTATCTTGATACTGTTTGCATACAACCAATGGTCTGTATTGGAATATAAGCCAACTACGGTTCCATCGGATACACCTACTTGGATATAGCTTGTATAGTCTTGATTGTAGATATACCATTGAAAGCCATATTTACTGAAATCCTTTCTTGCAGGCTCCCCTAGTTTCGCAATCAGCTCTTTTTCACTTGTACCGATGGTAATTCCTTGAACTGAAAAATTTTTTCTATTCTTTTCGTTCAATAATACGGTGGATGTTTGCTCATCCCAGCTTACATCCAGTCCCAATCCTTCACTGATCAATCTTATGGGTACAAAGGTCCGATTGTCCTTTAAAAATGCAGCCGTATCCATTGTTTTCTGTACGCCATTTAGAGAATAACTTTTTTCTTCAAGTTTTAAGCGAATATTGCTTTCATCCTTCAAGATATACACTGTTCCATTGGCCTGATCCCATCGTACCTCTGCACCTAGTCCCTCCGATATAAACCGAACTGGTACCAGTACTCTACCTGCCCTCTTATCCATATATGGTTTCGCATCAGGAAATTCGATCTGTGAGTTGTTTAATCGAATCGTAATTTCACCTTCTGCCGACACGAGCATTAAACTTGAAAATATAACCAATAGTACTAAAATTATAGAAAATAGACTTCTACCTCTGTTTTTCATTGGTATCTCCACCTTTCTTATCTATGGATTCCATCCATATGCTTGATTTCAGCAACCCCATGACCTCTTAAAATCATTTCATATCGTTGTATTCTATCTAATAGATACCCCTATTTTCGAAGATTATTAAAAGTATTTTTTCAACATGAATTTCTTTTATTGCGTAAATGCTATAAAATAGATTTAGAGAGGAGAGATCAATCTATGAAAAATATGGTTCAAAGATTTCTTAAATACGTAACGATTGATACAAAGTCGGATCATGAGTCCGAAAGCTTTCCTAGTACGAAAAGTCAATTTGACCTAGCAAAGCTTCTGGTTGAAGAATTAAAGGCCTTAGGGCTTGAGGATGCTGTCATGGATGAGAACTGCTACGTTATGGCAACGCTACCCTCTAATTGTAATACAGATAAAACAATTCCTACAATAGGCTTTATCGCTCATATGGACACCAGTCCGGATATGTCCGGTAAAGATGTAAAGCCGCAAATGGTAGAAAACTACGATGGGCAAGATATTGTATTAAATCAAGAGAAAAATATCATCCTATCTCCTACTGATTTTCCAGATTTAAAGAACTATGTGGGAAAAACCTTAATCACAACAGATGGCACAACCCTGCTTGGTGCTGATAATAAAGCGGGGATTGCAGAAATCATCAGTGCTCTAGAATATTTAGTACAGAACCCAGAGGTGCAGCACGGTACCATTAAAGTGGCCTTCACACCGGACGAAGAGGTTGGCCACGGTGCAGATCGATTCGATGTAGAGAAATTTGGCGCAGACTTTGCCTATACCATCGACGGCGGTGAAATTGGCGAGCTGGAGTATGAGAACTTCAATGCTGCTGGTGTTAAAATACTGGTTCACGGTAGAAATATTCATCCTGGAACCGCTAAAAATCGAATGGTAAATTCTATGGAAATCGCTATGGAGCTTCATGCCATGCTTCCCGAAAACCAAAAACCACAATATACAGAAGGTTATGAGGGCTTCTTCCTCCTTACTGGAATCCGTGGCGATGTGGAAGAAACGAAATGTGGCTACATCATCAGAGACCACTGCAAAAATAAATTTGAAGAAAAGAAATCCCTGATAAAAAATGCTGTTGACTTCTTAAATGGGAAATACGGTGAGGGAACCATCAACCTTACGGTAACCGATAATTACTTCAATATGAAAGAGAAGATTGAACCTGTAATGCACATCGTAGAAACTGCAAGAACGGCCATGGAAGAGGTGGGCGTTACACCGATAATCAAGCCCATTCGTGGTGGTACCGACGGTGCCAGACTTTCCTTCATGGGGCTTCCTTGCCCGAATATCTTCACCGGTGGTCACAATTTCCACGGAAAATATGAATATATTTGTGTAGAGTCCATGTATAAAGCAACAGAAGTTATTCTAAAGATCATTGAGCTTTATAGCAAATAAAAACGATGTATTTTTAACTTTTCCTATTCATCATCTCTAAAAAAACCATGTATCCAAATTTATGGCTACATGGTTTTGTTATAAATCGCCTCTCTTCGTGTCAAAGAGCCGCTCTCATTGTTTATATGATGCTTTTTCCTTTATTTGTAGCTTTTCTTGATGCAAGGTGCTTTAATGCAATTTCCGCACCGAAGTCCATACCTTGGCAACCACCCAATAAGATTAAATCGCCTTCATTGGCTTTTCCTATGGCATAGCATATAGAATCCGGTAGTTCATCAAATAAATCCACCTTAATCCCAGCATCCCTCATGACCTCTTGGAATACAGTCAGCTCCGCCTCCGTCACTCGATCCTTATGGGTCACATGGGAAACACTTTTGGTTGCAATAATCTCTGTAATTCCCAATTTAGGCGCCCATCTTGCAATGGCTTCAGCATTCTCACGGTTGACAGTAGGCCCTCGCTCTCCTCTGATTGCATAGACTAAATGAAGCTTCTCATAATCCATATATTTCAATGTGCCCAGTGTAACGTCAATATTTCCGGAGTTTGCAAAGTGATCATCGATGATCTTGATATCCTCCTCAAAGATGAACTGGAATCGTCTTTCTACACCAGCAAAGGTCTTCAGCGTTTCCTGTATGGTGGCAGTGGATACACCACATAAAAGCGATACGGTAATAGCTACCATGGAATTATATACGGAGTGTAGCCCAGGAACCAATAGCTGCACTTCAAATTCGCTAGGTTCATATTGCTGACCATTTGCAGTAAATGGTTTTAAGATTTCTAGCGTAAATTTAGCTCGTCCAGTGGTGAGATCTAAGTCCTTACAAGCAATGTGCCCCTCTTTGCTGTTGACGCCAAAGGTGATGACCTCTGCCTTGGTTTGATCTACTAGAGATGCTGAATATGGACAGTCCAGATTTAGAACAGCGATGCTGTTTTCACTGGCATTTCTTATCAAACTGGATTTCGCTTCAAAATACTTCTCGAAGGAGCCATGAGAATCAATGTGTTCCCGACTAATATTGTTCAATGTTACAATATCGTATGCTACGCTTTCTACACGGTGGGTTTCTAAGGCAGCAGAGGATACCTCCATGGTGACATGGGAAACGCCCTTGTCCACCATCTGACTTAAATAATGCTGTAAATCTAAAGATTCTGGCGTTGTCAGCTCCGCTGGTGTAGATTCCTCATCTATTTTTATGACCACGGTGCCGATTAGACCTGTCTTTCGTCCAGATTTTTCTAAGATTGCATTGACCATAAAGGATGTTGTAGTTTTACCGTTGGTAGCCGTAATGCCGATCAGTTTCATCTTCTGAGAGGGATCGCCATAGAACCGTGCACCCAGTTTTGCTAAGGCGATTCTGCTATTTGAGACAACGTATTGAGGAATATCCACATCTTCTTGAAGCTCTTCTACAATGGCAGCCACTGCACCGTTTTGGGCAGCCTTCCCTAAATATTGATGGCCATCGGTTTTGTAACCTCTCACACAAACAAAGAGATGTCCCTTCTCCACCTTTCCGGAATGGTAGGAGATACCGTAGATCTCTAGGTCTCTTTCATCATCCATATTTTTTATTTCTATGGAACTGAGCAGTTCTTTTAATTTCATCATACACTTTCCTCTTTTCTAAGCTTTTGGGGCATGATTTTTCTTCAACTATCTTTTAAATATTTTGCCCACCATCATTTTGCAATAACTAAAGAATGGCTTTGGATCGTCTAGACTCCATATGGCATAGGCTTTTGGCTTAAAGAAGGATTTCATCACTTCTCCTAAAGAAAGCTGTCCCGTTTGAATATATCCCTTAATGGCCAGCAGGTCCTCGTAGGCGTACCAGAATACACGATTGGTGTTTTCTGTAATGGCTTTCGGCGCTAAAGGTTCCCCTGTCAGCTCTCTATAAGTGATATACGGAATATTCATTCCAACCTTATATAGTAAATTATTTAAATTTGTTATTCTTACATTGATTTCGATTAAATAGTATTCTCCTGTTTCTGCATCCTTTTTAAACTCAATTTCCCCAAAACCCTTGTACCCGATAGCCTCCAAAAATGGAGCTCCAATTTCGTATAGCTCTGGTACGTGTCGTTGTCCCGTATAGACCGATGCGCCAAAGTTAATAGGATACTGGCGGAACTTTTGACAGGTTGTCCAATGGGTCACCTTTGCATCTTGGTTCAAATAAGCATCAAAGGTGTACATATGATCATCAAAGCCAGGAATAATTCGTTGTACGATCACCTCTAGACCTGCATTTTGAGCTTTCTCTAAGGCGTCTTCCAGCTCAGCTCGATTATGAACCTTAAATATTTTTTTCCTAAACTTGGCCACAAAGGAAGGAGAATCCGTCGGCTTAACGATACAAGGGTATTTAATAATAGAATCTACCTTTTCAAAAAAATTATCCTCATTTACTCGAATTGTTTCCGGCACAAGAACACCTTGTTCCTTTGCCATTCTCTCTAAGGTTTCCTTGTTCATGGCCTTCGTATATAATCCTTGCTCTGTCTGAGGGATGAGATAGAATTCTCTCAGCTCGTCCAAATATTCGTCGATGACCTCCACATAGGAGTCGTGGCACGGAATTAGCACGGGTGGCACAATTTCCTTGCGCGCATAATCCTTTAAAAATTCAATAAAAGCTTCTTTTTCATTTCTATAATGAGGAGAGATCAATCGTTCTGAACAATACTTTGAATCGGACCCATATCGGTCCTGATCGGAATAATCCACAGCTACAGTGTATATATTATGAATACCTAAACAACGAATGGTACTTAGGCCGATGTAGTAATTGGAGCCTAAAATTACTGCTTTATTTTTCACAAAATCACCCCACCAATATTGAATATAATGTAATCACATTATTCTCTTGAATATATATATAGTGCCACATTAGCCTCATGTTTACAACTACTTTTTGGAGATCTCTATGGCCGGAAGCGATTATTTTATTCCATATTTTTCATTGAAAATAATAATCATTATTGTTTAACTTCGTTATATTGGGGAATAAAGATTATGAATACATATGTGGATTTAATTAAATTTAAAGGAGGATTTTAGCTATGGCAGAAAGAATGGTAGGGCTTAAAGCCCCTTATTTTGAAATGAATACAGCAAATGGAGATGGAAAAGACTTTGGAAAGATTTCCTTAGAGGACTATAAAGGAAAATGGCTCGTTATGTTCTTCTATCCATTGGATTTTACTTTTGTTTGTCCTACTGAAATTACAGCCATTAGTAAAAGAGTGGCTGAATTCAACAAGCTGAATGCGGAGATTCTTGGTGTCAGTACAGATAGTGAGCATTCCCACAAGGCTTGGATCAATGCTGCTCAAGATAAAGGCGGCCTTGGACAAATCACCTTCCCTCTAGCTTCTGACAGAACCCAATCTGTAGCAAGAGATTATGGTATCCTCATTGAAGAAGAGGGTATTGCACTAAGAGGTTTATTTATCATTGACCCAGAAGGAGTTCTCAGATACTCTGTAGTTCACGATTTAAACGTTGGTAGAAGTGTTGATGAAACCCTAAGAGTACTTCAAGGACTACAATCCGGTGGGTTATGCCCAATCGATTGGCACCCAGGGGACAACACCCTATAAAATCCATCCCTATAATAAAACCATCTAGCTTTCTTGAGAGCTGGATGGTTTTTTACGCCTATATTCTTGTTATCGATTCAATATATTTTTTATTTTCAGCCCGATTTCTAGATTGAGTCGATCGTTGGAACACTCTATATTGAGTCCCGTAATCTGCTTGATTCTTTCGATGCGATATAAAGTAGTATTATAGTGCGTAAAGAGAGCTTCTGATATTTTCTTCAGGTTTCCATGGTATTCAAAGTAATATTCTAGGGTTTTGATTAATTCCGTTGACTTTTTCTCATCGTATTTCACTAAAGGCTCTATGGTTTTGTTATAGAACCGTTCCAGCTCTTCTGTTAGATGATCCTGACACAGAATCTTATACACTCCCAGGTCCTCAAAAAAGATGATTTTTCTTTCCTTTAATAGGGTACCCACCTGGATTGCTTTCACCGAATCTTCATAGCTTTTATGTACCTGCCTCAGCCCTTTATATTCCCTACCGACCCCAAGCCTATAATTTACTTCTTTGAAATGATATATAAAGAATTCTTCCAGATCCTTACTGAAGGCCTTAAGAGCAACGTTTCCTTTATTTTTTTGTGAGAAGGATAAAAGGACATAGAGACTATCAGTTTTACTAGCGATAAAGCCTTTTAGATTGTGGCTCTCTATCAATCCTTCCAAAGAACTGTACAAGCTGGTTTGGCCGTGAACAAAGTCCTTTCGTATCGCCTTCTCTTGCTCTTCTATATGAATTAGAATTAGGACAAAATGATCGTTGACATCCAACTGAAATAAATGGGCTTTTTCCTCTGCCTTCTCCTTCCTTCTTTCCTCCATAGAAAGCAGGTCCTCTAGGAATTCCCATCGGTATCGATTCTCCACATCCCTTACAGAAAGCTGCTTTAAGATATCTAAGGAGATGATGGTCGAAGCGTTTTCCAGTACGGACAAATCGAATCCCCCTAAAGGTGTGTTGGCAGCCCAAGAGAAAATATGTCCGTATATGCTGTCCTTTAATATAATGGGCATGACCATTCTTCGTATGGGAACCCCTCGGATGATTTCGATCCCTTCATTTAATTTATATTCCATGCTCTTATTGGAATTGGGATCGTAGAACCTCTTGGCATCCTCCAATAGGTGTCCGCCCATTTCAGCATCCACCGTACCGAGCTGTAGAAACCATTGCTCCGGATATCCGATTTTAATTATTAATGGGTTTCTTAAGTTCTCACGGGTTACTCTGCCGATATCTTCAATACTGCCACCTTCCAATACTACATTCATCAACTGCTCGTGTACCTTTTCTAATCGTTGAAGAAGTGAGGTTTGCTTATTAAAAATTTCTTTAAAGACAGAGGTCATGATATCAGCAAATGGCGTTCCATAATATAAATCGATGATCGGAAAATTCAGCCGGTTTGCTAAGTCTATAATTTCTTGTGGAAGCATTTCTAAATAAGGATATACTTTGATCCCTAAACCAGCCAGCCCTTTGCTGGAACATTCTTTGATAAAGGATTTTTGATCCTCTAAACCTCCCAGCTTAAATGAATATGCCGTGGTCAATAGAAACTCTCCTTCATTGATCCAATCTAAAATCTCTGAATCCGCCATAATGTTTACCTTAGAAACCGTATTATAGATGCCATTGAACCCTGCAATCAATCTACACTTTTCCATACATTCCATCTTTAAAATATCTTCCACTGTAATTCCATTCTGTCTGCTCACCCTACCACCTCCCATTGATACAATTCGAAATATTTCGAAAAAATCCTTTATTATTTTAAATTATTTTCCTTCATAGATCCAGTAGGGATAAAAAATTAAGGCTTATACCGAGAAAATACGTCTCCCAGTATAAGCCCCTAAAAATTCTAAGCTAGTTTTGCATAAGTGATGGATAGAACCTCTTCTTTGAGTGCCTTCGCTTCCGCTAAAATGCCTTCACACTCTGCCTTTTTCTTCTCTATGTAAGCATTGTCGCTTAAGCTTTTTAGATTAATGATAACGTTGAATAGTGCGCCTTCCACACCGGCATAGGCCATTAAGGCACCTACCCCGACGTCTGTAATCGCATTGACGTTGCCGTTTTCTGCAAACACTTTCTGTAGCTTCAATATATTTAAACATTCATTTGCTGTGGTCAGTGGTACTTCTAAAGCTTCTATGGTCGCCTCCTCCATAGCCTTACTTCTTATGGCTTTTTCTTCCTCGGTTTCCTTTGGCATTTTTAAGGCTGCCATAAACAGATCGAAGGCTTCCACATCTTTATCTACAAGTACGTTTAATCTACGCTTTAATTCAATAACCGCATTAAAGTTTTTCTTAAAATGCTCCTTTGTTGGCTCATCTAATGCTTCAAAAGCCTTTCTGCCCACGGTTAAATTACCAACCATAGCTGTAAGGGCAGCACCAAGACTTCCAGAAAGTGCAGCTACACTGCCACCGCCCGGCGTAGGCTCTTTGCTCTCTAATACATCTAAAAATTCTTTTACCGGTTTATCAATTAATAACATGGATCTTTCCCCCTTGTATAAATGTTTTAAATTTTCAGTTTACAGTATAACTCTATCACAATCCAGAAGCTTCGTCCAGTTCTACATTAACTGTATCTGCAGCTTGTTGGAAAGCTTCGTTCCACTTAGAATATTCAGATCATAATCAATTTCAATTTTTCCCTTACCCGTTTCTTCACTGATTTCTATATCCAATGAGTTTGTAACAACAGAGATATGAAACTCCCCATAGGCCGTCATATAATTGGATTCGTATTTGCTTCCTTTTTCAAAAATTAAATCTGTGGCTGTGGTTCCAAATCGCTTCATATAGACCTTATTGTTATTTTCCACCTTTACCCTCGTCGTTGCTCCTTCCAAGCCAGAAATCTCCGATTCGTCATAAAGAATATAATAGCTCCCATTCTTTATGTAAAAAGTCCCTTCCGTCATCAGTTCTATGGTGCTTTCTTCTCCATCCAGTCCTGTTTGGACGCCAATTACTTTTATCATTCGCATTGCTTTCATCTAATTCATCCTTCTCTATTTAATTGCTTCTATCCTAGAATACTTCTTTCATTGAAGCGTTCTATGGCAAGCTCTATTAATCGATCGATTAATTCTTCGTACTCAATTCCTGTGGCTTCCCACATCTTTGGGTACATGCTGATCTGGGTAAATCCAGGCATTGTATTGACTTCATTTAATAATATACGGTTGCTATCTCGTTCAATGAAGCAATCCACTCGTGACAACCCACTACAGTCTAAAAGCTTATATACTTTTACCGATAGACTTCTTATGCCTTCGATCACGTCCTCTGGCAGATTTGCAGGAATTTCAAATTTACTAGTGCCCGCAAAATATTTATCGTTATAATCGTAGAATTCTGCGGAAGGTATAATCTCCGCTGGTAAAGATGCGATGGGCTCATCATTTCCCAATACAGAGCACTCAATCTCTCGGCCATTGATGCCTTCCTCCACCACAATTTTTCGATCATATTTCGCAGCTAGCTCAATGGCTTTTTCTAGTTTTTCTCTATTATGAACCTTGGTAATACCCACACTGGAACCCATATTTGCAGGCTTTACAAAAACTGGATAAGTAAATTTTTCTTCTATTGTATCTAAAACTTCTTTCTCATTTTCTTTATATTCCTTCACCAAGAATGCATGGTATTTTGCTTGAGGTATTCCTTCCAACTCGAATAATTTTTTACTCATGGCTTTGTCCATGGCTAAGGAGGAAGCTAATACACCGGTTCCTACATAAGGAATATTCATCATCTCAAATAAGCCCTGTATGGTTCCATCTTCTCCAAAAGGTCCATGGAGTACAGGAAATACAACATCGATCTTTTCTGTCTTTCCATCTCCAAAATTGATGATGCCTTTCCCTTCCTCACTCGGTAACACGCTGATATTCGTACTGAAGTTATTTTCCTTCGCCCAGTTATCCGCAATACCTTCCCATTCGCCGCTCTGAATTTTATCGATAGATCCTCTATATAGTTTCCAAATACCCTTTTTGGTGATGCCAACAGTAGTAATATTGTATTTTTCTTTGTTCATCGCTCTAAGTACAGAAGTGGCTGACATTAACGAAACTTCGTGCTCTCCTGACCTTCCACCGAAGACTACCATAACATTTATCTTACTCATACGAACACCTTCTTTCCTACTTTAATAATATTCTACCTTTGTTTATATTATTATTCAAACATTTTATGAGAATCCGTCTTTAAATCTGCCATTTTCCGCAGTGACATTCCACAATTCTATCCCCCTACGGTCGTATAAATTGGATTATTTCGCAGTCTCGCAACTCAAATTTGTTCACTCCCGTTGGTCGTGCAAATTTGGTGCTCGTTGCGTTTGACTTACCATCAATTTATTGCTTCCTACGGTCGCATAAATTGGGTTATTTCGCAGTCTCGCAACTCAAATTTGTTCACTCTCGTTGGTCGTGCAAATTTGGTGCTCGTTGCGTTTGACCTACCATCAATTTATTGCTTCCTACGGTCGCATAAATTGGGTTAGGTCATAAAAAATACTCCATTTATGGTAGCAGTCTATGTTTCCAACCGTCTACTATAAAAGGAGTATTTATTTTCACACTATATTTTAAATATGGAGGCAATCCGATCGAATCGACCTTTTATTTGAACTTTAGATTCCTGAAATATTTCTGATATCTTTGATTTTAATTGAATTGGAAGTTCTTTGTTATTGATATCACTATATACCAGATGGTATTCTTCCTCTGTTAGAGCGTTCTTTAATTCCCGTTGAGTTTCTTCATCCGTTAGCCCATGCTTCACATCGACGAAGCATAGAGGTGGGAACATGACGCACCACCAGTTTTGTCCTTTTGCTTCTCCGATCTCTATCCGCAATGCTTCATATATTCCCGCTGGAAAAACCACATTGCCATATCGCTTTGTAGGAAAAATACTTTCTCCCAAGGATGCTGTAACGGAATAATTTTCACCCCTACTTTTTATTTCTTCCTCTGCGATTTCTTCTATTTTATGTAAATGTGTTCTTAGAATTTCTCTCGTTTCGTTAATATCTCTGGACTTCTCAAGTTCTTCTGCCATGGTATGGATGATTTTATCCCGTACCTTTAGCTTCAGTTCCTGATCCTCCGGCGAATCACTGTTTGCTAATACATGGAACCTTATGAGGTTTTCTCCGATCTTACCCAATTCCTGTCTTTCTTCTCTGAGATATAAAAAGTTTATAAAGACAATCCCTGTTAGAAAACATATTACGAAACCACTCATCCATTTTTTATACATCTTCATTTCCCCTTTTCATCCATTTCATTGTTATATTCTCAGTATGTACAAATGGGGGAAATTTTATACAGATTTATTTATAAGGAACATGGCTCATTTATAAAATCTATAGAGATACACTAGCGAACCAATCCGACTCTTCGTATATCTATATTTATCTTTACGTCAATTTCTATATTAGGGAATATCTCTGGCCACTCCTGTTCAACTTCCTTCCATAGCTTATAATGACGCTGTCTTAAAAATCGGTCCACGCCCAATATATCCGCTCTAAAATCCTCTTGTATTACACGGACTGTTTCCTTCAATCTATCGCTCATATATTTATTAAAGACATCTTCGATTTCTCGAATGGTTTTTGCTTCTAGAAGGTCATAGTTGGACCCAAAATAGGTCTGTTTTATATCTCCTTCCGCATCAATATTAATTAAAATCTTAATTCTTTTGTTATCGTCAACTAATTTCATTTTAGATTTCTGAACTTTAAGATCAATGGGAACTATGGTGTCTTTATACACGATGGATATACCTCCCGCTGATTTCGCTTCTCCTTTAATCATCATTAATTGTGCAGTTTGAACTTCATTCAACCACCCTTTAAATTTATAGTTACTGATAACCCCTGCTCCCGCCACTTTAACATCATTCTTTCCTGCCGTTATCTTGGGAATCACTGCATTTTTGCTTTCATATAGATCTTTCAGTATGTCTCCAATGGAGCCTTCCGGCGCTCTAGGCGTTCGATCCTTCCTGTTGAAAATTTCTGAAATAAATTGACCGATTCTAGGCTCCATAGACGGCGTAATATTGATAATATCAGCCACATCATCTTCCGTCATGGCTAGTATAACCCTACGACTTAGAAGCTCGTTGGTTTCTATGCCATCTAAAATCTGACGAAATAGATGCTCGTCTTCCGTAACACTTTTACCTAAAATTATGGTTCTTAGATGTCCTAGAAACATTTCTCTGTTGGTACGATCTGCCAATATTTTTGATACGCCATAAAGTGTATCTCCAATGGTTGCTACAATAATATCGTCCGTTTCTTCCAAGGAATGCTTTGGAAATGCAAAGATAAATTTGAATTGATTTCTTTTATCTTCGTGTCCACTGGGTGAATCTTGATTATCAGCCTTGTGTGCTCCAGAAGAAGGTGCATATCGATCAATTCCTATGGCACTGATATGTGCTCTTTCATTGATCTCTACCTTATCCCAGCAGCCCGTTAGCAGAACAAGAATACAGATTAGAATCAGGAGTATTTTTTTATACATTGGACCTCGCTCCTTTCTTCATCTTATCCTGTATAAGTAAGGATATTAGCAAAAGCAATGGAACCACAAAAACCAGAGCCGTTGTACCATACCTAGTACAAGCCTTAAGAAACTCATACGTTTCTGATACACTTTCAGGAATAATTGATACAAAATATATAATGGGTAGAAGCGGTGCCGATAGATAAGCTTGATCCTTAGATTTCGTTAAGGATTTTAACATAATCGTTGCTCCTAAGTGAAAAGGAGATGCCGTCGTGAATGCAGTTAACACCCACAAGGTCATAACGATTACTTGTACATTTTCTATAAAAAGACCTGGGGTCTCAATGGTATCGAATAAATCTAAGGTTGGCCAAAGTAACCGCTTGACCTGTAAAGGCCCAAACTGTGCCAGTGTAGCAGTTGTAATGAGCAAGTAAAATATTAGCACAGACACAACAGCAATATATCCTTTCGTAGCATCCTTTGGCTTTTTTAAATAGGGTCCAAAAACTAATAAAATTTCATATCCTGCAAAGCTAAGGATTGTCGTTGGTATCCCCTTAATAAATTCATTAAAGGAAATTTGAAATGTAGGAAGCAAATTATAAAGATCCGACCGAATGAAAGACAATCCAAATATAAATACTATGAATAATATCAGTAGTGGTATTAAAAATTCTAGCACCCTTCCCAATACTTCGATGCCTTTACGGCCTAAATAAACCGAAGCTGCTAAAAAACTTACATTGATCACTTCTATGGGGGTATTTTTAAAAAGAAAGGCTTTCATAACCTCTCCGAATACCCTAGTGACCAATGCACAAAACGTTAGAAAATACAGCATATAGATAGCTCCTAGAACGTAAGCCACTGGCCTAGTAAATCCATGGGAAAGGACATCGAAAAACTGCTCCCTAGGCTGTAATTTTATGATGTTTCCATGAATAAAGGTGCTTGCTATGGCAGCGCCTCCTCCTGCTAATAGGACAAGCCAATGATCGTGAGGAACTGCTTCTGCCAAATCCCGTGGAAGGGTCAATATTCCTGTTCCTACCATAGTGAGCACTAAAATGAATATCATCTGCCCTATTGGAATAATATCATTATTGTCTTCCATTTATTTCACTCCTCTTTATTGAAATCTTCTTTTCTTCTGTCTTTCATCCTCACTTTTTGTTTTGGATTCACTAAAGTAGGTCGAAGATGCATAGCTGACAGTGGCGCTCTGATAAGAGTATCCTTTAAGTCTGTATATTTGCTGATATATGTAGTAAATGGCGTCAAATATGGAATACCAAAACTCTTTAGACTACATAAATGTATGATGATAAATATTGTTACAAGCATGACACCATATAGACCCAAAATTGCCGATGCAATGATTAAGAAAAAGCGCAGGAGTCTAAGACCAATGGCTAAATTGTATCTAGGAATAGAAAATGAAGAGATTGCAGTTATAGCCACTATGATTACCATAATTGGCCCTACAATCCCTGCCTCTACTGCTGCCTGACCAATAACGAGACCTCCTACAATACCGATGGTAGCGCCAATCGGTCCCGGAAGACGAACCCCTGCCTCTCTTAGCATCTCTAGTGTAAGCTCCATCACAATCGCCTCTATTACCGACGGAAAGGGAACGCCTTCCCTGTTTGAAGCGATGGAATGCGATAGGTTAGATGGCAACATTTGAGGATGGAATGCAGTTATTGCAATATATAAGGATGGTGCATATAAAGATATTATTGCACCTATATAACGCAATACCCTAATAAAAGAGGCAATCCCCCATCGATCGTAATAATCCTCTGCAGATTGCATCATAGCATTAAAGCTGGCTGGTGCTATCAATGCAAATGGACTATTGTCCACCAAAATAATTACCTTTCCTTCATATAAACTTGCTGCTACAACATCTGGGCGTTCTGTACTCTGTATTTGCGGAAAAGGCGAACGCCAGTTATCCTCAATAAGCTGTTCTATATATCCACTATCCATAATTGCATCGATGTCAATCGTATCCAGTCGCTTATTTACTTCTTCTAAACATTTTTGATTGACAATATCTTCAATGTACATAACGCATATATCCGTTTTTGATCTTTTACCGATTTGTTTTCCTTTGAGCTTTAACTTTGGATCTCTGATTCTTCTTCTGATCGATGCTGTATTAACCCTCAGGTTTTCCACAAGACCATCTCGAGGGCCTCTCACTACAGCTTCTGTTTCTGGCTGGGAAATGCCTCTACTGCTCCATCCCTTCGTTGCAATGATCAGCATTTTCTCGTATTCATCCAATAGAAATGCTGTATCCCCACTCAATACATTTAAAACTGCCTCCTCAATGGTTTCCACTTCTTTAAACTCAGAAACCGCTAAGGTTTTTTCTTTGATGGTATCGCTGAGTTCCTCTCGATTGATCTTTTTATTGGGTGGTGCCATCCTGCTTTCTACCATCAGATTTTCTAGTACGTAATCGTTTAATACGTCGGTTTTTACCAAACCATCGATATAGACGAGGGCTGCCTTACATCCTTTTCCTTCTCCAATTACAAATTCTCTGTAAATAACGTCTCCACAATCCTCCAGGATGCTTTTTATCCGATCCAAATTGTCCTCTATATTTTTAAATACTTTCGTTTCTTCTGCACTTATGGTTACTTTTTTATCTTCTTTGCCGAAAAGATTTCCCCAAAGGCCCATCGATCTTCCTCCTACGCTTTAAATAATCTTTGCCACAATGAACAAGGCAATGCTTCCAAATATATATAAATATCCCAAAACCTTCGCTATCAGACTTTCCCTCATAAGCTGTTTTTTCTTTAGGAGGGAAACATCTCTTATTAATATGAATGATCCCGTCAATATAAATATGGCCAGCATATTGGCCCCAAACCGCATTTTGATATAATATAGAATTGTATTCAATGGATATCCTGCCTTTCTACACTGAGTATAGTCAAACAACCTTATATCATAATGTTTACATTTTGTGGATTTTATATTCATACAAGAAAAAGAAAAGTTTGGTCGCATAAATCGGGTTATTTCGCAGTCTCGCAACTCAAATTTGTTCACTCCTTCCAGTCGTGCAAATTTGGTGCTCGTTGCGTTTGACCTACCATCGATTTATTGCTTCCTTTGGTCGCATAAATCGGGTTAGGTCATAAAAAAAAGATCTAAGAAGTAAAATTTCCTAGATCTTTAAATATATTTTTCTAATATTTTAATGTCCTCAAGCCGATCGATATCCGTTCCTACCTCAGGGTAGGGGGTAACGAATGCTCTTCCCTTGATACCGAATTTTTCTTCGATATATTTTTCCAAGTCCTTGATGGTAAGTCTTTTAGCAAGCATTTTTACAACCAAGGATGGTCCCAAAGCTTTCAGCATTTTTATAGGGTTTTTTCTATGGGTAATCAGAAGCCGAATTTCATCTTCCATGAACATTATCTTCTGGGGATTCACCATGATTAAATTCCCCCCTGTAAACTCACCATCCTTCATGGAAATATAGGTACGCTTTGCCGCTGGGTACCTTTGCTCACATACCGCTCTTCGAATGATGGGATAGTATAAATCCGCTTGCAAGGAGTGTGCCTCCTTGATAAAATTACTTACAGCTTCCCCACCAATGAAAGGAATATCACAGGTAGCGATCAATAGGTTTTCCTCCTGGGGAAAATAGGACAGAGCAGTTATAAGGTTGTCCAGCAATTCTTTGTTGCCATCGATGATTTTATCCACTTTGTATCCAATTCTAGGAGATAGAACTTCCTTATTCCCAATGACTAAGATCTCCTCCACCAATCCAGATTGAACCAATGCCTCGATGGTATATTGAATTAACGGTCGATCATTGAAGTGTATCAAGGCCTTTCCCTGTCCAAAGGTCTCAATATCCTGTGGACTTTCCCCTGCTAAAATAATCGCCTTCATGATATTTCCTCCCAACCCATAGATTTTCACAGGGTATTCTATATCGTTCCTTACTGTTCTTCTTGACTATAAATATCTAGTTGCTCCATCATATGATTCGTTAAATTTTCAATGTGTTTCGTTCCACATTTATATGCCAATTCGGCGTCTCTCTTTACAATGGCCTCATATATGGCTTGGTGTTCATCTACCAAATCCTTTGCTCTATCGTATCGGGAAATATAGCGGACCCTAAAGCGGTAGACCTGCTCTCTCAGGCTCTGTGAGATTTGGTTGAGTTTACTATTTCCTGTAGCACTAAAAATACAATCATGAAACTCTACATCTTTTTGTATGAGGCCGTCGATATCATTTTGTTGGGCACAAAGTTTAAAGTCGTTACAGATTGCTGTTAATTCTTTAATTTCATCGTCTGACATTTTTTCTGCCGCCAAGGATGCTGCCAGCCCTTCTAGCACCATTCGTACTTCCAATACATCGGATACATCCTTGATGGATACATCGGCTACGTATGCACCCTTTCTCGGAACCATCACAACTAACCCCTCAAGCTCTAGCTTGCGTATCGCTTCTCTCACAGGGGTTCTACTGACACCCAACTGCTCTGCCATCTGTATTTCCATTAATCTCTTTCCGGGTTCAAGCCTTCCATCTAAAATAGCTTGTCTTAAATATTCAAAAACAATTTCTCTCAAGGGCTTGTAATTCTCTATGTCTAATTTCTCTAATTTATCCAATTTCAGTACCTCCATTATAAGTTTGTACCATATATGATTGCTTATAGAATAATGACAGATGCTCATAAGCCGATTTTGCTCTTTCATAGCTTTTAAATATGCCAAAGACCGTAGGACCACTGCCAGACATCATTGCGCCCAAGGCATTATATTCCATCATCTTTTTCTTTATTTCTGTTATGATCGGATATTTATTTACCGTAACAGTTTCCAATACATTGCACATCTTGCTAGAAACATCGTAAATATTTCCTTCTTTGATTGCTTCTAGCAGCTGAGCCGTTGGAGGCCTATCTACTATTTTAGACAAATCTAGACTTCCATATACATCTCCCGTAGACACAGAAATCGCAGGTTTTACTAAGACAATCCAAGTATTTTTAATATCTGAGTTGATAGGGGTTAATACTTCCCCAATGCCCTCCGCTAGAGCTGTTCCTCCCAAAAGGCAGAATGGAACATCTGCCCCAATGGTCACACCGATTTCCATCAATTCTTTTGTAGAAAGCCCTAGGCTCCAAAGATGATTCAGCCCCATCAGCACCGCTGCTGCATTGGAGCTTCCCCCTGCCAAACCGGCAGATACAGGGATTTGTTTATCTATAAAAATATCAATTCCTCTCGTAATATCCAACCGCTGCTTCAGTTTATGTGCTGCCTTATAGGCAATATTCGAAGAAGTTGTCGGTATGAATATACAATTCGTAGAGAGCACAATCTCACTGTCCATTCTTTCTCTTATCAATATATTATCATATAAATCAATTTGCTGCATAATCATTTCTACTTCATGGTACCCATCTTCTCTTTTTCTCCGTACATCTAAGGATAGATTGATCTTCGCCCTAGATTTTAAATATATTTGCTTCATAACCGTCTCCCCTAAGCCAACATTATAGACTAATCCAATTATGTTTATTATATATGAATAGATAGTTTTTCTGCAACCCACAGTAACATAAAAGAACCGCTCTTTTAGCGGTTCCGTTTCATATTTCTTATAATTTAAAGTTGTGGACCTTCTCTATAATAATATTCTCGCCTACCTTTACTGCTGCTGGGTCCTCGATTTGATTGGTCTCCATGATCTGCTGTACCGTTGTATGGTATCGCTTTGCAACATTCCACAGGGTATCTCCATCTTTCATAAAATATACGGTTAAGCTCGGTTGCTTTAGAGAATTCGTGTCCTCTTCTAACACATCAATTTCTGAAATAATATCGATGGATTTGTTGCAGTATCCTTTGCATAATGCAGCGATACTGACTTTAACGTCTACCTGCTCTCCATTGATTACATTGTAGGTGA
The DNA here is from genome assembly GCF_000018325.1 of Alkaliphilus oremlandii OhILAs. GTDB lineage: Bacteria > Bacillota > Clostridia > Peptostreptococcales > Natronincolaceae > Alkaliphilus_B > Alkaliphilus_B oremlandii. Next base: position 337,425 of record NC_009922.1, on the reverse strand, counting down.
TCTCTTCTACAAATAGATCCACCTCTGCTTCCATATCTTCATTTAGCCCATATAGATCTCCGTGATACCTAAATGGAATCTCCTGCATAAAGCTATATAGAGATTGAGCTCCTTCTATGGCCTTGTATAGAACTGTTGCTTCAAGAATACCTTCGATTGCCATCTTATTTTCTAAGGCTGTATAATCTGTTAAAATTGGTCGGATATTAACAGAAAACACTTCGGAGATTGGCGGCTGTCCATAAGGTGTATCCATGGTTTCTCTTAAAAGTACATTGCTTCTGCTCATGCCGATGCTCTCCCTGAGCACCATCTGCTTTTTGCTAATCTGAAGGTTCTGACTAGGAGAATACGTATCTACTAAAAATTCTTTGCTTTGAGTATCCATCACTTTCACATCGGCTTGTATGATGGACTCGATTTCAACAATCTTTCTCTCGCCACGGATATTCTCTTTAATATCGTAGTAAAGCTCCTTCGGAGTAAGCTTTAAATGATAGGTCATGTCTCCAAATATATTTGGAATCTCTACAAAATGAGTAAACGGCACTTCTCTTTTAATTACTTTTAATGGATTATCGTAATCGTCATCAATGTATAAAAATTCTATATTGGCTACGCCACCGACGATGACCTTACCATCTGTAATTTTAGATTCTCTTTCTATGACGGCTAAGTCCCACTTTAAAACCTCTTTGATTTCATATTCCTCTTCCATCATTTCAAATCCATCTTTGATTAAAGCTTCCGATTTACTGTAACCTGCTGTGTCCGTATATTGGAAACTCTCCTTTAATACCTGTATGTCCTCTATCCCTGCAATGTCCTTTGTAATCTCTATACTTTTTTCTTCTATGACCTTACTGGCCAAATTGATGATGGCTTTAATTCCTATTTTTCTATCGTTGTTGATTGTAAAGTCGATATGCTCAACCTCCGCTGTTACCTCCCCTTTCATTTGAGGTGTAACACCGTCTATATCAATGCTTTGTTTGAACTCCGTACTGCTGTCTATGCTGTATAATGGTTGGTCTCCTTTTTCTGAAACATACAAAATTTTAAAATAGGTAACACCTTCTGCTGTGATTTTATTTTCTCCAATTTCTTGCTTTGTTAATTGTACCTTGCCCGTTGCAGATAATACTCTCGTAATATCCGGCTTTGTATCTGGCACTAAAATGTCACCTTCGACAATAGTCTGGGCAATATTTTCTCCTATGACTTGCTCCAATTTCAATACATCTTTTATAAGTTCTACAGACATATTTTTGCCTCCTCCCGCATCTTTTTGAATTATGTATATTCAGTTCGTCCAAAATTTCTCTCTATATATATATGTTGTAAAAATAAAAAAAGAAGTGAAAATCTAAGATTTTCACTTCTTTTCTATTTCTTTATTTAAACTTTTCTAGGGCTGAACCTCTTTCTATAAGCTGTAGCTTCCAGTCTCGCTTTTTTTGTTTAATTTCGTACTCCCTCTTTTGTGCTTCAATTTTGTCTTCATATTCCTCAAAGTACACCAACTTTACAGGCAGCTTTGCTCTCGTATACTTGCCGCCCTTCCCCTCACCGTGAGCCTTCAGTCTTTTTACCAAATCGTTGGTCCATCCTGTATATAAACTGCGATCGGAACATTCTAATATATACACATAATTCATTGCAATCACCATTTTTTATTTATTTTTTAGAAAAATAAAAACCACCTCATTGGTGGCGTTTATTTTTTGTTTATAATTAACTAACTCTTGTCTCCTCGCCGTCATTACATATTGTAATCTCAACAGTCTCTGTAAGGATGTCCGAATAACTATAAGAAACTCTTCGAACACTATCGTCAAACTTTCCATCAATCCTTACAATAAAAATACTCGGATATGTTTCCTCTAGAATTCCTTCACGAACGGTGGTCTTTTTTCTTCCTTTATTAGCCTTTAGAACAATCTTCTGTCCAACATATCCTTCGATGTTTTTTCGAATCTCTTGTAATTGGTTCTTTCCATCAAGTGGATTTCTGCTCGCCAAGTAATCACCTTCCTTCGCTACTTTAACATTTATATCATATCACATTTGATAATTCTTGTCAAATAATTAGCCATATATTATATAATGCGACATACAATGTTGTCAATTACCATTTATCTATTTTTTTAATGTTTTTTAATAGATAAATCTACGGATATCTCACAAATAATTCTAAATCCATATTTAAATAAATTTTATAGATCAATCTATTCTATCCTTAGCAAAAATGCACAATTTTATTTACCCATATATTTTCTGCCAAAAATTGAACAATCTAAGAGGATGGTTCCATCCTCTTAGACTATGCCTATAGATATCTATAAAAATGAACAATGCCCTTGGCAATTGCCTTTGCCGCTTTTTTTCTATTCTCCTCTTCCATCAGCATCTTTTCTTCTACAGGATTGGAAATATAGGCTGTTTCTAAATGAATAGAACTGACCATTACCTGCCTTAAAAGAAAAAAGTCTGCCTGCTTTATGCCTTTATCTAAAGTTTTTAGATCTTCGTTGAGCGCAATCATTATTTCTCTACCCAGCGCTTTTGCTCTGCCATCCCCTCTGAAATAGTAGATCTCCGTTCCAGACTTAGAAGGATGGCTAAAATAATTTTGATGGATACTAATAAAAAAATCTGGCGCAATATCGTTTGCCATGATTGCTCTATCATTTAAATGTACCATCTCATCCGTTTCCCTCGTTAGATAAACTGTAGCGCCCAAGTTTTTAAGCTCTTCCTTTAAATATAAAGCAATGGATAAATTCACATCTTTTTCCCTCAAACCCTGCATTCCGGTATAGTCATCGCTTTCTTCACCGCCATGTCCTGGATCGATGACCAATATCCGATCCTTTAACGGCTTATGGATGCTTGGGTTTTTTATTTTCTTTATTTCTACCCCAGTGTAGTAGTATTTCAATATTTCTTCCGCAGTCCTGCCGCTACAGGCCATTGTATTTGATCCATACTGACAAAGTCCCAATCCATCCCCTTCCCCTAAGGTAAAGAATCTAATCAGTTCTGGCCGCCAGCTGAATCGAGTAGAGCTTATTTTTAACTTATCCATGACTTCCTTTCCTTTAAATTCCTTACCCCCGATTTTTATCTTGATCACTCTACCATCTTCATCCCGAACCACATCGTCGATAATATCATCTATACTGGCAGCATTGAGTACATCATCCCTCGTCAGTTTTACACCCAGCTTTTTTTCTACCTCCTGCAATGGAATATCCTTATGATTGATAAAGTAGGGGCTACCTTGACAATGAGCACAAAGAACCTTTCTCAAATACTGAACCACATTGCCTTCCACACCCTCACTATTTTCTGTGGAACCGCCACAAACCAAATGTGTCCTTGCATCAATGGGCTTATTGTTGAATAAAATCACAGAACCTTCCGTCTCCTCAACAGCCACCCCTAGCTTCTCAAGATATCCTTCATAATTGCCCTCCCACAACTCTTTATAATTTTCTAAGGGCAATGCTTCCTTAAAATACGCCGATGAAATATCTGCCTCCTTATTTTCTTTACATCCATAGCCGCCATAGACCTTCATTTCTCGGACTAAATTTGTTCTTATAATAATACTTTGAGCCTTCAGTGCCTCCATATGAAAACTTATGGGAACGCTCCATGCCAACAGTACCTTTACCATTTCTTCTAATTCTTTCGTAACGATTTTATCTTGGCCTTTGTCATATATATTTATATATATTTTCTTATCTTCCTCATACAAATTGAACCCTCCTAGCCTTTCGCACTATGCTTATATTTATATTGAAGTCAATCGAATCTCCCTCTCTCATGTACCTATATATAATACAAGTACTCAAATTACTGTACTATATATTATGAATTATTGTTTTTCATTGTGCATACCATCTGCTTTAAAAGCATATAATATAAGCTGTTAAAGTTTCATGCTTTTCCACCTTAGATCTAGGACTTATTTACTAAAATAAGATTTGCGCCCTTCTGCTCAAAGACCTTGTATCCCACTTAATTCTAAGGTTTACGTATAAGCTTAAGGCCTTAAATTTGAAAATTTTCTAAATATTGCGTTGCTAAAAGTAGTGCTTCATATTATAATGAGTAAATGGTAATATTTTAACTAATTATTTCGTGTTTCAAAATTTTAATTCAAACCACATGGTATGGCTTTAAGAAAGGGAGGAGATTTTAATGAAATGTCCTATATGCGGCAATGAACATACAGGAAAGCTCAGTAAATCTAGGTATTTTTGCAGTAATTGCTTTGTAGAGATTTTCCTCTCTAAGAAAAATAAGTTAGAGCTTCTAAAAATTTCAGAAGATGGTTCCACCTATCCAATCTACGCTAATTAGCTCCACAAAATTCTCCATAAAAAGGCTACAGATACCTATATAAACTATTACTTTAAAAAAAATCCATGGTTCAGAGAAATCTAACATTCCCTGAATCATGGATTTTATTGTTCTATTAATGACTAGCAGCCACCGCCACCATTTTCTAATGCAACGATAAAGCCTTTTCTAAACATTACAGTGCCGTAATCAACCTTCACTTCATCAAATCTGTTATCCAGCATCTTATCAATTACGAATTTTACACCGTTGACATCTTTTACTACATCGTGTTGTGTTGCCTCTTCCAGAGACAATGAAAAACTTGGACCTGATCAGCCCATGGATGCAACGTAGATTCTAACGCCTCTATCTTTTGTATTCTGCTTTAAAATCTCTTGCTTAGCAGACTCTGTTAAATTTATTTTCATACAAGTTCCTCCTCTTTTTATTTGTTATTTCTCCATGGATTTTACTAAATGATATAAGGTTCTTACACCTACACCAGATCCACCCTTGGCATAGTATCCTTTTGTACCTAAGGCCATAGCTGTTCCTGCAATATCCATATGAATCCACGGACGACCCTCTACGAATTCCCCTAGGAATAATCCTGCTGTAATAGTTCCTGCACCTTTGTCACCAACATTTTTAAGATCTGCTATATCGCTTTTGATCAACTCTTTGTATTCTGGGAAGGATGGTAACTGCCATACTTTTTCCCCTGCTCTTTCAGCAGCCAGATACATTTGCTGGACAAAATCATCATCATTAGAAACGAGAGCTGTTGTTACGTGTCCAAGAGCAACGATGCAAGCACCAGTCAATGTTGCTAAGTCTACGATCCTTGTAGCACCTTGCTTCAATGCATAGGTGATACAATCGATAAGGACTAATCTTCCTTCTGCATCTGTATTTAATATCTCTATTGTTTTACCATTCATGGAGGTTAGAATATCACCCGGTTTATATGCTTTTCCAGAAGGCATATTTTCGCAAGCGCCTACGATGGCGATTACATTCACCTTTGGCTTTAAGGCTCCGATTACATCCATGGCACCCAATACTGCTGCGGCACCACCCATGTCACTTTTCATTGCATCCATTCCTGCACCAGGCTTTAATGAAATCCCACCGGAGTCAAAAGTTAATCCTTTTCCTACCAATCCTATGATTTCTTCATCCTCTTTGTTACCAAAATATTTGATTGCGATTAATTTCGGAGGTTCTTCGCTTCCTTTCGTTACGCCCAAGAAGCTTCCCATTCCTAATTTCTCCATATCCTCTTTTTCCAATATGCTGATTTCAAGTCCATGGTTATTGGCTATTTCTATGGCCTTGTCTGCCATTGCTGTAGGCGTTAGCACATTACTTGGCTCATTGACGAGATTACGGGCGATAATCGTACCTTGTGCTAATTTTGCTCCTGTTTGAAACCCTTTTTCTAAGTCCTTGTTAATGGATTCCTCTTCGTTTAATAGATAGAGCTCCTGGACTCCTTCACCGCTATTTCTATCCGTAGTTTTGTACTTATCAAACTTATAAGCTGCAAGATCTGCGCCTTCCATCATACATTGTCCGACAAGCTCCGGTGCAATGCCTCGATCTAGGCCGATGGCTGTCATAGCAACTACTTTTGCTTTCATTGCTTCTGCTTCTCTAACAACCTTTGCAGTTAATCTTCTTATCGTATCCTCTTTCAAATCTGTTTCTTTACCAAGACCCAAGAGCATTATTTTCTTCGCAGGAATTCTTCCTAGGCTATATATAACCAGCGTCTCTCCTTCTTTTCCTTTAAATGCTTCTGAGCTGATCATTTCAGTAATAATACCATCTAATTGCAGATCCATACTTTTTAGATTATCGTTGAGACTTTTTGTTCCTTCATAAATGCCGATGACGATTGCATCTGCCATGATTTCTTTAATCTGATCTTTCATTACTTGAATTTTCATTTAATAACAGACCTCCACTTTCATAATTTGCACTAATCTTACCATCTTTATTCTATATCTATACCCATAATTCCTTTCGATAGTCAAAATATTAAATTATTATCATTATTATTTCGTCATAACTAGATTCCCTAATGGATGGACCTTAATTATTTAAATCCACTTCTTTAAATAAAAAACTATGGCTCAAAGAAGTGGAATGTCTCCCTGAGCCATAGTTTCTATTTATTGATACCTTTTCCTTTCAGATCACTTTGTAGAGCTGGGATTACATCAATTCCTCTTTCTTTAAATATTCTACAAAAGAATTGGTTAGATGGTTCGTATTGATATCCGCTACAAATAATGGACCACCTTCCACAACCTTTAATCTTGCTTTCCCATCTGCAAAGTTAAATCCATTGCCATAGAGTACTCTACTATTGTTGATTGGCCAAAATACCTCCGTTCCTTCCACCCTGCTGAGTCCAAAGTATTCTGGGATTGCTTTTTCCATATCCAGCTGGATTTCCTCCAGGTTTCTGTATTGGAAGCTCTGATCCAGTATCTCTGCAAGTTTCTCTACGATCTCCCAGTTTTCATATGCTACCAGAGGTGCAATGGCCTTATTTAACCGTTGGATTCTTCTTTCTGTATTGGTATAGGTGCCACGAGATTCTGCAAAGCCTACTGCCGGAAGAACCACATCCGCTTTCTTTGCAGTTTCTGTAAGGTGCGTATCCTGAACCATCAAGAAGTCCAATGTTCCGAAATCCACCTGTGATAGATCTTCTCCAAATACCAACAAAGCCTTCACCGTTTTATTTTCTAGAGAATTCTCCAGTTCCTCATACCCCTTCTCAATTCCCATATCCTTCAACCCTTGGCTGTTGCTATTTTGCTTTAATTGAATCATACCACTGCGAGGCTTTCCGATATGCCCACTGATGGCTGCTAAATTCCCTAGAATTGCAGCTGCATCGGAAGTGATGGTCTTTTCTTCAAATACAATCATTGCTTTCTTAGAATGACCATAGATCTGAGCAATATCAGCAGCCTGCGGACTAATGGCAATACCAGCTAAACTTTTCTTCAATGCTTCAAAGTTTTCACAATTCTGCTGTCCTGCTACGAATCCACTTTCAATCATCGCCTTTAGAATTTCCTTTAAGAAGACAATATCGTTTTTAGGCGTTGCCTTCACCTGTGCATAGGCGTCAATTTTACTCTTGTTCGGACTGATGACGATTAATTTTGCCCCTTGCTCCACAGCCTTTTTAATTTTCAGTCCTGCTACAGTGTTGTGGTCCATAATATTTGTACCAACCAATAGAATGGTATCGGTATTCACCAGCTCGTCGAAGGTATTCGGCGATGCATCGTAACCGAAAACCTCTCCAATACCACCAGATTTGCCGTTAAAGGATCCGATATTTTCAGTTTTAAATACATCTTTACCAAGCTTGGATATTAAATAAATCTCTTCGTTGGTATATCGGTCGGATACAGAAATACCGATGGCACTGCTTCCATATAAAGCACCGATGCTTTGGGTCTTCTTTGCTGTGTAAAGCAGGGCTTCATCCCAGCTAGCTTCTTCTAGCTTCCCATTTTTTCTGATGAGAGGCTTCGTTATTCTTGTGCCTGCCTTCGTCATGTCAAAGCCAAAACGTCCTTTTACACAAAGAAGCTCATCTCCCAAAGGAGTTTCTTTTTTCGGTAGGGCTCTAATCAATAGATTTCCCTTGGTGTTTAAATCCACCTTACAACCTACGCTACAATGGGAGCATACAGTAGCTGTGCTTTCAAGGGTAACTGGTACTGGCTTTTCGATGGCCAATCTTTCACCAAGTGCTCCCGTTGGGCATATGCTGATGCATTGGCCACAGCTGATACAATCTGTTTCCTTCAGCTTCTGGTTGAAGGGTGGTTTTACGATGGTATCAAATCCTCTATCAATCAGACCAAGGGCAGTGGCGCCTATAACCTCATCACAAACACGAACACAAAGTCCACATAGGATACATTTATCTGAATTCCTCACAATGAACGGATGACCGTCATCCTCCATACGATAGTGCATCTCACCATAGAGCCTTTCTGGCTCTACCTTATATTCATTGGAATAATCTAAGAGCTTACATTCAAATACATCGTGACAGCCGCATTCTAAACATCTCATGGCATCCTTCTTAGCGGCTTCCTCTGTATATCCTGCAACGATTTCCTCAAAGTTTCTTCTTCTTTCCTCTGGGGATAAATGGGCCATCGCAGGTCTGTTTTCTCTCTTTCTATGAGCAAACTCCTCTACAGGCACCTGATCCCTGGTTACATAGAATGGTTTTTCGTAAGGAATCATTTTGCCTTCTAAATATCGGCACATCACATCCGCAGCCCTTTTACCTTCTCCAATGGCCGCAATGGCAATATCCGGTCCATTGTTAGTCCCATCTCCACCTGCAAATACATCGGGTAAATTCGTCCGATAGGAATTTTCATCGGCACAGATGGTACCCCATTTTGTCAATTCGATTTCCTCTAGGCCGGTGACATCTACCTGCTGACCAATGGCAGCAATGACGCAGTCTACTTCGATGGTCTCTTCTTCACCCTCTATCGGAATCGGCCGTCTTCTTCCTCTTTCGTCCGGCTCTCCAAGCTTCATCTTTTGAAGTCTTATTTTCGTTACCTTTCCATCCTCACCTATAATCTCAATAGGATTGACTAGGAATTTAAAGATGACGCCTTCTTCTTCTGCCTCTAGAATTTCGATATCCTCCGCCGGCATTTCTTCCTTCGTTCTTCTATAGATATTATAAACTTCCTTTGCCCCTAACCTTACGGCGGTTCTGCAAGCGTCCATGGCTGTGTTACCGCCACCGACCACGGCGATTCGCTCTCCTGTTTTGATCGGCTCATTCAAGGTGACCTTTCTCAAGAAGTCGATTCCACCAATGACACCTTCAAGGTCTTCCCCTGGGCAATTCAGCTTCGTACTATTCCACGCCCCAATGGCAACATACACCGCATCGTGCTTTTCTCTTAAATAGTCCAGCTGCACATCTCTTCCAATCTTTGTATTCGTTATCATTTCAGCACCCATCTGCCGGATGATATCGATTTCTTGGTCTAGAACTTCCTTCGGCAGTCGATATTGTGGAATTCCATATCGAAGCATACCCCCAAGCTCTGGCATTCCTTCATAGATTACCGGCTTATGTCCCGCTACCGCTAGATAGTATGCTGCTGTAAGTCCACTTGGACCGCCCCCTATAATGGCCACACTTTTACCTGTGGCAGGTTTTAACTCTGGTATAAATACATTGGGATTTTTTAAGTCAATATCCGCTACAAAGCTTTTTAACCAAGCAATGGAAATTGGCTCATCTAAAGCTTGACGTCTGCAGGCAGTTTCGCAGGGATGGGGACAAACTCTACCGATACTGGCTGGCAGCGGTAATTTTTCTTTGATCAACTCTACAGCCTCTCGATATTGTCCATTCCCGATTAAACCCACATATCCCTGACAATCCGTTCCACCAGGACAAGCGAGAACACATGGCGGTCTACAATCACCCACGTGGTCGGATAGCAGCAGCTCCAATGCTATTTTTCTAGATTCCTTCACTCGAGTGGTATTGGTTCGAATGATCATATGATCTGAAATTTCTGTGGCACAGGCCTTTAGCAGCTTTGGAATTCCTTCTACTTCAACGACGCAAAGACCGCAAGAACCGTATACCTTTACTTTTTCATCATAGCAAAGTGTGGGAATCTCAATATCATTTGCCTTTGCTACTTCTAAAATTGTCTGCCCCTTGTGTCCCATTACTTCTATACCATTTATATTCATCCTAATATTTGGCATTTATATTCCCCCTTGTGTAAATTAGTCAACAATTACTGCGCCAAACTTACAAACTTCATAGCATTTACCACATTGAATACATAGCTCTTGGTTGATGGAATGCACCTTTTTAGTTTCTCCTGAAATCGCTTCCACAGGACAGTTCCGCCTACAAAGCCCACAACCGATACATTTTTCATCTAAGATATTGTATTCCAATAAGTTTCTGCATTGCTTTGCAGGACACTTTTTACGGTGAATATGACTTTCATATTCCTCTCTAAAGTATCGAATTGTGCTCAGTACTGGATTGGGAGCCGTTTGACCTAATCCACATAGGGAGCCCTCTTTTATTTTTTCTCCAAGGTCTTCTAAGAGTTCGATATCGCCCTCTTTTCCTTCACCTTCACAAATTCTAGTTAATATTTCCAGCATCCTTTTTGTCCCAATTCTACAATGAATGCATTTTCCGCAGGATTCCTTCCGTGTAAAATCTAGGAAAAACCTTGCCATATCCACCATGCAAGTGGTTTCGTCCATAACGACCATACCACCGGAACCCATGATGGCACCTATTTTAGCAATGGACTCATAGTCCACCGATGTATCCAAAAGCTCTGCTGGTATACAGCCACCGGATGGTCCACCCATTTGCACAGCCTTAAACTCTTTATCCCCTTTAATCCCGCCACCGATATCGTATACGATATCTCTTAAAGTGATTCCCATAGGAACCTCAACCAATCCGCCTTTTTTTATCTTTCCAGTCAATGCAAAAACCTTGGTTCCTTTGCTATTCTCTGTTCCCATGTGACCAAATGCAGCACCACCATTGTTGATAATCCAAGCAACATTGGCGAAGGTTTCAACATTATTAATATTTGTAGGCTTATCCCAATAGCCTCTCTGTGCTGGAAATGGCGGCTTCAGCCTCGGCATCCCTCTTTCGCCCTGTAAGGATTCAATCAATGCCGTTTCTTCTCCACAGACAAATGCGCCTGCTCCTGCTTTAATCCTCAAATCAAAGTCAAATTTATCCAGTCCTAAAATATTCTTTCCTAGATATCCCCTGCTTCTCGCTTCTTCTATAGCATGGTTCAATCGATTTATAGCAAGAGGATATTCCGCTCTTACATAAATAATTCCTTCATTTGCCCCAATGGCATATCCATTGATGATCATACCCTCTATTAAATTATGAGGATCTCCCTCCAATACGCTTCGATCCATGAAGGCACCAGGGTCTCCCTCGTCCGCGTTGCACACTACATACTTCACGCTTCCTGGCGATTGCTTTGCTGCATTCCACTTAAACCATGTTGGGAATCCAGCGCCTCCCCTTCCTTTTAAGCCAGAAATCTTAATTTCTTCGATGACATCTTCTGGTGTCATGGTCTCTAAGCACTTTTTCATCGCTTCATATCCACCAGTGGCAATGTATTCGTCTATATTTTCTGGATCAATAATGCCACAGTTTTTCAAAGCCACTCTTTTTTGCTTCGATAAAATCTCTCGATCTACTTCCTCGATTGTAGATGAATTCCCTTGTCGTTCTGCGATTGCAGCAACAATTGCATTTGCCATGTCTCCGTCTACTTTTACAAAGGTCTCTTTATGTCCATTTTCGTCAATCAGATCTACAATCGGCTCTAAATAACACATTCCGATACAACCCGTTGATTTCAACTCAATATCTAGGTTTCTATGCTCTATTTGTTCTTTTAAAACAGAATATACTTTATTGGCACCAGCAGCGATACCGCAGCTACCTTGACCCACAATGATTTTCATATCGAAGCCCCCTTTATTCTCTATTGCGCAGATTTAATTTCTCTGATAATACTTTTCACCTTTTCCGGTGTCAGATTCCCATAGGTATCGTCATTGATCATCATCACCGGAGACAGGCTGCAACATCCTAAGCACGCAACATTGATTAATGTAAAGAGGTTATCTTCTGTAGTTTCACCATCTTGAATATGGAGTTCTTCCTTAATTGCCTCCTCTACAGCCTTGGATCCATTTACGTGACAAGCTGTTCCTTGACAAAGCATTATCAATTTTTCCCCTACTGGTTTTAGTCTAAATTGAGTATAGAATGTAGCGACACCGTGGATCTTAGCTGGTTTAATACCAGTTTCCACAGATATATAGTTCAAGGCATCCATCGGTAAATAGTTATAATATTCCTGAACATCTTGTAAAATACTAATCAAACTACCTTTTTTGCCCTCATATTTGCTTAAAATGCTCTTTAGTTTGTCCTCATCCTGTGCTGATATCTCCATTGCTAACTTCCTACTTTTTCCCTCACAACAACTCATTTATCCCACTCCTTTCAGTTCCTTGCCAGTTTGTATAAAGGATTCCACATTTACAGCAAAGTATAATCTAATTATACTCTAACTTAGTTAAAAAAAAAACGTACTTTTATAATTAAAATTATTCTAAATATTTCAATTACATCATACCACGACACTAGATGCTTGTAAATCACAGCTCGATCGAAGGATCTTGTATTTTCCATTAGTATTACAAATATTTAATGAAGATTATTATTTTTTACATAAATTGAGTTTGAATTTTCTATCTATTTGTAGTAATATAGTTATGTATCAATGCATACTCATGCAATAATTTTAAAGTGATACTTAACCAAAGAAGGGAGTGGCTCTCAAGGGGTTACAAGAAATGCATTCATACAAAAAATAAATAAATTTTAGAGGAGGAAATTATTTCTATGGAAACGAAAAAGCAAGCCACGCTTTTACACGCACTCATTCCTATTGTTGTACTTGTAGCATCTCTATTTGTAGCAATCACAAAGTTTGAAGCGGATCCTCACATTCCTATCATCGTTGCTATTGCAGTTGCTTCTTTAGTAGCGATTATATCCTTAGGTTATAAATGGGATGAAATAGAGACTGGTGCTATTGAAACAATTCAAATGTCCATGCAGGCTATCTTAATATTGATGGTCATCGGTAGTGTTATCGGAACATGGATACTGAGTGGTACCGTTCCTACAATGATTTATTATGGATTAAAAGTTCTATCTCCTGGTATTTTCCTAGTAGCTACAACGCTGATCTGTTCTATCGTTGCCTTAGCCACAGGTAGCTCTTGGACTACTGCTGGTACAGTAGGGGTTGCTCTAATCGGTGTTGGACAGGGTTTAGGTATTCCGTCTGCCATTGTAGCCGGTGCAATCGTTTCCGGTGCATATTTTGGAGATAAAATGTCACCTCTTTCAGATACAACGAACCTAGCTCCAGCAATGGCTGGTACAACATTATTTGAACATATTAGACATATGTTCTATACAACAGTTCCAAGTTTATTGATTTCCTTAGTTTTATACGGTATTATCGGCGCAAAATATGCAGGCGCAACTTTAGACACAGCAAATATCGATATTATCTTAGAAGGAATCTCAGCAAACTTCAATGTTTCACCCTTATTACTGCTACCTCCTGTTATCGTTATTATCTTAGTAGTTCTTAAGGTTCCTGCACTTCCTGGATTACTTGCTGGTACTGCTTTAGGTGGTATATTCGCAATGATATTCCAAGGCTCCGGCTTAGGAGACGTGATCAATGCTGCACACTACGGATTTGAAATCGAGAGTGGCGTTGAAATGGTTGACGAACTCTTAAATCGTGGTGGATTAGACTCCATGATGTGGACTGTTTCATTAATCCTATTAGCCATGGTCTTCGGTGGCATTATGGAAAGAACAGGTATGCTTGGATCCATCGGAAATGCAATATTAAAATTCGCAAACAATACAGGTTCTTTAATATTAGCAACAATTTTAACAAGCCTTGCGGTTAATATCCTTGCTGCCGACCAATATCTATCGATCGTAATCCCTGGTAGAATGTACAAGGATGTTTACAGAGACAGAGGAATTCACCCTAAGGTTTTATCTAGAACATTAGAAGATGCTGGTACATTAACATCTGCTTTAATCCCTTGGAATACTTGTGGAGCGTTTATGCAAAGTGCCCTGTTAGTTTCACCATTAGCATTCGCACCTTATGCTTTCCTAAACTGGATCAACCCTCTTGTTGCAATTCTATATGGATACATTGGTTTCAGTATCACTAAAATAGACAAGGATGGGAATGAACTAGATAAAAACGGTAAGGTTGTCGTAACTAGTAAATAATCTATATAAAGGAAAAAACCCTGACAGAGTCAGGGTTTTTATTTTATGCATAAAAAATAATACAAAGTTGTTAGACAAATACAAATGCCTACAAAATTTATACGCATTAAAAATAAATAACTTATGACTCGTAAATTATTTAGAATAAAGGTATTCTGACTTAAGCCTAAGAGCATTTACTTCGCCTTCCCAAACATAAATTCAGTGGCATATGAAGTAAATTCAGCTAATACAGCGGCGAGACCGTTTGGGATTCTAACCCAATTCCCTTATTTGTATTTTACTGTTTATTCAGATTTATTATATCTCATCTGTACATTTCTGTCAACAATAGTGAATCTATGGGCTATTTAAAAAAGCACTGGACTTCATCCAGTGCTTTTTATAGTATGATTGAATTGTTATTTCGCTTGGCTTAATGCATTTTTAATCGCTGTAATTGCTCCTGTACTTGAAACAGTTGCTCCAGATATGGTATCTAGGTTTCCTGTATTCTTAGCCTTAGCATTTTCTGCAATCTTCTTCACTGCCACGTCACCGATGCCCTCTGTCTCATCCATTTTGTTAATTGTAACGTCTGAGATTTTTCCTCCAGCAATGGTAACCTTCATTTCGATGTTACCGTAGAAACCTTCCGCTTTTCCTACGTAGGTACCATCTTTAAAGCCATCTGCCTTAGCAGGTTCCGCTGGTTTAGCTTCCTCTTTTTTAGGCTCTTCTTTTTTAGGCTCTTCTTTAGCTTCTTCCTTCTTATCTTCCACTTTCACTTCTTCAGCTTTTTTGTCTGTTGCTTCTGCAGTAGCCATTGCCTCACTCTTTAATGCATTAATCACAGCAGCTTGAATTCCTTTACTAGAATAGGTTGCTCCTGTTTTACCATCCACTGCTACCGTTTGTTTTTCGATCATTGCATTGGATAGCTCTGTTAATGCAACATCTCCTAAGCCCTCAGTTTCACCGTGCTCTAAAACTTCGATGCTTACAAGCTTACCATCTTTAACTTCTACTTTTACTTTGATATCGCCATGGAAACCTTCTGCAGCTCCTTCATAAACGCCATCTATAAATTCAACTTCTTCAACTGCTTCTTCTGCTGGCTCTTCCTTAGCGCCTGCAGTTCCACCAGCTAAAGCATTTTTAACCGCTTCCATTACACCGTTACTTGAGAATGTTGCACCAGAAGATACATCTACATCTGTCTTCTGTTCTGCTATGATGCTATCGATAACATTTTGTGCGCCTACATCTCCTAAGCCTGGTGTCTCGCTATTTTCTAATAGCTCGATCCCAGTGATCTTTCCACCAGAAACTACGACTTTAACTTTAATTGGTCCTCCGAAGCCCTCACCAGTACCTTCGAATTCTCCATCAGTAAAGCTTTGTGTTCCGCCAGCAGCGCTTAGGGCATTCTTAACGGCTTCCATTACACCGTTACTTGAGAACGTTGCGCCAGAAGATACATCTACATCTGCCTTTTGTTCTGCTATAATGCTGTCAATAACATTTTGCGCTCCTACATCACCGATTCCCGGTGTCTCACTATGCTCTAATAAATCTATAGAAGCAATTTTTCCACCTGCAACTTCAACCTTAACCTTAATTGGTCCAGCGAATCCTTCTCCTACACCTTCATATACCCCATCTGTATAAGTAGCAGCTGAAGCTGTAGCTCCTTTGTTTGACATAAACATTCCACCAGCTAAAATACCAATCGCTACTATAGGCATTATAATAAGTGCAGCTTTTTGTTGCTTATCCACAACCAAACACCTCCGTAATTGTTATAATTGTATCATAATATCATGCCATACTATCATACCATAATTTTTATATTTTTAAAACAAGTTTTTAATAGTAAATACTATGTGAAAATCGTTCGTTTTCCTACAATATTGAAGCAAATTTTATATATTTACTAAAACTTAACTTGTTGTTAAAGCAAAGTTTAAGTTAATTTTATATAATTTAATTGAGATGCACCTTTAATGTAAATTAGACCATACCGATTAGATGATTGAAGCTTCTAATTTAAAGGAGGAATTTTATGCTGAATGGTTTAAAAGTTAGAGAGCTAAGAAATATCAAAGGATACACCACCTTGGATATTTCCAACTTAACGCATATCTCGAAAAGCTATATTGAAGAGCTGGAACGGGGAGCTAAAAAAAATCCTTCCCTCAATAAAGTAGTTGTATTGGCCAAAGTATTGGGTGTTAAAGTTGACGAGTTGATTTTAAACTAAAGAGCATCACATGACCGCATGGGTCCAATAAAATAAATAAACACAATAAAAGGAACGATTAAGCAATTTTAATGGTTCCTTTTATAATTTCTTCCCTATATTTTTCGATTTCATTATAGACCTCTACCCAGTTGAAAACCCTTGTTATACCTGGCATCAATTCTTTTCGATTATAGTAACAATCCATCAATAGCACCTTAAACCCAGCCGCTGCAATTTCCAATGCATTTTCATAGCGATCTTCTATAAAAATATGGCAGGATAGTTCTTTCGCTTGATCTACCTTATAGTGAGATCCTAATAAATATAGCTTCCCTTTCGGTAAATTGTTTTTGTGAAACCACTCTTCGGTTATGCTTTTCATTCTCTGACTTCTTGCTGTAACATAGAAAATATTATTTTTACTATTTAAGCTTACAAGTGCATTCTGCGCATTTTCTCTAACTTCCGCTTCCAGATGGATCTCTTTGCTATATAATTCATAAAACTTATCGTACTCTTCTCTTGGAATCCTTAATACTTCATGAATGTCATAGGTAGTAACATCCTTGGGTTTTAAATTTTTTCCAAAATACTGATTTGCTCGCTCTAACCAATAGTATGCATCTGTAATCGTTCCATCAATATCAATACATAAATTAAGCTTCATCCAATCACCTCTCCTTTAATTTCTATCTATAGTATACATCTTTATATTCAGATAGAAATTAAGTCTACATTAACTTATAGTTAATAACCCGTTAAATAACCCATACTTTATTGCAGGTAATTTGTGTGCTTAGGCCCATATGCTCAGAACTATAATTTCGTGTATTTTTATTAATTAATCTCAACACGTTCTCCAGTCACCATATAGATCACTCTTTCCCCTATATTGGTGGCGTGATCTGCAATCCGCTCTAAAAACCTACCAATGAATAGAAGATGTGTCGCCTGTTCAATAATTTCCGGTTTTTCTATCATCATTCCGATCAGCTCCATATAAATATCCTCATAGATTTTATCTACCAATTCATCCTCTGCTGCTATGGCTCTAGACAGTTCTATATCTTCCTTCATAAAGGCATCCAGACTTTTGCTTACCATATCTTGAGACAGCTTCGACATTCTAGGGATATCGATTAATGGTTTAATTAGAGGGGCATTTCCTATCTTAATCGTGGTCTTCGCAATATTCACGGCATGATCCCCCATACGCTCTAAGTCGGTTATGATCTTCAATATGGTACCTATAACCCTTAGATCTTTTGCCATAGGCTGTTGCAGTGCCAATATCTGCATACATTCAATTTCTATTTCAAGCTCTAATTCGTCAATTTCATCATCTAGTTTATTAATCTTTCCTGCCAGCTCTAAATCTCGTTTCACTAGAGCCTCAATGGACAGATCAATGATATGCTCTACCATAGCACCCATTTTCAACATCTTAAGATTAAGCTCCCTTAATTGATTTGTAAATTTTTCTCTCATTTTATACCTCCTTAGCCAAATCGACCTGTAATATAATCCTCTGTTCGTTTATCTCTCGGCATGGTGAAAATCTCCTTCGTTTTACCCACTTCGATTAACTGGCCCATTAAGAAGAATGCCGTAAAATCGGATATTCTTGCTGCTTGCTGCATGGAATGTGTCACAATTACGATGGTATACTCCTTTTTAATTTCTGATACAAGTTCTTCTATTTTAGCAGTAGCAATCGGATCTAATGCAGATGTAGGCTCATCCATCAGCAATATTTCAGGCTCCATTGCCAATGCTCTGGCAATACATAGCCTTTGCTGCTGTCCACCCGATAATCCAAGGGCAGATTTATTCAATCGGTCCTTTACCTCATCCCATAAAGCCGCCTTCTTTAAACTTTTCTCTACAATTGAATCTAACTCTATTTTCGATTTTACACCGTAGGACCTGGGTCCATATACGACGTTTTCATAGATAGATTTTGGAAAAGGATTGGGCTTTTGAAACACCATTCCTACTCGTCTTCTAAGAGCTACCACATCTAAGTCTTTACTGTAAATATCTTTTCCGTCTAATTCCAATTTACCCTCTATCCGCACATTGTCAATCAAATCGTTCATTCTGTTTAGCGTTCTTAAAAATGTTGATTTTCCACAACCGGAAGGACCGATTAACGCGGTGACTTTCTTTTCTTCTATGTTTAAAGAAATATCTTGTAGGGCCTGAAACGCGCCATAATATAAATCTAAATCTTCAACAACAATTTTAGACATTTGTTTGCCTCCCATCTTATTCCTTCGCCGATTCAAATTTTTCTAAAGACTATATTCTTTTTAGTCTTGATGCGATTTTATTTGCTATAAAGTTTATAATGGATACGATCAGAATCAATACAAAGGCAGTTGCATCTGCTTGCTGAAAGGAAATCCCTTCTTTTGCTAATATATAGAGATGTACCGATAAGGTTCTGCCAGACTCCATAATACTGCCAGCGACTCTAGGTACCATTCCTGCTGTTAAATATACTGCCGCTGTCTCTCCAACAACTCTACCAATACTTAATATCACCGCTGTTATAATGCCTGGCATGGCACTTGGAAGAATAATACTGAGAATCGTCTTCAATTTTGAAGCGCCTAGGGCTAGACTCCCCTCTCTGTAGCTATTGGGTACAGACTTTAACGCCTCTTCGGTGGTTCTAATGATTGTAGGTAATACCATCATACTCAAAGTAATAGCGCCCGATACAATGGAGAAGTTTAATTTTAATGCAATAACAAAGAATATCATTCCAAATAATCCATAGATAATGGATGGGATCGCAGCCAAGCTCTCTGTTGCAAATCGAATGACTCGTACAATCTTTCCAGCCTTTGCATATTCTACTAAATAAATTGCAGAACAAACACCAATGGGGGTAGAAATAGCCAAGGATAATAAAATAAGATATAAGGTATTTAAAATCATAGGGAATATCCCAGCATTCTTTCCTTTTGCATCATTGGTTAAAAAGTCCCAGCTGATCTCAGAAATGCCATTGGAAATTATATAAATTAAGATCCATGCCAATACTCCTACGGTAATAAAAGCAGAAATCCATATGAAGCTTTTAATCAAAGCATCTTGCTTTTGTCTCGATATCAAGTTATTCACCTGCCTTATTGGTAAAAATATTGAGGGCTATATTTAAGATCATGATAAAAATAAATAAGATGACCCCTGTTCCAAATAATGCTTCTTGATGCAGACCCTGTGCATAGGACATTTCCATCGCAATATTTGCAGTTAGGGTGCGCATTGGCTCAGTTAAAGCTTTGGGAATGGCCGGCGTATTTCCCGCTACTAATATTACCGCCATGGTTTCGCCGATTGCCCTTCCGATGCCAAGTACAACTGATGTTAAAATACCAGAACGAGCTGCTGGTAATATCACTTTAAAAATAGTTTGGATTTGAGACGCCCCTAATGCCAGTGATGCTTCCTTATATTCCTTCGGTACGGAACGTATTGCATTTTCAGAAATATTCACGATGGTGGGAAGAATCATAATACCCAGCATAACATTCACTGCCAATAAGCTATTTCCTGGACCTCCAAAATGCTTACTAATCAGAGGAACAATCACTACCAGACCAAAAAAACCATATACAACGGAAGGTATGCCAGCCAATAGCTCCACCGCTGGCTTTACAATTTTCACAAGCCACCCCGGTGCAACTTCTGCTAAAAATACTGCTGTTAATACGCCAATTGGCACACCCATCACAATAGCACCCAGCGTAGCATAAATCGATCCGATAATCATCGGAAATATACCAAAAACCCCTTGCAGCGGTTTCCACTTCTGACCCAACGTAAAGTTTCTCAATCCTATTTCAGAAATCGCAGGGACACCTTTCACAAAAATATACACAGTAATAATAACTACGGATAGAACAGCGACCAAAGCACACACAAAGAAAAATGTTTCTATGACTTGTTCCCCTAAATCCTTCGTTTTATTTCTTTTCAACTGATGATCTACATTCTGTATATTCAATTTTTCCTTTTTCATCATCAATGCATTGCTACTATCCTTCATTCCATCACTCCTTTCTACTTTTGTAGATTTTGTAAAAGAATTTAGACTCCATAAAATTTCAATACGGAGTCATCCTTCGCCTACGATTTATTTGTTGATCGCTATTATTCCATAGGTATTATTTTACGGGAATATAATCTTCTGCAACAATTTTTTGACCTTCACTACTCATAATAAAGTTTAAAAAGGCTTTTGTTTCTGGAGTAGGTTCTCCCTTTGTCAGCATTAGGAATGGTCTTGAAACGGTATATTGATTGGATTGGATGTTTGCAACAGTTGCTTCTACACCATCAATTTTAAGGGCTTTGATGGAATTATCTAAGTATCCAAGAGAAACATATCCAATGGCATTTGTTTTTGTAGCAATATTTTGTTTAACTGCACCGTTTCCTTCTGCAATTAATGCTTTCTCACTAAGTTCGCCTTCCATCTTTAGAATTTCTTCAAATGCACCTCTTGTACCAGAACCGTCTTCACGGCTAACTACAATGATCTCTGCATCAGCTCCGCCCACTTCTTTCCAGTTTGTAATTTCACCTTTAAAAATTTGAGCAGCTTGTTCCTTTGTTAAATCAGTGATAGTATTTTCTGGATGAATGGCAATTGCAATTCCATCTAATGCAATGACATGCTCAGTTAATCCCCATTCTTTCTCCTCTGTTTTTAATTCACGAGAAGCCGTCCCAATATTCGCTGTTCCATCATTTGCTGCCTTTACACCAGCAGTAGAACCAACACCTTGTATATCCACCTTGATTCCTGTTTCGATGCTTGAAAATTCATCTGCTAATGTTTGTGCAATCGGTTGTACTGAAGTAGATCCGATGATACTTACTGTTCCTTGTAATTTAGTTTCTGTTGGTGTCTCCCCAGAAGTTTTTGTCCCTATATCAGAAGATTTTGATGAACAACCAACAAATATTACTGCCATCGCCATTATTACTAAAATAACGCTCATTACTTTTTTCATCTTTCATTATCTCTCCTTAGCCTTTTTGTTTTTTTGTTTTTTATTTCTCTACCTTACAAATAATACTTTACTCTATTTTTGTTAACGCAATATGATGATTTTGTTAACTCTCTGTTAATCATCTTGATCCCATATCCTCTAAAATGTATTTTTGTAGTGTCTTGCTTAGCTTGCTTCTTCTATTAATATCCCTTCCACTACTTCTCTTTCTGGAACCGCTTCTTCGACTTCTTCTTTTTCTGTCACTTCTTCTATTTCTTCATCTATTGCTATGTCCTCTACCAGTTCTTCTTCCTCTAAATAAAATCGGCTAATTTTTTCTTCCAATAATCTTGTCATCTGCGTAATGTCCTCGCCTGCTACAAATAACTGCTCTATCCCCGCTGTCTGAACCCCCACACTTTGATAAATCCCCTTGCTGGCATGGGCAAAATTGTCCGTTGCTTCCGCTATATTTCTTACTTCGGAAAGAACTTCTTTATTATGACCCTTCATTAACAGAACGGATTGATTTAAATTATCCATTTCCAAGAAAATTTGATTCGTTCTACGATCAATTTCCATAAATACTTCCTTTGCTTTTAGCATGGATTCATACTCACTATGGGAGGTCAATTTCATTCCCTCCATGGTCTCCACAGTTTTATCCACCTGAGTTAGCATATTGCTTAAGTATGTACGTGTTTTTTTTACTAGTTGTCCATTTTCTTCTGCCAAATTATGAATTTCACTTGCCACAACAGCAAATCCTCGGCCATGTTCTCCAGCTCTTGCCGCTTCAATCGATGCATTTAAGGAGATTAGGTTCGTTTGCTTTGCTATCTTTTCGATATGATCGATAATCGTTATAATCATACGCGATTTTTCATGGAGACCCTGTGTTTCGATCAGCATATGCTCTACATTATCTAGGTTTAGTTTCGAAGCCTTATTTAGCGCTTCCACAGACTTCATACCTTCTTCACTAATCTTTTTATTAAAGGAAGTTTCTCTATTAATGATGTGTATATTATTTACAACACTTTCGATGCACTTGGTAAACGCCTCCATCCTATTCAATACATTCTCCCCCTGCTGTGCTTGATTTTCTAAGCCTACCCACATATCTTCGATGGAGGTATTGATCTGTTGAACAGAAGCTACATTATTCTCACAAACCATACTGAATTGACCCGATACATCCAGCAAAGTCCTACAGGCCAAGGATATTTCTAAAACTAAATTTTTAATCTGGATCACCATGTGATTAAACCCTTGAACCAACTGACCGATTTCATCCTGCGTATGAATATCTAAGCCGACAGCTAAATCGCCTTGTTCTACCTTCTTCATGGCTTTTACTACCTGAAGAATGGGACTTACAATGCCTTTTACAATCCATAGACTTGAAACTGTGCATAGGATAAGAGCAACAACAAAAATCACTAAATTTCGAAGGATACTTGTCCATATTTGATTCTGAATTTCATAATATCCCATGGTAACCGCAAATCGCCAACCTGTCCGCTCATTGGTTACGTATTCCACAAACTGCTGGTTTCCTTTTTCAGCATAATATACCGACCCCTCATCAGCGGATACCATTTTTGTATAAAGGTCGCTCTGTAATATACTTTGAGCGATCATTTCAGAATCCTTATGTGCCGTTATGGTTCCCTCCTGATTCACCGCAAATGCATAGCCCGATTGGCCAATGGTAATATCCTGTAAAATTTGCTGAAATAAATCAATGGATAGTGTGGCTCCTATGACGCCATTCACATTGCCATCCTTATTTACCGTTTTGGCAATGGCAATGACGGTTTCTCCTGTAATTTCGTCTTTAAATGGAGAGGTATAGATCACTCGTCCTTTATTCTCCATAGCTTTCTTATACCAGATTTCTTCTGTGGGCTGATAATTCGCCAGCTTTTTATCATTAAAGGGATAGCGGTAAAATTGATCATTATGAGTTCCTAACATCAGTGCTCGAATACTGCCATTGGCTTCTCCATATTTCTTGAAATCTTTTATAATCTGTTCTTCATACTTTTTATCTACTAAAATATCGGTTACACTTTCTTCTCTAGAAACTGCTAATATGCTCTTTTCCACGGTGCTAAATAAGATTTCGGCAGATCTTTCGATTTGAGTAACCAATAAGGATTCTGACTGCTTTGAAAATCTTTCTATGAGCTGCTTACTCTGGATCGACTGATATGTAATAAGTGCAATCAAAGAAACAAACTGTATCGATAAAAATATCCATAATATTTTTGTTAAAATTTTATGTCTGAATCCCATAATGATCCCCCTCATGTTCACGTTTAGTCACCATGATAATACAGTCATGTAAATCTTCTATTAACATGCTGTTAAATTCCAGTTAAATATAATTTCTTATGCCTCTCCCTTCTTTGAAAGATTTTTATAGGATTGGATAGATTCAACACAAATGGATAAAATATAACCATCAATAAACGATTCATTACCAATGGCGAGGAGAAATACGATGGATACAATAGGCGTTCATATCTCGAGAAAAGAAGCTTGGAATAAGGTCACTGGTGCCGCAAAATACAATGGCGATACACCAGTCGCAGGTATCTTATATGCAAAAGTACTGACAAGTCCATATGCCCATGCACTTATAAAAAAAATTCATATTGCACCAGCAATGAAAGCTGCCGGTGTGAAAGCTGTCATCACAGGAGATTATATGCCAACTTTAAGCGGTCCGATCCTTAAGGATCGACCACCCATTGCAAGGAATCGGGTTCGATATTGGGGGGAGCCCGTGGCCTTAGTGGTAGCCAGCAGTGAAGCCGAGGCTATGAGTGCCTTGCAGCTGATAAAAATAGATTATGAACCTTTACCCATTGTACGTACCATAAAAGACGCGGTTCAACCAGACGCAGTGCTTCTACACGAAAATCTAGGAAGTTATTCCTGTGCCGTTCAAGATGTATATCCAATTCCGGGCACAAATATCTCCACCCATGAAAAAATAAGAAAAGGAAATATGAACTTGGGATGGCAGCAAAGCGATGTTATTGTAGCGTCCAGCTTTTCAATGCCCAGCTCGGACCATATTGCCTTGGAGACTAGAAATGCACAGGCACAAATTCTGCCCAACGGTAATGTCATCATCGATACCTCTTCACAGATGCCTTTTACTATAAAAGAGGACCTGAGCCAGCTTTTCAGCATTCCCGAGGGTAATATCATCGTCCGTGTTCCCTTGGTTGGAGGCGCCTTTGGTGGAAAGTCCAGCCTCAATCTTGAAATATTAGCTTATTTGGCCTCTTTAGCAGTAGGTGGAAAGCTGGTGCGCATCGCCAATACCAGAGAGGAGGACATCGGTACTTCTCCAGCCAAAATAAGTGTGGAAGCCCAAATAAAAATTGGCGCAACAAAAGAAGGCTACATTCAAGCATTGGAATGTACCTATTATGTTGATTGTGGTGCTTATACGGATAGCGGACCCCGTATGGCAAAAGCAATCTCTGCAGACTGCTCCGGTCCATACCGCATT